>JAJFJB010000007.1 GCA_021774435.1 Alphaproteobacteria bacterium
CCTACGCGGCCACCACGCTCAATTTGTCGGCGCCGGAGATAGGCTGGACGCTCGCAACGTATGGTATCGGCATGATCTTTGGGGCCGTATTCGCCGCGCGCATTATCGGCCTTCTTCCCTTCGGCATGGTAATCGCGCTCGGTCCGATTGCGGGCGTCATTGCCGCGTCCGTCATGATAACGACGATCTGGATACCCTCTATATTCATCGCCGCGACGAGCTTTTTTCTGCTGGGCGTCGGCCCCATCATCTGGGTCATCAGTACGACAACACTCCGGCAGTCGGTAACGCCGCAAATCTTGCTTGGACGCGTTTCAGCCATCAACATTTTGGCATACGGCGCCAGGCCCATCGGAGCCGCGACCGGTGCAGCTGTCGGCAGCTATTATGGCATGGAAATAAGCCTGTTCGTGGTAGCGGCCGCGTTTTTGATCCAAGCAGCGATCATCTTGAATTCCCCGGTCGTGCGATTGAGCCAACGACCGGAATTCGTCGATTAGCGCGCTACTCAGCAGCAGCAGGTGCGCCCCACATCCTCTTTAACCCCGCGAAGATGGAACCAAAGTCATGCTGCACGCGGATCAGGGCGGGGACGACCAGCAAAACCAAAAACGTCGTGATCATCAATCCGAAGACCATGGTAATCGCCATGGGAATTAGGAACTGAGCCTGCAAGCTGCGTTCAAACATCAAAGGTGTCAGCCCGCCCATCGTTGTTGCTGAGGTTAGAATTACAGCGCGCAATCTGTCCCGTGCCCCATCGGCGATTGCACCGTCCATCGGCTCGCCTCGAGCCAATCTTTCGTCGATAGTGCTGACAAGGATAATCGAGTCGTTGATCACGATGCCGGACAGTCCAACGAGTGCCATGATGCTCAGAATCGTCAGATCATATCCGAGCAACCAATGACCGAGCGCCGCCCCAACGAAGCCCAAAGGAATGATCGCCATGACGGCAATCGGGCGAAAATAGCTTGAGAAGACCCAGGCCAGAATGATGTAGATCCCGGCAAGACCAAGCATTGCGCCAGCCCGCATATCGGCGATTGTGCGCGCCTGTTCTTCCGCTTTTCCTGCGTAGCTCAGCTTCAAGCCGTACTGCGTCGCGATCTCTTGGACGCCGTCCCGGTTCAAGGCTTCGATAACCTTATCCGTCGTCGTCACGCCTGCCGTCGTATCCGCGGTAATAGCGACTTGCCTGACACCATCTTCACGTCGAATTCTGGAGAATCCACTCTTTTCTGTCGCAGAAACGATTTCATCTAATTGGACTTCGGCGCCGCCCGGCCCGCGCAGATAAAGGCCATCCAAACTTGCCGTATCGGCGCCATCCCGTGGAAAGCGAACACGAACCGTTACTTCTTCGTCATCGCGAGAGAACCGTTTCGCAATTGCGCCTTCAAACGCGTTACGCACCTGACGGCCGACGCTTTGCGTGTTGAATCCGAGCGCGCGGCCGGTCGGCGTTACTTCCAGGATGGTTTCCCGCTTGCCATAGGGCAAATTGTCTTCGACACCCGTTACGCCGGGATACTCGGCCAACAATAAGCGGATTTTCTTTGCCGCCGTCTTTAGCGCGTCAAGCTCTTCACCCGCCAGGCGGATGTCCACTTCACGACCTGGCGGCCCCCCGCGGGCCTGGCGAATGGTCAGGAACTCAGTGCCGGCCTGCAACCGAACATGCTTGCGCCACGCGGTGACAAGCGCGTCCGTGCGAATATCCCGCTCGTCAGATGGAGTCATTTCAACGGCGAGCCCGCCGATATGATCACCTGAGCCTGGCAGTGGTGTCTGTTGTCCAACGGAGGCACCCACCTTCGACAACGCCATTCGGATCAAGCCGCCCTGACCGTCGGTTAGTTCCTGCTCCGCAACGGTCAGGCTGCGCTCCAACTCTTCAAGCATCGCAACCGTGCGTTCGCGCGGCGATCCCGCGGTGAATTGAACATTCGCGTATATCCGGTCGGCTTCCGGCGACGGAAAGAATACAAATCCGATCAGCCCCCCAATCGCGACCGCCAATGTCGCATACCGCCAGCGCAAGGCCAGATGTACCAGCGAATTGAACGGGCCGTCTCGGAACGCATCGAACTTGCTGTTGAACCACACCCGGGGACGAGACCGCCGACCAGCATTCCAGGATAAGGCACCGCGCATATGGCCGGGCAATACAAAAAAGCACTCGACCAGGCTGGCGATGATAACGGCGATAATGACCAGAGGAATAGATCGAATAATCTGTCCGATGATGTCGGAGATCACCAACAAAGGAATGAACGCCGCTATCGTCGTGAGAGAGGAACTGAATACCGGCGCAGCCATACGCCTGGCCCCATTCACCGCAGCGTCGAGGGGCGCCTCCCCGTTGCGGGCGCGAAAGGCTGCATGCTCACCGACGACGATCGCATCATCGACGATGATGCCCAGCGCCATGATCAGACCAAACAGGCTCACCATGTTGATCGATTGGCCGCTCAGTTCCATCACGATCATGGTTGCCATCAAGGACGTCGGAATGCCCATCGCGACCCAAAACGCCGTGGGTGTATTCAGGAAGACGAAGAGGATCAACAGGACCAAGATCAATCCACCACCGCCATTCACCAGGAGCAAGTCGATGCGGCCCTTGATCAAATCGGATTGCACGTCGTAGCGCTCAAGACGAAGGTTCGGCGGCAGTTCCGGCCTGATGCGTTCGAGGTACGCATCGACCTGTTTCGCAACCTTAAGCGCGTCGGCATTGACGGCGCGGCGAACATGCAGTTCGACCGCCGTTTGACCGAAGCGTCGAGCCGACTGACCACCGTCCTCAAAACGTTCGGAGACCATCGCGATGTCGTTCAGTCGTAACTTCTCACCATTCTCTAGCGCGCGAACTTCAATTCGACCGAGACTAAGCGCGTCTTTCCTCAGACCTAAACTTCGAATTTGCCGCTCCGCCGACCCGGTTGTGTCACCGGACGGCAGGTCTTGCGACGTCTCCTCAATTCGCGCCGCAATATCGCCCAAAGTGAGATCGAATTCGCGCAACGCCTCCGGTGCGACTTCAACCCAAATTTCCTCGTCTCGCGCCCCGAACAAATCGACCTTGTCGCTGCCGCTATTGAGGAGATCATCTCTTAGACGTTTTGCAATCTCCTTCAGCGAGGATTCAGGGTACGGCCCCGACAGGACAATACGCGATATCGTGTCGTAGCGGACCAGTCTGCGTATCTCGGGCGTCTCGCTGTCCTCTGGCAGCGTCGTCACCTGACCCACGGCCGTTTCTATATTGGAAAGCGCCGACTGCATGTCTGACCCGGCATTGAATTCAACGACGATTTGGCCCCGGCCTTCGACCGATGACGATTGCACGCGGCGAACGCCGTCTAAAAAACGGACTTCAGGGTCGAGTGCCTGGATAATGTTCGAGTCTATATCTTCCGCACTAGCACCTCGCCATTCGACCGAGATACTGATGATGTCGAGACCAAAATCGGGAAAGAACTGCGTATTGATTTGGCGAAGCGCGAAAAGCCCCACCAATATCATCGACAGCATTAACAAATTCGCCGCGGTCCGATGACTTGCGAAGAGCCGGATTAGTGAGAAATTTGTGCTGTCGGCATTTTCGCTCATGGAAGGGTTACTCGCACACCGGCACCCACTTCAGCGAGCCGCGTCGTTAAAACTTGTTCGCCACCGTTAAGACCGCCTTGCACCAGAATTTCCGTACCCAGCCGCGCCATGACCCTGGTCTTGCGGCTGACTAAACGCCCATCGGATACGATATAGATCGTATCGCCTTCGTATAAGGATGTTTCGGGTAACCGGACGACATCACTATAAATCTGACCAGCCACTTCAAGCCGCACGAATGCGCCCGGCCGCAATGTCGTCTCCGGTCCGAGCCCCTTTAACCGCGCGTATAGATTGACACCGCCGCTCGCGGTTTCAATCTCGCTGCCCTCCCGCTCAAGTACCGCTTCGTACGGCTTCGCCAATTTTTCGCCTTGCCAGTAAACGCGGGCAACACGGCCGACATATCCCTTTCCGGATCGAAGCTGAGCGAATTTTGCATTGCTGACATGGAAGCGGACTTCCAGACGTCCCGCGTCGATAAGATTAGCGACCCGATCCCCGGTACCGATCCGCTTTCCAACTTCCGCCTCAACATTGAGCAGGAAACCATTGAACGGTGCGACGAGTTTCGTTTCCTCCAAATCGCGCTCGGCGCGCTTCAGAGCCACGGTAAGCCGCGCGATTGTGGCCTCTTGTTGCGCAATTTTCGAACTCCATGTCGAGACGGCACGCTCGCGATCGACAAGCCTTTGCTCATTATCAATGAGGGCAAGATGCGCGTCATCAAGCGCCTTCACTGAGGAAGCACCACTACCACGGAGCTTCTCTCGCCGCGCAACGTCCCGCCGCCGGATTTCGATTTGTTTCTTATCATGTTTCAGCAAGGCTTGGACGCCATAGACCTCCGCGCGAATTTCTCGAAGCCGTGCCCGGGCCTCATCACGTTCCGCCTTCCTCTCGGCGACGTCGGCTTCGTAGTCGAAGGGGTCGATCGCGACCAGCAACGCCCCCTTGCCAACCACCCCCCCTTCAAGAAATTGCGAACCAACGTCTACGATCCGGCCTGCAACAAGCGGCCGCAGATCAACTTTGCGTCCGGCTACGACCTCACCAAACAGCGTCATGTCGGGACGTTCTACCCCAATTTCCGCAATTTTCGTTTCCACG
Source organism: Alphaproteobacteria bacterium (assembly GCA_021774435.1). Classification (GTDB taxonomy): domain Bacteria; phylum Pseudomonadota; class Alphaproteobacteria; order UBA8366. Next base: position 4,729 of record JAJFJB010000007.1, read on the forward strand.
ACCCACGTTTTTTCCAGCGCCGCCCGCCGTTCCGGTTCAGGTCTGGTTTTTACGAGCGCGTAGGCACCGAACGACGCCGCGACGACAATCAGCAGTGGAAGTACAATCTTGAGAAAAAGGCGCATTATTTTTGCAGTTCCTCTTCCGAAAGTGCGGCCGGCGGCAATCCCAGGGACGCGAGCGTTGCCGGAATGATCGTTGCTGCGATGACATCGATACTGTCTTTTGAGTAGTCATCCCAGTCGAGCCGCGCACAAACAACAGTGCGGCAGGCGCCGAACGACATAATCTGGCCAATAAAAGCCTGAGACCTCAGCCGAACAATCTGGCTGCTAGGATTCAAATCCAAGACAGCCGAAAGCAAGGCACCCACCGCGTCGTGCATCGGGTTAATCCGTTCCTCCAAAATCATCGGGAATTCTCGGGATGGTTGATGAAACTCGCGCAACAGGAATGCCATTTGCCAGCGAATGGACCGGTTGCCCAATACGGTGGAAAACATCTCTTTCATGAACGTCACCGTGCAGCGTGAGAGGGCATCCCTGTCCCCAGCGGCTTGGAATACATCTTCTTTCAACTGACAAATGAAGGGCCCGAAAACCGGTCCGATGTCTTCGATCAGTTGCACAACAGTTTCGTGGTAGAGCTTGTTTTTACCGCCGAAGTGATAGTTGATCGCGCCCAGATTTACCTTCGCGGCCCGCGCCAGCTCACGCATGGACACACCGCTAAAACCGCGCGCTGCAAACAGCTTCCCCGCGCTCGCCAGGATACGGGCGCGGCTGTCGTCACCGCCCGGACGGCCGCGAGAACGACCTACGGCTTCGTTCCGACCTTCTTGCGAAGGTGACTCAGTGGCACCGTCCAGCATTGACACATCAGAATTCACGTAACTTATCCTCGATTTCTTCCGATTTTCGTTATATTTGGTCAAACGTTTGAATAATCAAGGGGCAATTTGCCTCACCATACATACGGCGTTCCTGATGGATTGGACCTCTTCCGTAGCGACGGCTAACCTGTGTGTGCCAGTCATGGCAAACTGCAGCTTCATACGATAAAGGCACTGCATATGCGCGAAACGAACATGCTGATCGTCATGTCTGACGAGCATAACCCGAAGACATTAGGCTGTTATGGTCACCCATTGGTTAAGACACCGAATATCGACAGGCTGGCGGCCAGGGGTGTCCGGTTTAATGCGGCATATACCAATTCTCCGATTTGCATACCGGCCCGCGCCAGCTTCGCGACCGGCCGCCATGTCCATGAAATGGATGATTACTGGGATAACGGGCACCCTTATGACGGCCGCGTTAAAGGCTGGGGACATCAGCTACAGAATTCCGGGAACCGTGTCGTATCGATAGGCAAACTGCATTATCGCAGCGAAGATTTGCCGACGGGTTGGGACGAACAGATTGTTCCGATGCACGTCGTCGACGGCATCGGTGACATTTCAGGATGTATCCGCGAACCGTTGCATGTTCGTCTTAAATGCCGTGCCCTTTCCGAGAAAATCGGCCCCGGCAACTCGACATATCTCGACTACGACCGTGACATCGTCCGTCACACCGTCGAGTGGCTCGAAAACGAGGCGCCAAAATATACCGACCGTCCCTGGGCGCTTTTCGTCTCCTTCGTGTGCCCGCATTTCCCACTCATCGCGCCGCCGGAATTCTATGAGATGTATCCGGTCGAGGCGATCCCGCTACCGAAGGGCCTGTCACGCGACGGCTATGTACGCCATCCCTGGGCCGAGGAACTGGCCGGTTGTCAGGTTTATGACGATTACTTCACGGACGAAACGCGAAAGATCGCCATCGCCTCCTATTACGGCATGTGCAGCTTCCTGGACGATAATATCGGCAAGGTTCTTGCGACACTCGATGCGGTCGGACTTTCCGAAGACACACGCGTGATTTACACCAGCGACCATGGTGATAACCTCGGCGCGCGCGGTATGTGGGGCAAATCGAACCAGTATGAAGAGTCAGCCGGAATTCCGACCGTAATGGCAGGGCCAGACATTCCCCAGGGCAAAGTTTGCGCTACACCGATAAGCCATGTCGATTTCCATCAGACCATTCTACAAGGGGTCGGGGCGGTGGCGGACGAGGACGATCGATCCGGCGAGTCTCTATTGAACATCGCCACCTCGCCCGATGACGATGAACGCATCGTGCTGAGCCAATATCACGCTGTCGGCGCCCCAACCGGCGCCTTTATGTTGCGGCAAGGCATGTGGAAATATGTCCATTATGCCGGCATGCCACCGGAACTTTTCGACCTTGCGGCCGACCCGGAGGAAATGCACGACCTCGGACAGGATCCCGCCCATGCCAACCGGATCGCTAAGTTCCAAAACGCGCTTCGCGGCATACTCGACCCAGATGCCGTCGACGCCAGCGCCAAGGCAAGCCAGCGATCCCTCATCGAGAAACATGGTGGACGCGAGGCAGTCTTGAAGAAGGGCGGGTTTGGCGCAACGCCGGCACCAGGGGAGGCGCCCATATATGAATCCTCGACTGAACAGTGAAATAGGCACAAGGACAATCGACCGTGCAGAAACTCACCGAAGAACAGCACATCAAATGGGCAACGGATGGCTACATCCAGCTCGAAGGCGCATTAAGCCCGAGCGAAGTCGACTTTTTCAGCAAGAAGCTCGATGAAGTCCGTGGGTTGCCTGGCTATGAACCGCGTCCGGACGAGTTGCAACGTGGCCATTACAAATGGCTCGATCATGCGGACGACCTCGATCCGGAAGGATTCATGGATCGGCGGGACCTGCTCACCTATGGAGACGAATTCATCAAGCTGATCGACCGACCCAACGTCTTCGACTTGATCGTCGACATCATGGGACCCTGGATCGTGTTCAGCATGTCGCAGGCGATCGTGCGCGCGGCGACGGAGACCTTTCCCGGTTACACGCACACCGATGGCGGCGAGGCGCTCCGCCGCATCCGCGTTACGGAGACCAGCCGACCGCTGGCAATGAAAGTGATGTATCTGCTGAATGACGTGAATAACGAGAATAGCGGCAACTTCACTGTATTCCCCGGCAGTCACTTGCGCCCCTTTCCCGAGGATAATGCGCAGCTTACCCCGCACACGCCTGGCGCCGTGCAACTCACCGGTAAGGCGGGCGACGCCTACCTCTTCAGCCATGCATTATGGCATGGTCCGGCACCAAACCACTCGAACCGGGCGCGCAAGACCCTCCTTTACAATTATTGTCAGATGTTCATTCGTTGGTATGATTTCGGCTCGGTTTCCGAGGTTGCCGACCGTTGTACGCCGCGCCAGCGCCGTCTCTTGGGCGATCTCGGCTACGACTTCCGGCCCGGATCCTATTTCTATGCGCCGCTTGACCAGGAAGAGGTCATTTACGACGGCGCGGCCTAGATGGAGCTCCATCTGAAAAGCAAAGTCGCCGTCGTTACCGGCGGTAGCAAGGGCATCGGCTATGCCGCCGCACACCGCCTCGCTGCAGAGGGCGCGCAAGTGGTTATGGCTGCGCGCCGCGAGGCTGACCTCGCCGAGGCGGCGGCGGCAATTGGCAAAGAAACCGGTCTCACACCCGAGACGATGACGGTCGATGTGGCAGAAGCCGGTGACCTCGACCGGTTGACCGAATGGCTGAAGAAACGGTTCGGCAGGGTCGATATTCTGGTGAACAATGCGGGTACGGGCACCTACAAACCGTTCCTGGAAGTGACCGACGAGGAACTTGAATATGGCATGGCGATAAATTTTTTCGCCCAGTTCCGGCTGTCGCAACGCGTCGTACCAATGATGATTGAGCAAGGCGGCGGTGCTATCGTCAATGTCGCCGGGCGTACCGCATACCAGACAGCGCTGCCGCCCGGTTCGACCTGCACCGGTCCGGCAAAAGCGGCGGAACTGCGGTTTACCGCCGATCTTGCCGACGAACTACGGCCCCACAATATACGGGTCAATTGCGTCGTACCCGGTGTCGTGGTGACGGAGGAACGGTTTGAAAAATGGGAACGAGAATCCGCGGGCAATCGCTACGACGCGGACGCAGCGATGGCGCGCCGGGAGCGGATCGTGCGTGAAGATGGTCCGTGGGGCGATGCCTGGCAGGTCGCCGATACGATCCTCTATCTAGCCTCGGAGCGCGCGTCTTATGTCAACGGCGCTTCATTGCTTGTCGACGGTGCCAACAAGAAATCCTACACGCGATTGCTGCGAGAGCGGGATTAGCGTTAGGCGCTTTGCGGGAGCGGCTCGGTTTTCGTCCGCCGGTAACTGGCCGGAGGCATTTCGAAATGGCGTTTGAACACGCGCCCGAATGCCGCCTCTGATCCGTAGCCGCTTTTCTCGGCAACTTCGATAATGGGAAGTTCGCTGTCGATTAGGAGACGCCGCGCTATCTGCATGCGCCACGCCGTCAGGTAGTTCAGCGGCGTATGAGATAAAAGTTCGCTGAAACGGTTGGAAAAGGACGTACGGGACAGTCCGGCAATCCGCGCAAGACCTTCAACAGTCCACGATTTCGACGGCTCGGTATGGATCGCTTCCAAGGCCCGGCAGATCTGCGCGTCCGAAAAGCCAGCAAGACCGGCGCGCGTACGACCGTCTGTCGATAAGTATTTTCGGATCGCCTGCGTAAATATGATTTCGGATAACTTCAAGGCAATAAGATCGCTGCCCAGGCGATCATTGCCCGCTTCGCCGCCGATTATCTTAAGCGTGTCATCGAGCCAATCCGGTGTCGATTTTCCGTAATCCTTTATTTGCAAATAAGCAGGCAGCGCATCGAGCAGGATATGCCGCGCCCCGGGGTCAAAAGCAAAATGACCGCAAATAAGCTGGGTTTCGTGCCCCGTCCCTGTTTGCCCATAAATCAAGGCGCCACGTCCCGTAAATCCGGAAACTTGCACGACCTGATCCACCGTTTCGACATCCGCATCCACCGGATCCGACAAAATATGCGGCGCACCGCGCGTTATGATGACAAGGTCACCCTGTTCGAGGGCCACGGGCTCTTCATGACCGCTCACCTGCGCGAAACATCGGCCCCGGTGCACATAATGGAAACGCGCAACGTTCTCAAATTGAGGCACCTGCAAGCCCCAGGGCGCCGTGAAAGAAGTCCGGAAATAGAGCGTTCCGGAAAGTTGCATCACATTCAGAATATCGCTGAGTAAATCCATGAGCTCCCTCTCTCAATTGAGTATTCACAATGTATGAGGCCGACACTAAAAACGAAACATGTTTGAACGATCAGTCAATTTATCTGAATGATTGATCATTCATCATACAAAACAGTCTCCCTATTTTCTCAGTTCAGCACATCGGCAAAGACGCATTCGTTTATGCCGATGGACCGAAACCACTCTGACAAGGAGACAATAATATGAATTTCCACACACTCGTTCTTGCCGGCGTCATGTCTCTCGTGATTGGCGTGGCAGGCGCAAAAGCAGAATCTCCCGCGGAACTCAACGACCTTCAAATCGCGCATGTCGCCTACACTGCCGATAACATCGACATTCGCTATGCGCATCTTGCCCTCGCCATCTCCAGCAATCCGAACATCCATGCGTTCGCCAAGACTATGATCCGCGACCACAATGCGGTGAATACCCAGGCGCTGGCCCTGCTCAAGAAACTCGGCGTTCAACCGCAAGACAACTTCCTGAGCAAAAAACTGACCGTCGGTGCCGAGGCACTCGTCAACGAGATGAGCCAATTGCGCGGCACCGCGTTCGACAAACGCTACGCGGAAAACGAACTGGCCTATCACAAAGCCGTAAACGGCCTCGTCGAGACGGCGTTCATTCCGAACATCGAAAATGCCGAAGTTAAATCCCTATTCGAAGCCGGCCTGAAAATCTTCAAGGTGCATGAGCACCATGCGGAGATGATGGTCAAGCAATTGAACTGAGGCGGCTCCGATGGATCGCCGGACGTTTTTGAGTGGCATGGCGACCGTCAGTACGGTCGCCATCGTCGGCGCAGTCGCGGCGCAGCTCGCGAGAAGCGCACAACCTTCAACCCTGCACACGATCGAGATTACCGAATTCCGGTTCTCTCCGTCGGCGCTGAATGTTCGCAAGGGAGATCGTGTCAAATGGATCAACCTGGACATCGTTCCGCACACGGCGACCGCCCTCAATTCCAATTGGGATACGGGGGAACTGAAACCGAACGAAAGTGCGGAGATTGTCGTCCATGAGGGACATAACGGACCGTATTTCTGCGCCTATCACCCCATGATGAAAGCCGGCTTAACGGTGAATTGACCTGACCGATAAACACCAACAAGCCTTTTGAAAGAGAGTAAAAATAATGACTGAAACCTATCAATATTTGGCGCTCAGCGGTGCTTTGACGGTCCTCCTGTGGACCCCCTATATCTTGGCCAGGGTTTTTGTTTGGGGCCTCGGCGACTTCCTGAAGAACTACACGGGAACTTTTCCGCAAGAAGCGCCGGAGCCGCCTCTCTGGGCCGTTCGAGCGCAGCGATCCCACCTCAACATGGTTGAAACGATGCCCGCTTTCATCGCAGTCGTCGTCGCAGCCAGCTTGTTGACGAATGGAACGTTGGCCGCGGCGAACATCTGGGCAGCAGTATTCTTCTTCGCCCGCATTCTCCATGCTGTCGTTTACATCACCGGCATTCCCTATCTGAGAACACCCGTCTATCTGGTGTCCTGGTTTGCCATCTTGGCAATCGTCTATCTCACGCTCGGGCGGATATGAGGCGATTTACGGAACCGTTGCCTGTCGATTTTGCAGCGCAGGCAACGGTTCCAAACATCTCCAACACACTTCCTCCAGCAGACCGGGCTTGACGTGAAATTGATCACCTGCAACATTGTATACAATTGTGCACAATAATGCCGACTATGGCTCGGCACCGTCGTTAGCTGGAGGAAACCATGTCTGATTCAAACTATGATGTCGCCATCCTCGGCGCGGGCAACGCGGCCTTCTCCGCCGCTCTCGCGGCGCAAGAACATGGCGCCAAGGTTGTCATGATCGAAGCCGCGCCACTCGATGAAGCCGGTGGCAACAGCCGCTACACGGCAGGTGCAATCCGCTTCGCCCATGACGGATTGCAGGACCTGAAAACCGTCCTCGACCTGACGGACGAAGAGATCGATAACGCCGACTTCGGCACCTATACCAGCGATCAGTTCTATGACGATCTTTTTCGCCTGACCCAGTTCCGCGCCGATCCGGACAAGGCTGAAATGTTGATCACGAAAAGTCTGGAAACCGTGCAGTGGATGAAAAGCCGCGGCATCAAGTTCCAGCCGAGCTATGGGCGGCAGGCTTTCAAGGTCGACGGCAAATACCGCTTCTGGGGCGGCCTTTGCGTCGAGACCTGGGGCGGTGGCGAAGGCCTCATCGAACTGGAAACCAAGGCGGCAAAAGAAGCGGGTATTGAGATACTGTACGAAACGAGAGGCCTCTCGCTCGTTTATGATGACGAGAAGGTGACGGGCATCAAGGTAAAGCACAAAGGCAAGGTACGGGAGATCAACGCCAAGGCCGTCGTGCTCGCATCCGGCGGGTTCGAAGCCAATCCGGAGATGCGGACCCGCTATCTCGGTCCGGGCTGGGAGTTGGTCAAGGTGCGGGGCACGCGATTTAACACGGGCGGCGGTATCCAGATGGCCCTCGACATCGGCGCGATGCCGCACGGCAACTGGTCGGGCTGCCACGCAGTCGGCTGGGATCTGAACGCACCGGAAACCGGCGACCTGACCGTCGGCGACAACTTTCAAAAACACAGCTACCCGCTCGGCATCATGGTCAATGCCGAGGGCAAACGCTTCGTCGACGAAGGTGCCGATTTCCGGAACTACACCTACGCCAAGTATGGCCGCGAAATTATGAACCAACCCGGTATGATGGCATGGCAGGTCTTCGACCAGAAGGTGACCGGCATGATGCGGGATGAGTACCGCATTCGGCGGGTTACGAAAGCAACCGGCAACACGTTGGAAGAGCTTGCCCCGAAACTCGAAGGCGTCGACCCAGATCAGTTCCTCAAGACTGTCACAGAGTACAATGCTGCCGTCCAGACCGAGGTAGAGTTCAACCCTGCCGTTCTCGACGGACGCGGCACCACGGGGCTCGATGTCCCCAAAACGAACTGGGCCAATGTGTTGGACGAGCCGCCCTACGAGGCCTATGCCATCACCTGCGGTATTACGTTTACATTCGGCGGCCTGCGGACCGACGATAATGGCAACGTACTCGACACCGAATTGGTGCCGATTCCGGGCCTGTATGCCGCGGGCGAGCTGGTCGGTGGTGTTTTCTGCTTCAACTATCCCGGCGGCACCGGCTTGATGTCCGGTGCTATCTTCGGCCGGTTGGCGGGTAACAGCGCGGGAGCACTCGTGAAAGAGGGCTGATATGCCGGCGGATACCGTCAAGCAGAGCTATCCCTCGCTTGGCGAATATGCCTATGAGCGGTTGCGCGCCGATATTCGCGACGGCACGCTGTCGCCCGGTTCACGGGTTCGGGAAAAAGACGTCGCCGAGCGGCTGGAAATCAGCCGCACGCCGGTCCGGGAAGCACTTCGGCGTCTGGAGGCGGACGGGTTCCTAACTTTCGAACCGCATCGCGGTATGGTCGTGGTGCAGCTCGACCACCAGTCCATCATGGAACTATACGCGATGCGCGAAGTCCTCGAAGGGACTGCGGCCGCGCTCGCTGCTCGACACGCATCCGAAGCGGAAATTGCGATTCTGTGTGAAATGTTGAACCGCGAAGCTGAAATCGCGGCGCACCCGGATCAACTGGCGGCGCACAACGTTCAATTTCACCAGATTCTATTTCGCGCCGCCCACAACCGGTATTTACTCAAAACGGCCAATGCATTGCGTGACTCCATGGCGTTGATGCGCGGTACGACGATGACTGTAGCCGGTCGCGCGGACAGCGCGTTGGACGAACACACGGCGTTGGCGACGGCCATACAAGCGCGCGACGCGACGGGGGCGGAAGCCGCAGCCCGCGCGCATATTCAGAATGCGCAGCGCGCGCGCCTCAAACTGTTGCTGGAGCCGGCATGAACCATGCGCTTGAAGCCCTATTGAACTGGCTTTTCGACGAAGACCCTATCGCAGCGCAAGACGTCGAAGACCGAACGCGCCTTCTTCTGCTCGACACCGTCGGCTGCTATATCGCCGGCCAGGACAAACCAGCCGTTCAACAGATCGCCGAACGCTATACGGCGTTGGATCAAGGATCGATTTTACTCCCGGGGCTCGAGACACCTGTTTCAACGTCCACAGCTACTTTTTTGATCGCAACAGGCGCCTGCTGGGACGAAGCCTGTGAAGGTCTCGCCCGAGCTCACGGCCGGCCGGGACTGCACGCAATTCCGCCGGCGCTCGCCATCGGTCTCGCGCAAAATCAAGATTTGGGTGCGCTGCTCAGAGCGATCGTAACGGGCTACGAAGTCGGCGGCCGAATGGGTGAAGCCTTGCGAATTCTCCCAGGTATGCATGTCGACGGATCGTGGGGCGCTCTTGGTGCGGCCGCGGCCGCCGCCCGGGCGTTGGGTGGCGATGCGCAGACCTGCGTTACGGCAATCGAGACCGTCGCCTGCCAGATTCCCTTCAGCCTGTATTCCCCCGTCGCATCGGGCAAAACTGCGCGTAACACCTATCCCGGTCACGGGGCCGTGCTTGGCTTGTTGGCGGGAATTTCCGCAAATTCAACGGTCGACTCCCCACCCGGCGCCTTGGACGACTATTTGCGTATTGCACTTCGCAGCAGCGAAGATGGCACAAAGTTGGCACCACCGGGCGAATACTATTTACTCGAGGGCTATTTAAAGCCGCATGCCGCCGTACGGCACGTCCATTACGGCGCCGAATGTGCGATGGCCTGGCGAACGCAACATGGCGCCGACACGGAATCGATTTCAAAAATCGTTCTGAAAATCTACGACGAAGCACAGCGCTATTGCGGCAACCGAGCCCCAAAATCAGCGATCCAGGCGCAGTTTAGTTTGACACACGGTCTGGCCCGCGCCCTTGTCGCCGGCGATCTCGGCCCCGCAACCTACACAGCGGAAGCGATGAACGATCCGGAAATCGTGCGGCTGGAAGCGCTCATCGAACTCGAAACAGACGCCGATTTAACCGCCGCTGAAGCACGCGGCGCAACGCTGACTGTCGATTGTGCAGGAGCGCAATCGAGTGTGAGCGTCACGAGTATTCCCGGCGACCCGGACCGACCCATCAGTGCGGATGAGACCCAGCTAAAATTTATGTACTACACCACCCCGATAATCGGTGCCTCGAAAGCGGAGAGGCTGGCTGACGCTATTCTTGATGACTCGAAAGAGGCGCCCTTACGCGACATCTTCGGTTCGGGCTGACTCGATCAGCAAGTTTCCCAAACAATCCACCGTGCCCCGCATACCGGGTTCAATGAATATGGTTGCATCGGATTGTTCCAGGATTGCCGGGCCCGCTACAACCGTACCCACCGGCATACCAAGGCGCTCGTAGATCGGCGTATCCTGCCAATCCGTTTCGATCCAAACAGCACGCGTTCCCGTTTGAAAATCACCGCCAGAATTTTTTGGCGCCAGGATTGATAAATCAAACCGCGGCCGCTTCCCGATCACCGAAACCCGCAGGTTTAATATTCTCTCCGAAAGTCCTTCCAGCGGCCGGCCGTAGGTTTGCCGGTAACAGCCTTCATAAGCGGCACGGATGCCGGTTTCATCCAAGACAACGTTGTCGCGAGCCATCGCACCAAGCGGAACGTCGACGGTATGGGTTTGGCCCTGGTAACACATATCGAACGCAAAAACGCACCCGATTTCATCAAACGCAACGCGGGTCGCTTCAAGCATTTCACGGCCCTCTCTTGCGAGCGCGTTCATCCGCGATGCGAGCGCATCGAGATCGCTTTCGCCAAGAACGCCATTCACCGTTTGCACGAAATCGTGCCGCATATCCGCCATAGCACAGCCCAGCGCACTATTGATACCCGGGAACCGGGGAACGATCGCACCGGCCAGACCGACCTCATTGATCATCGCGCAAGCATGCAAAGCGCCACCGCCGCCAAACGGCATTGCGAAGAACTTCCGCGGGTCGTGACCCCGCTCAATGGACACCAACCGAATAGCCCCTGCCATACTCGCATTGGCAACGCGTATTATGGCGTCCGCCGCGGCCATCAAGTCGAGCCCAAGCGGATTGCCGACTTCCGCCATGATCGCCGCTTTGGCCGGGTCGATATCGAGGCCCTTGGTACCGCCGCCGATAGGCCTGTCTGCATTGATCCGTCCCAACACGACATTAGCATCGGTTACGGTCGGCCGCCTATTTCCGAGTCCGTAGCAGGCGGGACCAGGATCCGAGCCCGCGGACTCCGGCCCGACCTGCAACAGGCCACCACGATCTACCGCCGCAATGGAACCGCCACCGGCCCCGATCGTCGTAATTTCGATCATCGGCGTTCGGACGATGAGTCCGAAATCGATTTCCGTTTGCGCCGCCAATGCACTACTACCGTCCGCGATCAAGGCAACGTCGAAACTAGTCCCGCCCATGTCGCAGGTAATGACATTGTCGATACCTGCCGAGTCTGCGATATGCTCTGCCGCGATCACGCCGGCAGCTGGCCCCGACAATGCGGTTCGCACCGGAACCTGTTTGGCGTAATCAAGCGACATCAATCCGCCATTCGATTGCACGATCAGGACCTGCCCGCCAAAACCACCATCGCTCAACAAGGTCTCAAGACGTTCCAGGTAGTTTCCTACCTTAGGCCGAAGATAGGCGTTCAGGGCCGCCGTCGAAATGCGCTCGAATTCCCGAATCTCAGGCAGAATTTGGGACGACGCATCGACATGCTCGTTTGGCCAGACAGCGCGAACAGCGTCCAGCGCGGCGCACTCGTTAGCGTCATTGGCGTAACTGTTGATGAAGGCAATGCAGATCGCTTCAGCCCCCTTTTCGCGCAGCGTCATCGCCGCTTTCCTCACCGCGTCCAAATCCACCGGCATCCGGACAGTGCCGTCTGCCAAGGTGCGTTCATCGACTTCCAGCCGCATATCCCGCGGCACGACAGGCTCGAACTGACCCCACAGACCCCAGGTTCGCGGCCTGTCCCGGCGGCGCATTTCCAAAGTATCGCGAAAACCTTTCGTCGCAATGATGCCCGCTCGCGCGCCGTCCCGTTCCAACAGCGCGTTCGTGCCGACTGTTGTGCCGTGAACGATCGTTGCAATATCCGCAAAATCTTCCAGTTGCCGCATAATACCCGCCGCGAAACCTTGTGACTGATCGGACGGCACGGAAGGCGCCTTGGCGATTTCGTACCGGCCCGATTCCAAGTCGAGAAAAAACACATCGGTGAAGGTACCGCCGACATCGACGCCAACGATCCAGTGGGAACCGACCGTCACGATGTATTTCCCGCACGCAGCGTGTCGGTCTCTTCCTCGCGCACGCCGCCGCTCTCATCAATGACGACACCATAATCATCGGCCGCTCTTTGCCAGCTTACAAATTCGAGGCGAACGTCGCGCGCCACCAACGCCGGATCTCGCTCCCACGCCGCACCATAGCCGCCACCGCCGGGCGTCTCCAGGCGCACCCTTTGTCCTTTGCGAATGGAAATGTTTCCCGCCTTGGAGACAAGTGGCGGCTCATGAAACCCGTCATCTTGTTCGAAAGCGAATTTGTTCAGCGCGCCATGTCCGCCGCCCAAGACACCGGCGGGTGGGTACTTGCCACGCTCCCCAAACAGAAACACATCCGCCTGCTCTTCCAATAATTCGATTTCATAGACGGCACCAAGCCCCCCACGATGACTTCCCGCTCCGCCGCTGTCCGGGCGCAACGCCCATTGCGTAAACATTACGGGATACGCCGACTCCAGAATTTCAAGCGGCGGGATGGTGGCCGTTGAGATCGGGGCATTGCCGTGATTGAGACCGTCACCTTCGGGATGCCCGCCATGACCGCCGCCAAAGAAACTGAAGAGCACCCAGCGCCGGCCATCCTTTCGGTGACCTGCCATCGACAAGGCATTGATCGTGCCGTAGGCGCAACCATTGACCATATCCGGCGCAGCCTGTGCCATCGCGCCGAACATGACATCGATCACGCGCAGGATTGTCTCCGTATAACCACCGACGGGTTTCGGAGCACCGACACCGAGCAGCGACCCTTCCGGAATTATGATCTCGATCGGCTCCATAACACCCGCGTTCGCCGGAACGTCGGCGAAGATGTGCTTGAGCGCGACATAGCAGGACGCGACGGCAGTCGAGCGTGCGATGTTAACGGGGCCGGCACAGGCGTTCGCGCTGCGGGAAAAATCAAGCGTCATCCGATCGCCCCTGATCGTTAGATCGAGCGCGATCTTCAACGGTTCGTCGACGATACCGTCATTGTCGAGCCAATCGTCGCAGGAATAAGTGCCGTCCGGCAAATCGGCAATGCTCGCCGCCATCAGACGCGACGCCCGAGTCCGCAAACCATCGAGTGCCGAGAGAACAGTACCGTCACCATATTCGTCCAAAAGCGCATCAAGCCGACGCCCACCGAGGTCGAGCGCATTGATCTGACCATTCAAATCGCCATAGAGACTTCCCGGCAAGCGGGAATTCGCCATCATGATATCGACGATATCCTGCCGCAGCTTTCCCGCTTCGAACAGCTTCACCGGCGGAATCAGCATGCCTTCCTGAAAGCTCTCGGTCGCCACGGGGTTATAGTTCCCCGGCACGTTGCCACCGACATCATGCCAATGCCCGACAGAAGCCAGATAACAGAAGACCGCGCCATCGCGAAAATAGGGGCGGACCAATTTAAAATCGGACAGGTGAGTTCCGCCATCGTAGGGGTCGTTGAAAATATAGACATCGCCGTCCTGCAAGCCGCCGTCCCGTGCAACTTTATCGATCACAGCTTTCACAGCAAACGACATGACACCGACGAAGATTGGCAGACCGGACTTGCCCTGAACCAGCGTCTCCCCCGTCGTCGCATCGTAGAGCCCATGAGAAGCGTCGTGCGCCTCTGCGATAATCGGGTTGAACGCGCTGCGGAACAGTGTCGCGTCCATCTCGTCCGCAATTTGTTCAAGCCGCCCCTTCAGGACGGCAAGCGTAACCGGGTCTAACGTGGAATTCATATTGTGGTGATTTCGTCTGCCGGAGGTTCAGATTTGATCTATCCGACAGTATAAACCTGCAATTCACGCCGACCAAGAACTGACCTTGAAAAAACGCCGCGCTTACTCGTCTTGCCGGTGGCCAAACAGCATCGTCACATTAATACGCCGGTTTTCGTAGCCTGGTTTGAATTCGATCAAGTCCGTTTCATGAAACAGGTCGGAGTTAAACAAAACGACACGATTCTGTACGTAGGGAACCTTCATTTGTCCGCAATCGTTTTCGGTCAGGAACTTGCGGATCCGCATTTGGTCCATATTGAAGGCCTTGAACCGCCAATCCAGCGGCGCCTCAACCTTGTGGACAACAAGGCCTCCTCCTTCCGGGTTCAAGTTTGCGGAATCAGGCGTGATCCAGAAATTGACGTTTACAGCTGCGGCGTCGGCGTGAACATCAATGCCCCTCATTTCGCTATCATATTTGTAGGCCCAACATTCCTGCAGCTTGTGATCTTTGAAGATACCCGGAAACGTCTGCCGGAACTCCTCGGCAATTTGCAGGATAAGCGGGCAACACAACCCTTCATTCAAGAAAGCGCCCAAATATCCGCCGCGATACCGGAAGTCGTACCAGATCGTACTTTCCAGCAAATACCGGCGCAGCGACTCCAGCGCATTCGGGTCCAAGATGTCATCGAAATAAGTCATACCGGGCCCAGTATCAAAATACTGACGCGTTATGCCCACGGCATCGATGTCTCTTCGCAGTGCGGTGCCAGCGACCCTAGGGGCATTTTGAATGTTCACCGGCCGGTTATAACTGCTTTGAATGGCCTGGCGCTGAGAGTCGCTAAGCGAAACGATATATTCATCCCCCTGCGGCCATGCAATTTGGTTTCGCAGAGTCTCGTAGTCTTCCGCAAGCGCCGCAAAATATTCGGTTTTTTCCGTGATGTTTTGAAGGTAGCGGAATTGCTCGATGTCGTGGTCGATTTTCGCCTTCGAAATCTTGTCAAAATCTTTCCCGATCGGCTCGTCCAATTCGAGGCCGCGGGTAAGTCTTACATATTCCTCAAAATGTCGAAGGGCACTTTCTGAATCGCCAAGCACATTCAATGCGAAGCCAAGATTGCTATGTGCGCTGGCGTACCGTGGATCGATGGCAATGGCTTTTTGGAAGCTGGATACAGCATCCTCGAATCGCCTCTGATCCAACAAAACCAGCCCGAGATTGTTGTGCGCATCAACATTTTCGCTATCGACAGCAAGAACCGCCCGAAAACACGATGCGGCATCCGCATAGCGTTCCAATTCCTGATATAGGTTGCCTAAATTATTCTGGGCGTCGACAAAATTGGGCGCCAGTTCCAATGCCCGCTCATAGCTTGCTGTCGCCTCGTCCAAACGTTCCAATTCCCGGAGCGCGTTGCCGAGATTGTTGTGCGTTTCCGGATCTTCCGGATCAATTTCCAGCGATTGGCAAAAGCAATCGGTCGCTTCCTCCATCTTCCCCGCCTCCAACAAAGCGAGCCCGAGGTTGCTGTGCCCGTCAGCATTCTCCGGTGCAACCTTAATCGCTTTCCGACACGATTCTATAGCATCGTCCAGCAAACCGAGCTTCGTCAGCACGACACCAAGATTGCTGAGCGCATTTACATGTGTAGGCGCAAGCGCCAAAGCCTGACGATAGCAGCGCGCCGCGTCGTCAAATTCACCGCACTCCTCAAAGACATTCCCGAGATTGTTATGTGCTTGTACGTGCCCCGGATTGAGCTCAATCGCGCGGCGGTAACAGGAAACGGCATCTTCCATTTTGCCAAGCCCCTTATAAACAAGGCCCAGATTACAATGTGCTTCTACATAAGTGGGTTCATTGGATACCGACTCCTTGATGAGCACGAGCGCTTGCTCTGTATCCCCGACCTGATAGGCAATCACCCCTAGAAGGTGTAATGCCGTCGCATTCTGTGGCGAGACATCGAGCACAGTTTCGTAGACTTCTGCAGCCTCTTGCAGTCTACCGGCGTTGTGAAACTGCACGGCAGTGTCCAGCTGCATTTGGATATCGGCCTGGTCGTGGCTCGAGTTTTCACTCTTTGGCATGGACGTTCCCCTGTAACGTCGAATGTTTGAGCGCTAAAAACTCCTATCTTGCATAGTATGAATCTTGAACAAGATCAATAAATATAAAGGTATTATATTACCTTTATCAATATAATTTTATGTAGTATCTTTCCTAAAAATAATAAAAATAAAATTTATATTATATAGTATAAATATTACTTTTTTTATTATTGACTAATAAAATACAATATAGATTAATACTATTTCCCGTAAGTATCGTCGAACAATTCTCTTCAGAACGTTTGAACCCAGTCCGGAGGCAACCTAGATTACAATCCTCAACGGAATGCGTAACAAACGAGGAACGTACAAAATGACAAGACGCTTTGTTATCGCTGTGATGCGGCACGAAACCAATACGTTCTCGCCCATTCCGACACCCGTATCCGATTTCGGACGCATTGGACCGACCGATGGTCCCGCGCGTGGCGATGAGGCCTTTCGGGTCTATGCCAACACCAACAATCCCGTTGCCGCCTATATCGACATCGCCGCCGAGGAAGGCGCGGAGTTGGTCTTTCCGATCGCCGCCAACGCGCACCCCAGTGCCCCCGCCCCCGGCGAAATCATCGATCTATGTACTGACGCGATCTGCGCGGCGGTGCAAGAAGGGTGCGACGCGCTGTTTCTCGACTTACACGGTGCCATGGTAACGCAGGAGCACGATGACGGCGAAGGCGATCTGCTCAGTCGAATTCGCGCCATTGCACCTGACCTTCCTATCGCAGTCGCATTGGATTTTCACACCAACCTATCGGCCAGGATTGTCGACAACGCGACGGTGATTGCCGGATACCGCACCTATCCGCATATCGACATGTACGAAACCGGAGACCGCGCAGGACGAACCCTGATCCGCGCCTTGAACGGCGAAGTCAATCCGGTCATGGCCTGGCACTCCCTGCCCGTGCTGACGCACATGAACCGTCACGCACCATCCATGCAGCCGATGAAGGACATGTACGCAAAAGCCATCGCCGCGGAGACGAACGGTACTGTCTTGAACGCCTCGATCTTTGGTTGCTTTCCGCTGGCGGATATTCCGCATGTCGGGTTAAGCGCTATTGTCGTGGCGGATGGCGACAAGGACGGCGCCGAACGATTGCTCTACGACATTCTGAATGAAGGCTGGGAACGGCGCGAAGAGTTTGTGTTTCCCGTCGAGCCCATCGACAAATCCATTTCGGAAGCCAAAGCGCTCGGCGATGGGCCCATCATACTGGTCGACCACGGCGACAATTGCGGTTCCGGCGGAAACCAGGATGTGATGGCCGTATTGGAAGAGGTCCTCCGCCAAGACTTGGATAGCGTATGCGCCGGCCCTTTCTGCGACCCCGAATCCGTTGCCCAAATGATCGACGCCGGCGTCGGTGCGCAGATCACGTTGCAACTCGGCGGCAAGGTCGACATGCCCGC
>JAJFJB010000061.1 GCA_021774435.1 Alphaproteobacteria bacterium
CTTGGCTTCGATCTGACGGATGCGTTCGCGGGTGACCGAGAATTGCTGACCGACTTCTTCCAAGGTGTGATCCGTATTCATACCGATACCAAAGCGCATGCGCAGGACACGTTCTTCACGGGCCGTCAGGCTGGCCAATACGCGGGTCGTGGTCTCGCGCAGATTAGCCTGAATCGCGGCATCGGAGGGCAGTATCGCATTCTTGTCTTCGATGAAATCGCCGAGATGGCTGTCTTCCTCGTCGCCGATCGGTGTCTCAAGGCTGATCGGCTCCTTGGCGATCTTGAGCACCTTGCGGACCTTCTCGAGCGGCATGCCGAGCTTCACTGCCAGCTCTTCCGGCGTCGGCTCGCGGCCGATTTCGTGCAGCATCTGGCGCGACGTACGGACCAGTTTGTTGATCGTCTCGATCATATGCACGGGAATACGGATCGTGCGCGCCTGGTCGGCGATCGAACGGGTGATCGCCTGGCGGATCCACCAGGTGGCGTAGGTCGAGAATTTATAGCCGCGACGATATTCGAATTTATCGACCGCCTTCATGAGGCCGATATTGCCTTCCTGAATCAGATCGAGGAACTGCAAGCCGCGGTTGGTGTATTTCTTGGCGATAGAAATAACGAGGCGCAGATTGGCTTCGACCATTTCCTTCTTGGCCCGGCCGGCTTCGCGCTCGCCCTGCTGGACAGTCTGCACGATGCGGCGGAACTCGCTCATCGGCATGCGCGCTTCGTTCGCGATGTTGACGACTTCGACGCGCAGGTCCTTGATCTCGTCCTTATGCTTCTTGGCGAATTCTTTCCAGCCTTTCGCCTTCACGCGGGCGACGGCATTGAGCCAATGCGGATCGAGCTCATGACCGAAATACCGGTTGAGAAAATCCTCGCGCTTAACGCCGCAATTCACTGACAGACGCATCAGGCGACCTTCGAGACCCGTCAATTTCTTGCTGTAGGCGTAGAGCTGATGAACAAGCTGTTCGATCTTTGCGTTGTTGAGGCGCACCTCTTCCATGTTCTCAAGCAGTTCCTTGCGGTGCCGTTCGTAGGTCCGCTCGGTCGATTTGGATACGGCTTCGCCTTTTTGCAGCGCCGCCATGCGCTTGTCCTGAGCGCGGTGCAGCTTGATATAGGTCGATGAAATTTTTTCGAACTTTTCGAGGATGTCCGGCTTCAGCGCCTGCTCCATAGCCGCCAACGACAATGACGCTTCTTCCTCCTCCTCATCATCGTCGTCTTCGTTTTGATCCTCCTCGTTTTCGTCCTCGAGCTCTTCGTCCTTGGCTTCTTCGTCTTTCGCGACTTCGACTTTCGCGACTTCGACTTTACCGCCGCCAACCACTGTTCCGGCCGCTGTCACGCCGTTTACTGCATTAACAGCGTTGGCGGCCTTCGCGCCTTCCGGTGTCGCAGCGAACGTCGCGTCGAGATCAATAACGTCGCGCAGCAAGAGCCGCCCTTCGACAAGCGCATCATGCCAATGGGTAATGGCCTGCATGGTCAGCGGGCTCTCACACAGCGCGCCAATCATTTTTTCGCGTCCTGCCTCGATCCGTTTGGCGATGGCAATTTCGCCTTCACGCGACAACAGCTCGACGCTGCCCATCTCGCGCAGATACATCCGCACGGGGTCGTCGGTGCGTCCGATATCCTCATCGGCGAGATTGCCCGCCGCCGCCGGTGCTTCGGTGCCCGGCCGTTCCGTCGTTTCTTCAGCTTCTTCGCCATCGATGACATTGATGCCCATTTCGGACAGCATCGTCATCGTGTCTTCGATTTGCTCGGACGAAACCTGGTCCTGCGGCAGAATCGCGTTCAGCTCATCGATCGTGATGTAGCCGCGCTCCTTGCCTTTTGCGAGCAGTTTTTTGACTTCCTGGGCAACCCCATCCATCAACGGGCCATCGGGGGCCGCCGCCGTATTGTCGTTCGCTTGAACTTGTGCAGTCGCTGCTTTTGTAGCCATTAAAAATCGTCTCCGGTGTTCTCCGACGCGCAACCGCCTTATGAGGCCGCAAATTAAAGCAAATATTCTTTACAAACGGTAACTATATTATCTGTGTTATTCGTCAATATCCGCCAATTGTCGATCAATCTCAATCGCGTCGCGTCTCGCTGCCATGACCCGATCCAATCCCGCCTTGTCCGCAGACGCCGCAGCCGACCTTCCGAGGTCTACGACTTCCTGCCTCAATCGCTCGTGGACGCGCCTATCAATCAAATGACTCAACCCCCGTCGTGCATCCTCAACGGACGCCCGCGGATTGGCAAATGGTGCCAAAACAAGAACTTGTTTTTCAAGCACCCCTTGCAAAAGCGATTCGTCGCCACTTCCGGTGAAATGGGCCTGAATGGCCTCAAAATCAAGATCTACGTGCCCCGCAAACAGGTTTTGGAGTTGCTGGCGCAGTTTGTCAAGATCGGGCTCAAATTCAACAGCTTCAAGCGCTTCGTCGAATTCATCGCGTAATCGGGGATGGTGGATCAGCGCGGCAAGAATTGCCTGCTGCGCCCGCCGGCTTTGCTGCCGCATCTGACTGCGGATATGGGCTCCTGTATTGCCCTGTGGCGCCACTTTTCCGCGGCCCTTGCCGCCTTGCGATCGGAATGACGCCCAAAGCCGGTCGCGGACGGCATTGCGGTAGTGTTCGCGGACCGTCGCATCGCCAATATCTTCTACGCGTTTTTCGAGTCGTGCCTGCAAATCGGCACGGCGTTCCGGGGTATCGATCGGCGCCGCACCCACTTCCATACGCCAAATCACTTCGGACAAAGGCTGCGCCGCTTCAAGTATTTGCCGCATGGCCGCAGCGCCCTGCCGCGCGATAAGGCTATCGGGATCCTCTCCCGGCGGCAGTAAAGCAAAGCGTAGTGATTTGCCGGGCTGAAGAAGCGGCAAGACCCGTTCCGCCGCGCGTGCCGCCGCGCGCTGCCCTGCTGTATCACCGTCAAAACAAAGCGTTGGCTCCTGAGTCAGGCGCCAGACGGCCCGGATCTGATCTTCCGTCATCGCCGTGCCCAATGGCGCGACAGCCGCTTCGATCCCCGCCTGGGACAGCGCTATAACATCCATGTAGCCTTCCGCGACGACTAGCTGGCCTGTCTCAAAGCTTGCCTGACGTGCCGCACCGAAATTGTACAAATTCCGGCCTTTATCGAAGAGCGGCGTGTCCGGCGAGTTGACATATTTCGCCGCCTTGACGTCCCCCATCAAGCGACCGCCGAACGCGATGATACGCCCGCGGCGGTCTGCGATGGGAAACATGACCCGGTCCCGAAAAAATGAATAGGGCGCGCGCCCGTCGTCCGGGCGCCGCAACAACCCGGCTTCGATCAGTTGTGATTCGTCCGCGCCCATCGCCTTAAGCGTCACCGCCAGTCCCCCACTGCCGTCTGGCGCATAGCCCAGCCGAAAACGCGAAATAGTTTCGTCTCGCAATCCGCGCGCCTGCAGATAGTCGAGCGCGGCGCGGCCGGAAGGCGCGCGCAGCTGTTTTTCGAACCAGATGCAGGCTGCTTCAACGACATCGTAAAGGTCGGCCCGGCGTTTCGCCTCCTCACGAGCCTCCGGCGTTTCGACCGGGACTTCAAGCCCGGCCTCGGCCGCCAGTCTTTCGACCGTCTCCGGGAACGACAACCCTTCTGTATTCATAACAAAGGAGATCACATCGCCATGCGCGCCACAGCCGAAGCAGTGATAGAAGCCCTTGTCCTCGCTTACCGTGAAGGACGGCGTTTTTTCATTATGGAACGGGCACAGCCCGGAATGCTCACGCCCCTTCCTAGTCAGCTTGACCCGCTTGCCAACCACGTCCGGCAGCGGTACACGGGCGCGAATATCTTCCAAGAGCCTGTTGGGGAACGCCATGTTTCCGGGTCCAACTCAACAACGAAAAGTCTTCGACTTGATTTAGGCCATCACGCGGATCAGGAAAGACGCTGCTTCGCAATGGCGCCTGCCTTGCCAAAATCCATCTGTCCGGCAAAGCCCTGGCGCAACACTGCCATGACCTTGCCCATTTGCTTCAGGCTGTCTGCGCCGACTTCACCGATCGCCGTCTCGACAGCCTTCTCGATTTCCGACTCATCGAGCTGCTTGGGCAGAAACCGCTCGATGATCTCGATTTCATTCTGCTCCTGCTCCGCTAGTTCGGGCCGACCGCCCTTTTCATACATCTTGATACTCTCGCGGCGCTGTTTGACCATAGTCTCCAGCATGGAAAGTATCTCGGCATCGCCGAGCTCGGGCTTTTCACCATCCGCCCGCGCCGCAATATCACGATCCTTGAGCGCGGCCAGAACGAGCCGTAACGTCGACGTGGCGCACTTATCCTTTGCCCGCATGGCTTCTTTGAGCGATTCGCTTAAGGCGTTACGCAGCATTTCGAACCTCGGGATTCGGTCGGTTAATGGGACCTACGCGAAACGGTAACCGATCCGAAACGGGATAGCAACTTTATGGAAATTTGCAACCCATTGAAAATAAACAAAAAAAATAGATTAATTTGCTTGACCCTGGCACATGATTTGCTTAGAACTCGCGCAATTTGCCGGCGTCTGATTGAAGCTCGTATATCGCGTTCGGCAAATTATCTTGACGAATCAGTGTAGTGTGCACTGCAAATCTCCGAGAGTTCGATCCGCGCATGCCGAATATGACGACGACGCCTGCCAAGCCGCCCGAAGGGGCGACGGCGGCGTTGATTCTTTCCGACGGTAGCGTGTTCTGGGGCCGCGGCGTCGGCGCTACTGGACATGCCGTCGGCGAAGTTTGCTTCAACACCTCGATCACCGGCTATCAGGAAATCTTGACCGACCCGTCCTATGCCGGTCAGATCATCACCTTTACCTTCCCGCATATCGGCAATGTCGGCACCAACGCCGAAGACATCGAAACGGGGACACCCGTAGCGCGCGGTTGTGTCATTCGAGCAGATATCACCAACCCATCGAATTTTCGCGCCGCACAGCATCTCGACGAATGGCTGCGGAGTCATAATTTGATCGGCGTGGCAGGTATCGATACCAGGCGCTTGACCCGGCGCATCCGCGATTTAGGCGCGCCGCATGGGGTCGTTACACATGACCCCGCGGGCGTCTTCGATATTGTGGCGCTCCGTGCCGAAGCCTCGGCATGGCCCGGACTCGAAGGCATGGACCTGGCAAAAGAAGTCAGTTGCACCCAGTCCTACGAGTGGGATGAAACCGCTTGGTCGCTGGGCCAAGGATACGGCCAACAGAGCAATCCCCGCTTCCATGTCGTTGCGGTCGATTTCGGCGCCAAGCGCAATATCCTGCGATGCCTCGCCGATTTGGGATGTAAGGTCACGGTCGTACCCGCAACGGCGACAGCGGACGATATTCTGCGACACGAACCCGACGGCGTATTCCTATCGAACGGCCCGGGCGACCCCGCCGCAACCGGCATTTATGCCATTCCCGCCGTGCAAACGGTTATCGAGGCAAGCATCCCGGTATTTGGCATCTGCCTCGGCTATCAAATTCTCGCCCTGGCGCTCGGTGCACAAACCGAAAAAATGCATCACGGTCATCGCGGCGCGAATCATCCGGTAAAGGATCTGGAAACCGGCAAGGTCGAGATTACCAGCCAGAATCACGGTTTCGTCGTTGACCCGGCAACCTTGCCGGAAAATGTCGTCCTAACCCACCAGTCGCTCTTCGACGGCACCCCGGAAGGCCTCCGCGTCACCGGTCAGCCGGTCTTCGGCGTGCAACATCACCCGGAAGCTTCACCCGGTCCGCAAGATAGTCATTATTTGTTCGACCGATTTGTGGCGATGATGGAAAGCAATGCCTAAACGTACCGATATCAAATCGATCCTCATCATCGGCGCCGGGCCAATCGTGATCGGGCAAGCGTGCGAATTCGATTACTCCGGTACGCAAGCCTGCAAAGTGCTCAAGGACGAAGGCTACCGGGTCATCCTGGCCAATTCGAATCCCGCGACGATTATGACCGATCCGGGCCTGGCCGACGCGACCTATATCGAACCGATTACGCCGGATACGGTGCGCAAGATCATCGAACGCGAACGTCCCGACGCCGTACTCCCGACCATGGGGGGCCAGACCGCGCTGAACACGGCGCTGGAACTGGACAGTCAGGGCGTTCTTGCGGAGTTTGGTGTCGAGATGATTGCCGCCAAGGGCGATGTGATCGAAAAGGCCGAGGATCGGCAGAAATTCCGCGAGGCCATGGAAGCGATCGGGCTGGAATGCCCCACCTCCCGTCAGGTGAACGATATGGACGGCGCCATGGAAGCGCTCGAAATCGTTGGACTGCCGGCCATCATTCGGCCTTCCTTTACGCTGGGCGGCACCGGTGGCGGTATCGCTTACAACAGAGACGAATTCGCGCAGTTGGTCGAAGGCGGCTTGCGCGCCTCGCCGACCACCGAGGTGCTGGTCGAAGAATCGGTGCTCGGCTGGAAGGAATTTGAAATGGAAGTCGTGCGCGACAGCGCCGACAACTGCATCATCGTCTGCTCGATCGAGAATGTCGATCCGATGGGCATTCATACGGGTGACTCGATCACTGTGGCGCCCGCGCTGACGCTGACGGACAAGGAATACCAGATCATGCGCAACGCCTCGATCGCGTGTTTACGCGAGATTGGGGTGGATACGGGCGGATCGAACGTGCAATTCGCGGTCAACCCCGCGGACGGCCGATTGGTGGTGATCGAGATGAATCCGCGCGTCTCGCGCTCCTCGGCACTGGCCTCCAAGGCGACGGGGTTCCCGATTGCGAAGGTCGCAACACTATTGGCGGTCGGATACACGCTTGACGAAATCGACAACGACATCACGAAAATCACACCAGCCAGTTTTGAACCAACGATCGATTATGTCGTCACCAAGGTTCCCCGGTTTACATTCGAGAAATTCGCCGGTGCGGAAGCCACGCTGACGACATCGATGAAGTCGGTTGGTGAGGGCATGGCAATCGGCCGTACGTTCGCGGAAAGCGTCCAGAAGGCGCTGCGCTCGATGGAAACCGACCTGACCGGCTTCAACGAAGTCGCCATCGAAGATGCGCCGGACGGCGACCGGGACGCCGTGCGCGCCGCACTCGCCAAACCTGTCCCGGACCGGCTGCTGATTGTCGCGCAAGCGTTCCGCCACGGACTTTCGGTTGAAGAGATTCATAGTGCTTGTAAAATTGACCCCTGGTTTCTGGAGCAGATCGCCGACATCGTTCGCGTCGAAGAAACGGTGCGGACGGGCGGCCTTCCCGAGGACCATTTGGGACTGCTGCGGCTGAAATCGCTCGGCTTTTCAGACGCCCGTCTCGCTGATCTGACCGGCATGACGGAAGATGCCGTCGCCGAGCGACGGCGCGGGGTCGATGTGACACCGGCCTTCAAGCGAATCGACACTTGCGCGGCCGAATTTCCATCCTTAACGCCTTATATGTACTCGACATATGAAGGCGACGGCAGCGGACCGGCTGAGTGCGAAGCTGACGTGTCTGAGCGCAAAAAAGTTGTCATTCTCGGCG
>JAJFJB010000062.1 GCA_021774435.1 Alphaproteobacteria bacterium
GCGCAAGGTTGATCCGCTCGGGGTCGCTGTCGCGCGTGGCCTCCTGATCGCCAAGACGCCAGAAGAACGCGAGATCGCGATCACTGCGCGGATGAAATCCCAGGAAATCATGAACGCTCATGGCATGTCGGCAGATAAGCAGACCAAATCGAGTATGGTATCCGACCCTGATCTCAGGAAAGCGGCGGTGGAAGGTACGTTAATCGGTACGCCGGCGGAAATCATCGATCGACTGAAATGGCTCGAAACCAAAGGTGTCGGCTACGTCCTGCTTTCGTCACGGGGCAAGGGCGCGCTGCGCATTTTCGCCGAAGAAGTCATGCCGGCCTTTGCTTGAGCCGGCATCACCGGGTTAACGCGGCAGGACTGACTCACCCATTAGGAATTCATCCACGGCGCGTGCACATTGACGGCCTTCGCGGATCGCCCAGACGACCAATGATTGACCGCGGCGCATGTCACCCGCGGCGAACAGTTTCGGCATCGATGTCTGATAATCATCGGTATTGGCTTTGACATTGCCGCGCCCGTCCAACTCGACACCCAGGCTTTCGATCATGCCGTCATGCGTGGGGTGAACGAAGCCCATTGCAAGCAGCACGAGGTCCGCTTCGACCGTGAATTCGCTGCCAGGAATGTCGCGCAACTTTTCATCAAGGCGCGTGACGTGCAACTTCGAGACCTTGCCGTTTTTGCCGGAAAATTTCGTTGTCGACACGCACCAATCGCGCACCGCGCCTTCAGCTTGCGAAGACGAAGTCCGCAGCCGGCGCGGCCAATCCGGCCAGGTTGTGCCTTTGTCGGGATGTTCCGGCGGCATCGGCATAATTTCGTACTGTGTGACTGAAATTGCGCCTTGCCGGAATGAGGTACCGATGCAGTCCGATCCCGTATCGCCACCACCGATCACGACGACATTCTTGCCGGCCGCAGAAATCTCTTCGACCCCGCCGAGCGATTCACCGCTTACGCGCCGATTCTGTTGCGGCAGGAAATCCATGGCAAACTCTATGCCTTCGAGATCGCGACCTGGGACGGTGAGGTTGCGCCCATGCTCCGATCCGCCGGCCATGACGACGGCATCGAACTTTTCGAGCAAGCTGTCCACGGTGACATCGACACCGATATGAACCCCGTTCTGAAACGTAACGCCTTCCGCTTCCATCTGTGTGACCCGACGGTCGATCAAATGTTTTTCCATCTTGAAGTCGGGAATGCCATAACGCAGTAGGCCGCCGGGTTTGGCATTTTTCTCATAGAGGGTTACGTCATGTCCGGCACGCGCCAATTGTTGCGCACAGGCCATGCCGGCAGGGCCTGATCCGATAACCGCGACGCGCTTGCCGGTCTTGTTCTCGGCAATGACGGGGGCAATCCAATCGTTCTCCCAACCGGTATCGACAATCGCACATTCAATCGTTTTGATTGTGACCGGATTGTCATCGATGTTCAGCGTGCAGGATTCTTCGCACGGGGCAGGGCAGATGCGGCCGGTAAATTCTGGAAAATTATTCGTCGAATGCAGAACGTCGAGCGCACCACGCCAATCGTCCCTGTAAACGAGGTCATTCCAGTCGGGAATGATATTGTTGACCGGGCACCCTTGATGGCAGAAGGGAATACCGCAATCCATGCAGCGGGCGCCCTGCTGGGACACCTGCTTGTGGTCCATCGGAATGACAAATTCGCGAAAATGCCGCACGCGGTCGCCGGCCGGAGCGTTTTTCCTGTCCTGACGATCGATTTCAAGGAAACCTGTAATTTTACCCATGTTATTCGCCCCCCGCCGCTGCTGGCGCCCCGGCCGATGAAAGTTGGGCAACCTGCATTTCTTCAAGCGCGCGGCGGTAATCAACCGGCATGACTTTCACGAATTTTGGCAGATAGTTATCCCAGTTCTGAAGGATGTCGCGCGCCCGGCTTGAGTTGGTGTAGTGGGCGTGCTGCTCGATGAGCCCGAACAAACGTTCCGCATCATGCCGGGTCATGTCGTGGGATACGTCGACGCGGCCATGCGCCTCCAGATCGCCACCTTGATGCGCCATTTCCTCCAATGTTTCGTCTTCCGCCGCAACCGGTTCCAAGTCGACCATCGCAAGGTTACAGCGCTTCTCGAAATTGCCCTCTTCATCGAGGACATAGGCGATGCCGCCGCTCATACCGGCAGCAAAGTTTCTACCCGTATAGCCCAATACGACGACGATACCGCCGGTCATATATTCGCAGCCATGATCGCCGACGCCTTCCACGACAGCGGTAGCGCCGGAGTTTCTGACGGCAAAACGCTCGCCGGCCACACCGCGGAAGAAACACTCCCCTTCGGTGGCGCCATATAAGACCGTGTTACCCACGATGATACTATCTTCCGGAACGATCAGGCTTTCTTCGGGCGGACAGATGACGAGTCTGCCACCACTTAAACCCTTGCCGACATAATCATTGGCGTCACCGGTCAATTCGATTGCAACGCCCTTGGCGAGGAACGCGCCGAAACTCTGGCCCGCCGTACCTTTGAGCTTGATGCTGATCGTGTCTTCCGGAAGCCCTTCGTGACCGTACCGTTTGGCGATTTCACCGGACAGCATCGCGCCGGTGGTCCGGTCGGTATTGCGAATTTCGCCTTCGATGGCCACCGCTTTGCGCCGCTGCAATGCCGGTAGAGATTTTTCGATAAGCCAACGGTCCTTGATGCTGTCGATATCGTGATCCTGAACTTCACAATTGTATATCGCGGTGTCCGGGGCAGGTTCGGGCTTATGCAAAATCTTGGAAAGATCAATGCCTTTCGCCTTGAAGTGGGCGATGGCTTGGCGCTGGTCGAGACGGTTCGATTGGCCGATCAAGTCGTCAAATCGTCTGACACCCAGGCTGGCCATAATCTCGCGAACCTCTTCGGCAACAAAGAAGAAGTAGTTGATCACATGTTCGGGTTTGCCGGTGAAGCGGCGCCGCAGTTCCGGATCTTGCGTCGCGATGCCTACCGGGCAAGTGTTAAGGTGACATTTACGCATCATGATGCAGCCGGAGGCGATCAGCGGCGCGGAGGCGAAGCCAAATTCGTCGGCGCCCAGGAGGGCTCCGATAACGACATCACGGCCTGTCCTGAGGCCGCCATCGACTTGGACCGCGATGCGTCCGCGCAATCTGTTCAACACCAGAGTTTGATGCGTTTCGGCAATGCCGATTTCCCAAGGCGAACCCGCGTGGGTGATCGAGGTCATTGGGCTGGCGCCGGTGCCACCTTCAAAGCCGGAAATCGTTACGTGGTCCGCACGCGCCTTTGAAACGCCGGCGGCAACGGTACCAACACCAATTTCCGACACCAGTTTGACACTGACATCGCCATCCGGGTTGACGTTCTTTAAATCGTAAATGAGCTGCGCCAGATCCTCAATCGAGTAGATATCATGGTGCGGCGGCGGTGAAATCAGGCCGACACCGGGTGTCGAGTGACGGACTTTCGCGATGACCGCATCGACCTTATGACCGGGTAGCTGACCGCCTTCGCCAGGCTTGGCACCTTGCGCCATCTTGATTTGCATCATATCGGAATTGGCCAGATATTCCGCCGTCACGCCGAAGCGCCCTGAAGCCACCTGCTTGATCGCAGAGCGTTCTGAGTCGCCATTCGCTTTTGCGACATAACGGTCCGGTTCTTCTCCGCCTTCACCGGTATTTGATTTGCCGCCAATACGGTTCATCGCGACGGCCAAATTGCGATGCGCTTCGCGTGAGATGGAACCAAACGACATGGCGCCGGTAGAGAACCGTTTGACGATTTCGCTCGCCGGTTCGACTT
>JAJFJB010000063.1 GCA_021774435.1 Alphaproteobacteria bacterium
GAGGGCCTTCAGGTGGGCGGCAGTGCGGAAAGTATTGGACGATTGACGACGAAATCCGTCGTCGAATCGATCGTTCTGGTCATTTTGGCCGATGCCACATTTTCCATCGTCTTTTCCTATTTGGGTATTTAAAGCATGGAAACCGACAGCGTTATCAAAGTGCGCGGTCTGCGGACGCAGTTTGGATCGCAGGTCATCCACGACAACCTCGATCTCGATATACGGCGCGGCGAGGTTGTCGGGGTCGTTGGTGGTTCCGGCACAGGCAAATCGGTCTTGTTGCGGACGATTTTGGGTCTGAATACGCCGCGCGCCGGCGAAATCGAAGTATTAGGCGAGGATGCGCGGCAAGCCGTTGATACGGTCCAACAACGGACCGGCGTCCTATTTCAGAATGGAGCGCTATTCTCGTCCCTGACCGTTGCGGAAAATATCCAAGTGCCCATGCGGGAGCATCTTGATCTATCGCACGACCTCATGGATGAGTTGGCGGCATTGAAGATTTCAATGGTCGGGTTGCCCCCGGATGCAGGCCCTAAGTTTCCGTCGGAACTTTCCGGTGGGATGAAGAAACGCGCGGGACTGGCGCGGGCGCTGGCACTCGATCCGGAAATCCTTTTTCTAGATGAACCGACCGCCGGGTTGGATCCAATTGGTGCCGCAGCATTCGACAACCTAATCGCGGAGCTGCAAAAAGGCCTTGGATTGACGGTTTTCATGGTCACGCATGATCTCGACAGCCTTTCCGCGATTTGCGACAGCATCGCTGTTCTTGTGGACAAACGCGTCCGCCTTGGCACAATGGCGGAACATATGAAGGATTCGCATCCTTGGATTCAGTCCTATTTTCATGGTCCACGCGCCCGTGCGGCACAAGTGGGCTAACCGGTGATATAAGAGCCTAACTCATGGAAACAAAAGCCAATTATATCGTCGTCGGTGCGTTTACCCTGATATTGCTTGTCGGACTGGTGACGGCTGTCGTCTGGCTTGCGGATGTCGAACTTGATGAAGAATTTGCGTATTACGACCTAATGTTCGACGGGTCGGTGACCGGACTAAAAGCGGGTAACCCGGTACGGTATCGTGGCGTGCCTGTTGGCATTGTGACGGATATGCGGATCAATCCGAAGAATGTCGAACAAGTTCAGGTTACCATCGAGGTGCCGAACGAAACGCCGATCAAGGAAGATGCCATCGCGTCACTTGAATATCAGGGAATCACCGGTATTGCTTATGTCCAAATCACCGGCGGGACGCATGACGCGCCACCCCTGAGGCGAATACCAGGGGCCGGCAATCCGGTCATCAAATCGAAACCGTCTCAACTGCAAGAGGTAATTGAAGCGGCGCCGGAATTGGTCAGTCGGGTCATTTCGCTCGTCGACCGCGCAAACATTCTGCTTGGCGATGCGAACCAAGAAAATTTCGCGGCGGCGATGTCGAACGTTAAGCAAATAACGGGTTCTTTCGCCGAAGGCTCGAATGATATCCGGACATTGCTGTCCGATGGTGCGAGCGCTGTGTCCGCGTTGCAGGTGGCGTCGGCGGATGTACGCGTGCTCATCAAGGAATTGCGCGGCACGCTAACGACATTGTCGGCGCAAGCGACGGGCACGCTCGAAGATACCCGTGGTCTTCT
Source organism: Alphaproteobacteria bacterium (assembly GCA_021774435.1). Taxonomy (GTDB): domain Bacteria; phylum Pseudomonadota; class Alphaproteobacteria; order UBA8366. The sequence goes on from JAJFJB010000063.1 coordinate 1,643, forward strand.
TGGAGATGTCCGCAGCAATGTTAACCTAATTACAGACGATGCCCGCGCGACAATCGGCTCGATCAGTAGTCTGACGAAGAGCCTTTCGGGCGACAAAGACGACCTTGGACCGCAGGTCAGAACGACCTTGTTGGCGGTCAAAGAAGCGGCTGCCGGCCTTGAAAAGTCACAGGCCGAATTGACGGCGATGCTGGCGGAGAATCGTGAGCCCATTTCGAATTTTACGAGTTCTGGATTGTATGAATTTACGCAACTGCTTGCGGAAGCCCGTAATTTGGTGACCGCATTGTCCAGAATTTCTGGTCAAATTGAACGGGACCCGGCACGGTTCCTATTTGGGGACTCGCAAAGGGGGGTGGGCGTGAGATGACATTTGGGTTCGACCAGGCGCGAACACGCCGGATCCAGCTGAAGGGTAGCCTCCTAGCGGTTTTGCTATTTCTGGTGACATCCTGCTCGTTCGAATTGCCGGGAAGTGGCGCACCGCCACGAATGTATATTCTGACGCCGAAGAGCACGTTCTCGGAGACTTTGCCAAAGGTCGATTGGCAGTTGCTCGTTGAAGTTCCGCAATCTCCGGCTGGCGTCAATACGGCGCGGATTGCGTTGCGAGACAGTCCGATCGAGATGCGTTATTTCGATCTCGCCAATTGGACTGACCTTGCGCCGAAGATGATTCAGACGTTGATTGTCGAATCATTCGAGAACTCGGAGAAAATTATTGCAGTCGGCCGGGAAGCGATTGGGCTGCGAGCGGACTACATCCTCAAAACGGAGCTGCGGGAGTTTCAGGCCGAGTACGCGCAGCGGCTGCCCGATAATACTGACAGCGGTCTTGGAAACGTTCCTCCGCCCGCGATACGAGTCCGTATCAACGCGAAGCTTATCAAAATGCCGCGCCGGTCAATCGTCGCTTCGAAAAATTTCGAATATACGGTCGAGGCGACGGCGAATTCGATGGAAGCAATTATTGGCGGATTCGATGACGCGCTTGGCAAATCGATGCGCCGCTTGGTCGAGTGGACCTTGACCAACGGTGAACAGAACGACGATCCGAAGGACAAAGCCGCGCGGCGGCGTTAACGCGAAAGAGTATTCAATATGAGCCATGTATTCCACCGCAACACGCGTGTTGTGCCTCCGGTTGCTGCTAGCGGCGACGGTATTTATGTGATCGACACAAATGGAAACCGGTATCTCGATGCAAGTGGTGGCGCCGCCGTGTCCTGTCTTGGGCATAGCCATCCCAAGGTCACGCAAGCGATTAAGGATCAGGTCGATAAACTTGCGTTCACACATACGGGATTCTTCACCAGTCAGCCGATGGAAGACCTCGCGGACCGCATGGTCGCCGCGGCCCCGGATGGCCTCGAGTCGGTTTATTTTGTCTCTGGTGGTTCGGAGGCAATGGAGGCGGCGCTAAAGCTGGCACGCCAGTATGCGGTCGAAATTGGTCAACCCGAACGGCATCATTACATTACACGTCGTCAAAGCTACCACGGCAATACGCTGGGGGCATTGGCCGCAGGTGGCAATATGTGGCGTCGCGAAATGTTCGAGCCGGTATTAATTGACACACATCACATTGCACCGTGTTTTGCGTACCGCGAGCAACGGGATGGCGAAAGTGAAGCTGAATACGGTCTTCGCGTTGCCAATGAGTTGGAAGAGAAAATCCTTGAATTAGGACCAGAGACCGTCGCGGCCTTCTTGGCGGAACCGGTGGTCGGCGCGACGGCTGGCGCCGTGACCGCGGTGCCGGGTTATTTCAAGCGCATACGCGAAATTTGTGACCAATATGGCGTCTTGTTGATTTTTGATGAGGTCATGTGCGGGATGGGCCGCATCGGGACTTTGTATGCCTGTGAAGAAGAAGGCGTAACCCCCGATATTTTGATTTGTGCCAAGGGGCTTGGCGCCGGGTACCAGCCGATTGGGGCGGCACTGGCGTCGGAAAAAGTCTATGGCGCTATTCGCGATGGCTCTGGGGCCTTTCAGCATGGTCATACCTATATGGGCCATCCGGTAGCTTGCGCAGCGGCTCTTGCGGTCCAAACCGTGATCGAAGAGGAGGGGCTCCTCGCCAATGTAAAGGCCATGGGCGCGCGCCTGAACGGCGCGTTGCAAAGCCGGTTCGGTAATCATCACCATGTCGGCGATATCCGCGGACGCGGCCTGTTCCAGGCAATTGAGTTGGTCGCTGACCGGGCAAGTAAGACCCCTTTCGATCCTGCCCTCAACCTGCATGCACGGATCAAGAAGGAGGCGATGGCACTCGGTATGATGTGTTACCCAATGGGTGGAACAATCGACGGCCGCCAAGGCGATCACGTTCTACTGGCGCCGCCTTTTATCGTTGACGCTTCGGATATTGATGAAATCACTGACCGCTTGGGTTCAGCCGTCGATGCAGCAATCGCGTCAACTGCGGGCTAGTCCCGCTAAAAAAACGAGAAGCGCACGGTCAACTGCACCTAACAGGCGCGTTGACAACGGCACAAGATTCCTCTTACGTGATGACTAAGAACGGTTCGTAAAAGAAACCGGACTAGCGGGGGAAGATGCATGACCGTCATTTGGTCGAAAAATGCGTTACGACCGCTGCGGACTTTCCGCGGTCGTATTTGTAATTCCTGCATTCCTTTCAATCACTCAATCGAATATCGGGCCAAGGTTTGGCGCGATTTTAGACACGTCGGTATGGCTTCAATCGAGGCTGGAACGGCATGGAACTGAACCCAAGGAGACTTTCGATGTCCTTAAAGAAAGCAATGTTCGCGACAGTTGCAGCTGTCGCCTTCTCGTTTGCTGCCGCGCCGGTCAGTGCCGAGAAATTTATTACCATCGGTACCGGCGGTCAGACCGGCGTTTACTATCAAGTCGGCGGTGCGATCTGTAAATTGGTCAACCGCGGCACCAAAAAGCACGACATCAAATGCACCCATACGACGGGTGGCTCCACGAAAAACATCAACGGTATCCGCGCGGGCGACCTGGATATGGGCGTGGCGCAGTCGGATTGGCAATATCACGCCTATAATGGCACGGCACCGAAGCAATTTCCCGACGGTGCATTCAAGGAATTACGGGCGGTCTTCTCGGTTCATCCAGAGCCTTTCACCGTTGTTGCGCGAACCGATTCCGGCATCAAGAGCTTTGACGACCTCAAGGGCAAGCGCGTGAATATCGGCAATCCGGGATCCGGTCAGCGCGGCACCATGGAAGTCGTTATGGAGAAGATGGGTTGGAAAATGAGTGATTTCGCGCTCGCTTCCGAGTTGAAATCTTCCGAACAATCCGCCGCTCTTTGCGACGGCAAGGTTGATGCCATCGTTTTCACCGTTGGTCATCCGAATGGGTCGATCAAGGAAGCAACGACGTCCTGCGACGCCAAAATTGTCAACGCGGACAATGCTGTCATCAAGAAGCTGGCGGCGGACAATGATTACTACGCCATGGCGACCATTCCCGGCGGCATGTACAAAGGTACTGATAGCGACGTTACGACGTTTGGCGTCGGCGCAACGTTCGTTTCGTCCAGTAAGACGGATGCCGATACCGTGTACCAGATCGTAAAGGCGGTTTTCGACAACATGAAACGGTTCCGGAAGATGCATCCGGCGTTCGGTCATCTTGAGCCTTCGAAAATGATCGTCAACAACCTGTCCGCACCGCTTCATGATGGTGCGTTGCGGTACTACAAGGAAAAAGGCTGGAAATAAATTCAGCCACGGGCGGAAGCGGAAACGCTTCCGCCTCTTTTTTTAGTGTTTACGTTAACCGTTACCTGACAAGGCCCGGTCCATGACCGGCGAGGGGACATTCAGGGGGTGAGGCGCGATGAGTAACGCTGATACGGGCGACACGCAACCTAGCGCGCAAGAACTTGAAGATCTGGTAGCGTCGACGGACACCGGAGGGCGCACACCCGACAGCCGGTTTGTGTTGATGCTCCTTTCCGGTCTCGCGCTGGCGTGGGCGGTCTGGCAGGTCTGGATCGCATCGCCAATTCCTTACCAAGTTGGGTGGGGTGTCTTTTCAGGTAAGGAAGCCCGGCCGATACATTTGGCCTTTGCGATTTTCCTTGCCTATCTCGCCTACCCAGCGACAAAAAAGTCGTCACGGCATGTCGTACCAATTACGGACTGGGTGCTCGCGGTTGTTGGTGTGATGTGCACCATGTATTTATTCGCGTTCGATTCTGTGTTGAGTGACACGCTCGTCGGTTCCCGGCTTTCGGATCGTCCCGGAAACCCGAACACCGTGGATATCGTCGTGGCCTGTGTCGGCATGGTGTTGCTGCTGGAAGCGACGCGCCGTGCGCTAGGGCCACCGTTGATGGTCGTCGCGATATTCTTCCTCGGCTACACGTTCCTGGGGCCATACGCACCCGGCTTCCTGGCCTGGAAGGGTGCCAGCTTCGGGGCCGTTGCAGACCATCAATGGCTAGGTCCCGAGGGTGTGTACGGCATCGCGTTGGGCGTTTCCACCGATCTCGTATTCCTGTTCGTTCTCTTTGGCGCGTTGCTGGATAAAGCTGGTGCCGGCAACTATTTCATCAAGGTCGCATTTTCGTTGATGGGGCATATGCGCGGCGGTCCGGCCAAGGCTGCGGTTGTTGCCTCGGGCATGACCGGCCTGATTTCGGGCTCTTCCATCGCCAATGTCGTAACTACGGGTACCTTTACGATCCCGATGATGAAACGGGTTGGATTCTCGCCGGAAAAATCCGGCGCGGTTGAAGTAGCGTCTTCCGTTAATGGCCAAATCATGCCGCCTGTCATGGGTGCTGCGGCGTTCCTGATGGTCGAATATGTCGGCATTTCGTATTTCGAAGTGGTCAAGCACGCCTTCTTGCCGGCGATTATCTCTTACATCGCGCTGGTCTATATCGTCCATCTCGAGGCGATGAAGACCGATATGCAAGGCCTGCCACGCGCCGTTGAACCCAAGCCGCTGAAATGGGCGCTGCTGTCCTTCGGGATCACGATCTCGGCGATCATGGCGATAGCCGGCGGCATGTATTATTTGTGGGAAGCGTTTGAACTGCTGGGCAATACAACAAACCGGTTGATTGCAGTGCTGATTGTCGTTGCCGTGGAAGTCGTCATCCTTTTGCCGATGCGCAGCAAGGCCAGTGCGGGAACGAAGGAACGGATATTCTCGACGGGTGCCTTGGTCCTGGGCAATGCGGTTGTCGTCGGTTTCGGGGTCTTTTTCCTTGTCGATTTGATTGGTGAACTGGCGGGTAAAGGCCTGACGC
>JAJFJB010000064.1 GCA_021774435.1 Alphaproteobacteria bacterium
ACAGCGACCTCAACGCTGCGCGTCTACCAATTCCGCCACGACCGCATGACTTTCGTCCGAAACTGGATTTATTATAGACTTACGTCTTGGTAGGACGCACGGGAAATACCAAATCACTCATACCGTGGCAAGCACACTCGTCGTTTAATGACAAATACGCGAATTCATAGATGACAAACACGCCTGAATGGCGAATCAGCGACACACCGGTTCTCTATCCGGATGCGGTATCAACGATGGAAGAGCGCGTTGCGCAAATCCGCGAGGGCATTGCTAACGAGTTGATTTGGTTACTGGAACACCCATCGCTCTACACCGCGGGCACAAGCGCCCAGGAAGCCGACCTGCTTGAGCCCGAGCGGTTTCCGGTATTTCGTGCCGGACGCGGCGGACAGTACACCTATCACGGCCCCGGCCAGAGAATCGCCTATACCATGCTCGATTTGCGGCAACGAGGCCCCGACGTGCGCTGCTTCGTACATAACCTAGAAGAATGGGTCATCCGAGCGCTGGCCACTTTCAACGTAAAAGGCGAACGCCGCGAGGGCCGGGTCGGAATTTGGGTCGATCGTGGCGGTGGCCGCGAAGACAAGATCGCAGCCGTCGGAGTCCGGATTCGGCGCTGGGTCACCTTCCATGGCATCTCCATCAATGTTGAGCCTGACCTTGAGCATTTTTCCGGAATCGTCCCTTGCGGCATCGATGCTCAGAAATTTGGCGTCACGTCCCTGGTTGATCTGGGGCTTCCCGTCACCATGATGGATTTGGATATTGCTTTACGGGAAAGCTTTGGCACGGTATTCGACCACTAGAGCAAATCAGGAAGAGTCGGCTGAGATTGGGGAAATATCATGCCTGATGACATGAACACGCACACTTCCAGAGACTTGGCATTGCGCGGCGCTTTCGACCGGCATCGACGGTTACGTGGAAACGCGACCATGCGCGGCCTGTTGCGCGAAAACATCGTGACCATGAACGATCTGATTTATCCCATATTCGTCGAAGAGGAGATCGACGACTTCGTCCCGATCGATTCGATGCCCGGAATTAACCGCATTCCAGAAAAACGGCTGGCAAGCGAAATGAAGGATATGGAGAAAGAGGGTATCCGCGCCGTCATGATGTTCGGCGTCTCCCGCAAGAAGGACTCCACAGGGAGCGACAGTTGGGCCGCGGACGGGTTGCTCGCCCGGACAATTCGCACGGCGAAAGACGCGGCACCGAGCATCGCGGTGATTTCGGATACGTGCTTTTGCGAATACACCGATCACGGACATTGCGGCGTCCTGGATGGCGATCATGTCCGCAACGACGAAACAATCGAAAATTTGGGGCGCCAATCGGTCGTAGCCGCCAAAGCAGGCGTGGACATGGTTGCACCCTCAGCGATGATGGACGGTCAAATTGCCGCAATCCGGCACGCCCTGGACGGCGCCGGATTCGATCAATTGCCGATCATGGCCTACTCCTCAAAATTCGCGTCCAGTTTCTACGGCCCCTTCCGGGACGCTGCGGGCTGTGACTTGGACGGTGACCGAAAGACCTACCAGATGGACCCCCTTAACGGCCGCGAAGCGCTTCGCGAATCGTTCTCTGACGAAGCGGAGGGGGCTGATATCCTCATGGTCAAACCAGGGATGCCCTATCTCGACGTCGTCGCACGATTAAGAGATCGTACCGACATGCCGATTGCGGCCTATCAGGTCAGTGGCGAGTACGCGATGATCAAATTCGCGGCCCAGGCCGGAGCCTTGGACGAAGGCCAAGTCATGCGCGAGTCGCTCGGTGCGTTCAAGCGCGCGGGTGCGGACTTGATCTTGTCTTACTTCGCGCGCGATGTCGCCAGAGAAGGCATCTGATTTTGTTCAGGACGGTAATGTCGCTCTTGTACTACGGGTAAGGCCGCCTCAGCGTCGGAACAGAAAATCTTTCAAGTGTCCACGCGACTGCCACCCGGCCCGTTGCAGTTCTGGATCGCGATGCGCCGCAGCGGGATAACCGATGCAAAGGTATGCGATCAGCCGCCAGTTTTCCGGTGCCGCAAGCGTCTCACACACCGCGTCCGGGTCGATGATCGATACCCAACCGACACCGACCCCCGCTGCCCGTGCCGCAAGCCACAATGTATTGACGGCGGCAACGCCGGAATATTCCAGGACCTCCGGCATGGTCTGGCGTCCCAGCCCATGACCGCGTTCCGTCCCTTTATCTACGAAGACCGCGAGGTGAGTGGGGGCGTCATCAAGGCCGGAGAGCTTGAGCTTCGCATAGGCCGCCGCGCGCTCCCCTTCATAGTCGCCGAGCGCCGCTTCGTTCGCCTTTACAAAGTTATCGCGGATCTCACGCCGCCGCACCGCATCTTCGACCAGGACAAACCGCCATGGCTGGCTGTTGCCGACGGAAGGCGACAGGCAAGCCTGTGAAATAAGTCCCTCAACCAGGTCGGCTGCGACCGGGTCGGTTCGGAAGTGACGCACATCGCGGCGCCAGACGAACAGTGTCTCCAACTGTTCCCGGAACGCGGCATCGAATTCAGGTGGTTTGGGTGGCAGGTCGGTCATGATGCGGTCGGTAGCGATGCGAAACCGCTCTCCGCCGGTGGCTCAGCGGAAAATTCCCGTAGTGCCGTGACATGGGCAACCGGTGGCCCTTGATGACAATGTGAGATCATTCTTCGCACAATTTCTTCATCACCAGAAAAAAGCGCTTCAACCGAACCATCCCGACGGTTCCGAACCCAACCGTCAATGCCCGCGTTTTCCGCTTCGCGGACGACCCAGTAGCGAAACCCGACCCCCTGAACTCGACCTTCGATACGGACCCGGACTGCAATCAACCCGCCCCTCGTCAGGTAAATTCGAGGATCGGTTGATCGACCATGAGGCTGTCGCCCTCGCCGGCAAGCAACTCCTTGACCGTCCCGTCCTGAACCGCCCTCAGAACATTTTCCATCTTCATGGCCTCGACTATAGCAAGTTCTTCGCCCGCTTTCACCGCATCACCTTCCGCGACGGACAATCGGATCAACAACCCCGGCATCGGCGACAACAGGAAACGCGACATGTCCGGCGGTTCCTTGATCGGCATCAAGCGGTTCAAAGCCGCGATTTGTTCGCTGACAATCAGGACATCCATCTGTCCACCGGCGTGGCTGAGCCGATAGCGAGTTCCGCGCCGTTCGACCTGGATACAAACCGGTGTGTCATCGACCCGGCCTCGGAACAGTGGTTCGCCGGGTCGCCAACCACCCTGCACGGCGAAGGCTTTGCCGTCGATCGTGACGGCTGCCGTTCCCTCTTGCAGAGATATCTCAAGAGCATATTCCGACACATCGCGTTCCCCCACGACCGCGACACGCTTTGCCAGCGCCGGGGCATGGCCGTTCACCCGTCCACGGCGGCGTGACTGGCGCGCATCCAGCGACGCGGCGACGGCAACGATGATGCGCGGATCATCATGAACCAGATCCTCAGCGCTGAACCCGTCCGCATACTCGTCGTCGATAAAGGCCGTCGAGATGTTTCCGGACGCGAAGCGCGGATGCGCCAGCACAGCGGCCAGGAACGGAATGTTATGCGACACGCCGCGGATGTAATAGGCATCCAGCGCATCGCGCATCTGCGCAATCGCTTCGTCCCGGGTCGCGCCGAAGGTGATCAGCTTGGCGATCATCGGATCGTAGAACATAGAGATTTCACCGCCTTCGGTGACTCCCGTATCGACACGGACCCGGTCTGTTTCCACCGGCGCGCGGTAGCGTACCAAACGACCCGTAGAGGGCAGGAAGTTGCGGAACGGGTCTTCGGCATAGACCCGGGTCTCGATCGCCCAGCCATCAAGTTGGACATCGTCCTGCGTAATCTCGAGTTTCCCGCCCGCGGCAACCCGGATCATCTGCTCGACAAGATCCACACCTGTAACCAGTTCGGTGACGGGATGCTCGACCTGCAAACGCGTGTTCATTTCCAAGAAATAGAAATTGCGGTCGCCATCCACGATGAATTCGACCGTACCGGCGGATTTGTAGTCGACCGCGCGGGCGAGTGCGACGGCCTGCGCGCCCATCGCGGCGCGCGTCTCGGGATCGATAAAGGGCGACGGTGCTTCCTCGATGACCTTCTGGTGGCGGCGCTGAATGGAGCACTCCCGTTCGCCTAGATAGATCGTGTTGCCATGGCTATCGGCGAGAATTTGGATTTCGATATGACGTGGATTTTCGATGAATTTCTCGATGAAAATCCGGTCGTCGCCAAAGCTCGATTTCGCCTCGCTGGACGCAAGCCGGAAACTCTCGCGCACACCGTCATCGTCGCGCGCGATCCGCATACCCTTGCCGCCGCCGCCCGCCGATGCCTTGAGCATCACGGGGTAGCCGATTTCCTTTGAAACCGTGACGGCCTCTTCAGCATCCGCGATAACCCCGGGCCGGCCCGGTACCGTGGCAACACCCGCTTCGTCCGCCAAACGCTTGGATTCGATCTTGTCACCCATGGCTGCGATGGCGCGCTGCCCCGGCCCGATGAAAGCGACGCCGGCCGCTTCCAGCGCTTCGGCGAAGGAGGCATTTTCCGACAGGAACCCGTATCCCGGATGCACGGCATCGGCACCCGTTTCCGCGATTGCCTGCATTATTTTCTCGATGACGAGATAGCTTTCCGATGACGGTGCGGGACCTATCGCAACCGCCTCATCGGCCATTTCAACATGCAGAGCGTCGGCATCCGCCTCGGAATAAACCGCTACGGTCGCAATGCCCATGCGTTTGGCGCTGCGGATAACACGGCATGCAATTTCGCCTCGGTTGGCGATCAAAATTTTCGAAATCAACGGCGATTTGCCTCCTGCTGCAGATACGGCAAAGAGACCGGCGTGGCTCCACAATGTCAACCCGTCAGGCGCGGCAACGCAGCTTGACCGGCAATATTATGCCGCGTTATTGAGGCGTCCACGAATCAGCCCGGCGGTTAGCCTTCGCGAGCAGATCCTTGCCAATTTTGGACGAAAGCGCATCTCGGTTCACCTTCGCCGTCCAATGCCCTTGGCGCGCCGCCAGAACCAGCCAGAACAGTGCCTCGGAATTGTTCTTTTCAACGCCCTCGCCTCGGGCATAACGCATGCCGATATGGTTTTGCGCCTTTGCATAGCCTTGTTCGGCAGCTTTCAAGAACCATGTCGCAGCCGCCTTTTTGTCAACGGATCCGGCCACCCCATCGCGCGACATCTTGCCCATATTATACTGCGCGCGGTCCAATCCCTGCATCGCGGCTTTCTCGATCCAGGCGCGGCCCGTTGCTTCATCTTCCTTCACGCCACGACCGTGCAGATAGATCTTGCCAAGAACATATTGCGAGCGACTGAGGCCAAGCTACGCCGCCTGTACTAAGAGACCAAGCGCCTCGGCATGGTCATCCTTGGCATCGACACCAAACAAATAACTGGTCGCAAGATTATGCAGCGCTTCCGGCAAGTTTTGTTCGGCTGCCTTACGCCACCATTGCCGTGCGGCGTCACGATTTGCCGCGACACCGCGGCCCTCGTCATAAATGATACCGAGGTTGTACTGCGCGCGCACCTCACCGGCTTCCGCCAATTCTGTCCATAATTTCCGCGCAGTTGCAAAGTCACCTCGTTGATATGCGTCGTAACCATCTTCGAATGGTCCCGCCCAGGCCCCACTTCTATTCGGCAGTGGCACTAGGAGCAAACCAAGAAATACGGCGATGGCTACTGTGGTTCCCACCCACATCCTGCCGCTCATCTCTCTCTCCCTGTTCAAATTATTGTCGCGTTTATTTTTCTTTTGGTTATCCGGCTTTGGCCGGGAACTTGGTCAATCGGGTCTGCAGCGCATCGATCAAACCATCAGGTCCATGCTGGCGTAAAACTGCAGCGAACTCCGATCGTTGCGTAGTCAACATGCTGACACCCTCAATAACAACATCAATGACCATGTACTTGCCGTCGAAGTTACGCACACGCCAGTCAGCCCGTAGCGGGGCGCTGTCTTGCTGAACAATTCTGGTGCGCACATACACGTCGTTTTGCCCTGCTTTCTGGGTGCGGTCGATTTTGAACTCTTGTCCCGTATAACCACCTAGCCTAGCGGAATAGGATCTGGCGACCCATGTAGCGAAAAGGGTCTGATATTCGGCCTGTTGATCAGGCGACATTGTTTTCCAGTAACGCCCCACAACAAAGCGCCCGATGAGAGCCATTGCAAAGCTATCGTTCAATAACCCGTGAAATATCCGCTCGCGCTCTTCCAGTGTCCCGTTCTTATCGCTCAACACTGAAATCGCCTGATCGGCAAGCGATTGTATGAAACTGGCTTCATCTGCCGCAATTGCCCGCGTCGGAGAAGCCCCAACAACAAACAGGCATACGATCAACGCATATAACTTCGCACGCATTTTTTAACCTCACCCTCAGCGGCACTCTTTAACCGCCGACCCAGGCGATTATCTCTGGATACGATCCAAACGGCAACTATTTGCCGCACCTAAGTTGGCGCCGCCCCTACACTTGAACTAACCTAAAATAATGGCCACATCTTAAACAAGGAAATCGGCGTGTAGGAATGCCGATATATATGTGAGATGCATTTAATTTGGAGCGCTATCGCCATGACGGATCAAATTTCCGACGGCACCGCTTCGGAAGCGAAGCCGTCACACTACAAAGACCGGAATACCTGGGTTCGCGGCCTCTTCATGCTGCTCTTCGTCGCGATTTACAACATTGCCGCAATTCTGATCGGTGCCGTCGCGATGCTGCAGTTCGCCTGGAAATTGGCAACAGGCGAACCAAACCCCCGTCTTTTATCATTCGGTGAAGATTTGAGCCGCTATTTCTACCAAATTCTGCGGTTCCTGACCTTCAACACGGAAGCAAAGCCCTTCCCTTTCGAGGAATGGCCATCCCATCCGCCGGCCCCATAACAGCCAGGCACCGTATCAGGCCGCGTGTGACGCTTCCATAACGACCTCGCGTACGGTTTCGGCCGCCTTCGCGACCTGATCGCGGCTCACGTCGAGATGCGTCACAACGCGCATTCGGTAACGGTCGTTCTCACCGATGCGCACACCGCGGTCGAGAAGCCTTTGATGGAGTTCCGCAGCAGTCAAACCGGTTTGGGACACATCGAAGAAGACCATATTCGTTTCGATTCGGTCAGGCTCGACCCGAATTCCGGGCAGGTTTGCAATCGCATCCGCAAAATACTGGGCGTTTTCGTGATCTTCAGCCATGCGTTCGACGTGGTGCTCCAGGGCATGAACCCCAGCCGCCGCGATCGAGCCGGACTGGCGCATCGCGCCGCCCATACTTTGCTTCCATTGCCACGCTTGCTCGATGAAATCGGCGTTGCCCGCGAGCACGGCCCCCACCGGGCATCCTAGCCCCTTCGACAGATCGACCCAGAGTGAATCAAACGGTTCCGCGAAATCGCGCGCGGAGACGCCGCTTGCAACGACCGCATTCAAAAGCCGGGCGCCATCCATGTGGAGTATAAGCCCATGTTCCTTGGCGACAGCGCCGACACTACGGATCGTCTCAAGCGGCCAAATCGACCCGCCACCGGAATTCGCCGTCTGCTCGATTTCGATCATGCGCGTGCGTGGCGCGTGCCGCCGCGCGCGGCGGATCGCTTCTTCCGCTTGCTCGGCGCTAAAGATACCGCGGTCACCGTCAACCGGTTTCAGCATCACGCCCGCGAATACAGCCGGCCCGCCACCTTCGGAGTTTATGATATGCGCCGTCTTGTCCGCGACGATTTCATCACCAGGCTTGCAGTGCACCAGGATCGCGATCTGATTGCACATTGTCCCGGACGGCATGAAGACCGCCGCTTCCTTGCCGAGCAGTTCCGCGGTCATTTCGCAAAGCCGGTTCGTCGTCGGATCCTCGCCGCGCTGTTCATCGCCGACCGGCGCGCTTGCCATAGCCTCGCGCATTGCCGCCGTCGGCCGCGTCTGGGTATCGCTGTAAAGATCGATATCAATCTTCGTCATCGTCAAGTCCTCGGTTTGGGAACGCATTTCCCACTGATTGCTATTTATTGAAGAATACGTCGAAAAGACCCATCACGTAAGCCACATGTAACGCCAAAATAGCGCCCCATCCGACAAGCGGGAACACGAACCATATCGTCTCCGGTGTGAAAACGATATTGCCGGCGACCGCCAGCGAAGCCAGCACGAAATAAACGATCAAATGGATCGCAAACCCGCGAAGACGTGCCTTTGAGCGGTTACCTTCCGGAGCTTCCGACATTGTCACAAGGGTATATTGTCGTGCTTCTTCCAGGGATTTTCGAGTTCCTTATTCCGCAACATGCGCAATGCCCGGCAGAGACGCCGGCGCGTGTTGCGCGGCAAAATCACATCGTCGATGAATCCAAGTGATCCCGCGACGAAGGGATTGGCAAATTTCGACTGATACTCCTCGGTTCGCTGGGCAATCTTCTCCTCATCGCCGATATCACCCCGGAAAATGATTTCGACGGCCCCTTTCGAACCCATGACGGCGATCTCGGCGCTCGGCCAGGCATAGTTGACGTCACCGCGCAGATGTTTGGAGCTCATCACGTCATAGGCGCCGCCATAGGCCTTGCGGGTAATCAACGTAACCTTGGGCACCGTCGCCTCGGCGAACGCAAAGAGCAGCTTTGCCCCATGTTTGATGATGCCACCGAATTCCTGACTGGTCCCCGGCAGAAAGCCCGGCACGTCGACAAAGGTCAGGATCGGGATATTGAAACAATCGCAGAACCGCACGAAGCGCGCGGCCTTCCGCGACGAGGCGATATCGAGGCAACCGGCAAGCACCATGGGTTGATTGGCCACGATCCCCACCGTCGATCCTTCCATCCGCGCCAACCCGATCACGATGTTGCCTGCGTAATCCGGCTGCAGCTCGAAAAAATCACCTTCGTCGACAATCTTTTCGATGAGCTCTTTCATGTCATAGGGCTTGTTCGGATTCGCCGGCACCAGCGTATCCAGCGATTTTTCCGCGCGATCCAAGGGGTCTTCCGTCGGCAGAACAGGTGGTTTTTCGCGGTTGGAGGCGGGCAGGAAGTCAACGAAACGGCGCAGTTGCAGCAAAGCTTCGACGTCATTTTCGAACGCCAAATCAGCGACACCGGAGCGCGACGTGTGCGTGGCGGCACCCCCCAGCTCTTCCTGGCTGACCTCTTCATGGGTGACGGTTTTTACAACATCCGGCCCTGTCACAAACATGTAAGAGCTGTCCTTCACCATGAAAATAAAATCCGTCATGGCGGGGGAATAGACGGCGCCGCCGGCGCAAGGGCCCATAATCAGGGAAATTTGCGGCACGACACCAGATGCCAACACATTGCGTTGAAAGACATCGGCATAGCCCGCCAACGAGGCGACCCCTTCCTGAATACGGGCGCCACCGGAATCGTTCAGCCCGATCACCGGCGCACCGACTTTCATCGCCTGATCCATGATCTTGCAAATCTTGCGCGCATGCGCCGCCGACAGCGATCCGCCAAACACCGTAAAATCCTGGCTAAAGACGAAGATCAGCCGGCCATTGACGCTACCGTGCCCCGTCACCACGCCGTCGCCCGGTATCTTCTGATCCGCCATGCCGAAATCATTGATGTCGTGTTCGACGAACATATCCCATTCTTCGAACGAGCCTTCGTCGAGGAACACATCGATGCGTTCGCGCGCGGTCAGCTTTCCCTTGGCGTGCTGGCTATCGACACGGCGCTGGCCGCCGCCGAGCCGGGCGGCTTCGCGTTTGACTTCAAGTTGACGGATTATGTCGGACATGAACGACCCCTGGTTTTCGCCCAAATTCGCATTCGCGGCGCGCTACGGCAAGACTTTGAAACCTATGAAAGTGAGACGAGTTCGAGGAATTGTGCCGCGGACGCGATCTCGACACCAATGGCTTCCCATCGCGCCACCGATTCGGCGTCGTCGCCCCATTCTT
>JAJFJB010000065.1 GCA_021774435.1 Alphaproteobacteria bacterium
CATGGTGTCGCCATCGTCGCCACCCGAAATTCCTTCCATCTATGTCGCATCGGAGCCTGGGCGGAGCGTTGCGCGCAGGCCGGATTCATTTCCATGCATCATACCAATGTGATGGGGCACAAACCGCTGGTCGCGCCCTACGGCGGCAGCCAGCCGCGCTATGTGACAAATCCTTACACGGTGGGGCTACCGGCCACCGATGAAAGTCCGATGACCGTGCTAGACATGGCGACCAGCGTGGTTGCGCTTGGCAAAGTCCGAGTGGCGAAAAACAAGGGCGAGCAGATGGCGGAAGGCATTTTGCTCGATGGTTATGGCAAGCCGACCACTGATCCGAATGTCATGTATACGGAACCGTTTGGCGCCGCGATGCCGTTCGGTGGGCACAAGGGCGGCGGACTTGCCTTGATGAATGAATTGCTGGCCGGCATCCTGTCCGGTGGGCAGACCATGCGTCAGGAAACGATGCAGGAGTCCGATGCCATCATCAACAACATGCTGAGCATCATCATCGACCCGGCTAAACTGATCGACAATGATTTCTATAGCGAGGAACTTGACGCCACCCTGAAGTGGGTGAAATCGTCCAAGCCGATCGATCCGGACAAGCCGGTCCTGGTTCCCGGCGAACCGGAACAGATTACCAAGGCCGATCGCGAAGCGAACGGTGTGCCAATCGACGACAACACATGGGAAGAAATTCTGGCCGCGGGCGATTCCGTCGGTTTCGGCCGCGACCGTATCACGGACATGAGCGTCTGATACTTACAATTCAGGGAGCACGGACATGCTGAAAATTATTGGGCGACGCACCTCGGGGAACGTGATGAAGCCGTTATGGCTCGCCGACGAACTTGGCCTGGAATACGAACAAGAGGATGTCGGAGGGGCCTTTGGCGGCAACGATACCGCCGAGTACCTGGGCATGAACCCCATGGGGCTGGTACCGACGATCATCGACGACGGCTTTATCATGTGGGAATCGAATGCGATCACCCGCTATCTCGCCGAAAAATACGGCAATGGCACTCTTTATCCCAGCGACCCGCATGTGCGTGCCACGGCGGACACCTGGATGGATTGGAAACTGAACGCGGTCAATCCGTTCATGCGCATTGTTTTCTGGGGCCTTGTGCGCACCAAGCCCGAAGACCGCAACATGGACGAAATAAACGCCGGCATCACACAGGGAATCAAATTCTGGAGCATGCTGGACAAGCATTTGGAAAGTCGGAACTATATTGCCGGCGACGATCTGACTATGGGCGATATTCCTGTTGGACCGCAGGCATTCCGATGGTTCGAACTGGTCGAAGACAGGCCGTCAATGCCAAATCTCGAAGCCTGGTACCAGCGCCTTACGGAGCGTCCCGCCTTTCGAAAAAACTGCATGAATCCGCTGGAATAGTAAATAAAGGGCCATGCCGTTCGGCATATGTAGGAAACTATTGAGCGGTGACCTGGCATAGCAATCTAGGTACGCAGCTCGTTAGCCGATGTAACAAGCGTGGCGAGTTTTAGGGTGCATATTTGGCGTGTTCAGTTTGAGTTGCCCCGGAACCTCTACGCTATTGTGTCGCTTTTCTGCTTTCTAAACCGCATATCGCCCAGTGAAATATACTTGGTGAATTAAATTATTCATGGCGCGCTAATTTAATGTAGCATTTCTTTTTGCTTCATTGATCCATTTTCGTGTCTTTGGACCAATCTTAGAAACGTTATCTTTGTGGCGGCTCTCCATTAGTTTTATGGCTTTCTTCAATTTCACACGGTTCTCATCTGTCCAAATATCCTTTTCTACATTGCTTAAATATACCAGAATATTAATTCGCCCATTGGCAGTTAACATGTCTATTTTCTCTTTTGAGAAAACATCCAAGGCCGAAGTTAAGGCTGGCTGACTATTAGAAAACTGTGAAATTAGCCGATCTGTCGCGCTTAAACGCTCACTTTTAGATGCACCGTTTAGTTGTGATATTAGAGCAGCAATAACAATTGAATTTGCACCTTTAATGTTTTCTTGAACCTCAAAGCTACGGCCGGAAGACTGTGCCTCATCACCAATAGCCTGCTTTAGCGCATCAAACTCAAGCCCTGTTAAAATAAACTGTGCAACGGCTAATGTGTATTTCTGTTTAGGAGAATTTTTTGCCTCAACGATATCGTCTCTTATATTAATTATGAATTTCCAACGCTCAAGGTTAGTTCGCGCAGTATCATTTTGAGCTTCGATAATTGCGGTCGTTTTTTCGGTTTCTATCCGCAGTTGTTCGACATCACTGGAGAGTTTGCTTGCTTGATAGCCAATAATAGCGGTTCCAAGCGCTGCCAACACAGAAGCAATGGAAGGGAACCATATCTCACTTCGGAATCTTGATTGAGATTGTGCCATACTCTCGATCCCTAGCGGAAAAGACTGTTCAATGCACTGAAGTATGTGCTTCTGTTTATCTAGATGCAAACGGCCTACAGCCGCGTCTCAACACAGGTTAAGAGCCCGTTGGCTGGTTTGTGAGAATTTGATCAAATAACGAAAGAGAATTCATGGAGCCGCAAAATCTGCTCGTCATTATGTCGGACGAGCATAACCCAAAGATGCTCGGCGCTGCGGGGCATCCCCTGGTAAAGACACCTCACCTGGACAGGTTGGCGGAACGTGGTACGCGCTTTGCCCGCGCCTACACGAACTGTCCGATTTGCGTTCCGGCGCGGGCGAGCTTTGCGACAGGCCGCTACGTTCACGACATCGAATATTGGGACAATTCAATCGCCTATGACGGCAGGGTCGAGGGTTGGGGGCACCGATTGCAGGATGCAGGTATCCGCGTCGAGTCGATCGGCAAACTGCATTATCGGTTGGAGAGCGATCCGACCGGTTTCGACAAACAGCATATCCCGATGCACATCAAGGATGGCGTCGGGATGATCCATCTTTCGATTCGCAATCAGTTTCCCGACTTCATCCCGCCGGCACCCCAAAAAGGCGGAGGTGCCGCGGGAATTGTCCTAAATGCAGGCCGTGGTGAGAGTGAATATACCCGCTATGACCGGCGCGTCGCAGATTTGGCAAGCGATTGGGTTCGCGACGCGGCAACCCGTGACGCACCCTGGGTGCTTTTTGTCAGCTTCGTCACGCCCCATTATCCGTTGGTAGCGCCCGATGAATTTTTCGACCTGTATCCGGTCGACGACATGCCGATGCCCAAGCTCAGCCATCACACCAACTACAAGAACCATCCCTGGCTTGACGGTTATGTGAAAGCAAATGCACCTGCGGGTGCCAGTGATGCCCAACACCGGACCGCGTTCGCTGCCTATCTTGGCCTTTGCAGCTTCATGGATGCCATGGCGGGTCAGGTGCTTACTGCTCTGGAAGAAAGCGGCGCGGCCGCCAATACGCGTGTGATGTATACCTCCGACCATGGCGACAACACCGGCGCGCGCGGACTATGGGGGAAATCGAACCATTACGAAGAAGCTAGCGGCGTGCCGCTAATCGTTGCCGGCACCGACGTGCCGAATGGCAAGGTTAGCCAAACACCCGCGACTTTAGTCGATTTCTATCCGTCAATTATCAAGGCAACAGGTGCGCAACTCGAGGACGGCATTTCTTTTCCCGGACAATCTTTGTTCGTTCTGTCGACAGAAATGGACAACCCGGACCGCATTGCATTCAGTGAATACCACGCCGCCGGTTCCCCCTCAGGCGCATTCATGATCCGCAAGGGTAATTTCAAATACATCCACTATGTTGGCTACAAACCCGAGCTATTCGACCTAGAGAAAGATCCAGAGGAACAGAATGACCTCGCCGGCGACGAACAGTACGCCGGTATCCTGCGCGAATATGAAAGTCTTTTGCGCGGTATGGTCGATCCGGACGATGCCGACCGCCGGGCCAATGCGGCGCAGAAAGCGTTGATCGAGAATGCCGGCGGGCCCGAAGCCGTCATGAGCAATTTGGTGACCACGAAGCACTATACGCCAGTACCGGATGCTATCGACGAGGAACTGCGCAAGGGTTGAGTCCGGTTCTAACAGCAGCAACGGCAAATCGCCTTCTTGCACCCTGGAGCGACCCGATTCATACTGCTCGTCAACGGAGGTACATGCCATGACGGATAGGCGACGGCATCACGACATGGGCGGTCTGGATGATGGCCCGGTTGAAATTAACGAACATAATTCCGCACCGTGGGAGAAACGAGTTGATGCGATTCGCTCTTTGCTGTCGGACGAAAAACGCAACTTGCTCTCTGTCGATGAGCTTCGGCGCGCGATCGAGGATCTCGGCGCGGACGCCTATGACCGCTACAATTATTACGAACGCTGGATGGCGGCGATGGCCAATATTCTGCTGCAGAAAAACGTCCTGAGCGTCGACGAATTGGGCCGCAAGATGGCCGAAGTCGAGGCCCGGCAAGGGAACAAACCGATATGACCGCGCGCTACGAAGTCGGTGACGACGTACGCGTACGTCAGGCCTATCCGCCCGGCCATTGCCGCACACCTTATTACTGCCGTGGCAAATCGGGGGTCATCGTGCGGTATTGCGGCGACTTCCGGAACCCGGAGGAATTGGCCTACGGCACCTATGACGGACCTGAAGTGCCGATGTATCGGGTTCAGTTCGACCAGACCGATATGTGGCCCGACTATTCCGGCGCACCACAGGATAAAGTCGAAATTGAAATTTTCGAGCATTGGCTCGTCCCCGCGTCTTCGTAAGAAGGGCAAGATCATGAGCGACCATCATCACGACCATAGCCACGACGGATACGACGTCGACCCCCTGCACCATCATCCACCGCAGCCAGACCTCGAAGACACACCCTTGACCCACCATCAAATCATGCAGATGGCGGTCGCAGAGCTGCTGATCGAAAAAGAAGTGATCTCGGCCGAGGAACTGCGTCAGCAAATCGATTTCATGGATACAATCACGCCGGCGCGCGGCGCGAAGCTCGTTGCCCGCGCCTGGACCGATCATGACTTCAAGGCGCGTTTGGTCGCGGATTCGAAGACGGCGGCGGCCGAACTCGATATGGATATTGGTCCGGTTCCGATCCTGGTGATGGAGAACACCCCGAATGTGCACAACCTGATCGTCTGCACCTTATGTTCCTGCTATCCACGCTTTTTGCTGGGTATTCCGCCGGACTGGTACAAATCGCGCAGTTACCGCCGCCGGGCGATCAGCGAACCGCGCAAAGTCCTGGCGGAATTTGGAACCAGCCTCAGCGACGACGTGCAAGTCAAAGTCCACGACAGCACCGCCGACATGCGCTACATGGTTTTGCCCATGCGCCCCGAAGGCACTGACGACATGAGTGAAAATCAACTCGCAGGCCTCGTCACACGCGACTGTATGGTTGGTGTTTCGGTACCAGGAAACACGCCCGCCTCTTGATGAACGCCCGCCTCTTCCTCTTCATCAGTGCATTGCTCGTCCTCACGGGCTGTTATCTGCCGCTCGATTTCCAGGCCGATATCAATTTCGATGCGAAGGGCGGCTACGCGGTCCGATACAAGGGTGACATTATCGCGGTTACCCTGTTGAGCAAGATCAGCAATGGGAAGGTCAAAGGCGACGAGATCAAGAAGCAGGCGGCGATCTACAAGCGGGATTTAGAGCGAGATAAGGGCTTCAAGTCGGTCAAACATGTGAAGCTTGCACGGTTCAAAACCGAATACGAGCATCAGGGCGACATCCGGAAGCAGAAATCCTTCGACTTTGTCCGCTCGAATGCCCGGTTTTTCATGATCAAGCACCGCGCGGACGGCCTTATCGAACTCGTCGGGGACCGACCGCCAAAGAAATATGTCGACGGTTTGATCGATCGGGGCATCGACACGCGAGGGGTTCTGCGTGTCTGGACAACGGCCAAGGTCTTGAGCCACAACGCGTCGCAGGTTCGCAAAGGACCGCAGGCACTTTATCAGTGGAACATTCGGTCCATGCGCGAGCCCCTGCCGTCGATAATCCTGCAACTCCGTTAATGCGCGTTTGGTCCAAATAACCTCGGTGGTAGAATCCGGTTATTTCGGCCTGTTTATGTCCTCACTTCTGGCAGCGACCCTGATTCCAATCTCTTCGGAAGTCGTACTCGGGGCACTAACCGCAGCAGAAGGTTTCAATATTTGGCTGCTGGTCCTTGTTGCCACCATCGGAAACACCCTTGGCAGCGTCGTTAACTGGTTGCTGGGCCGTTACTGTCTGCACTGGCAAGACCGGCGCTGGTTTCCGATCAAAGCCGCGACGTTGGACAGCGCCACCGCGCAATTCAAACGGTATGGTTTATGGACGATGCTGTTTGCCTGGGTGCCCATAATCGGGGATCCCTTAACATTCGCAGCAGGCATTCTTGGCGTGAAATTCCATCTGTTTGTCATTCTGGTCGCCATAGGAAAAGCGACACGCTACATCGCGGTCGCTTCCCTAGCACACCAGATATTTTAGGCGTCCGCCAAAGCGGCCCCTGTTAAGCCGCCTTAAAGATACCCGCTTTTTTGACGCCATCGTCGACATATTCTTCAAACTGCTTGAAGTTGTCTTCGAAACGGCCGCGCAGTTCGCCGGCCGTGGAATCGTACGCCGTCTTGTCCTGCCAGGTCGTCCGCGGTTGCAGAACATCGGCTGGAACGTCCGGGCAATCTGACGGGACCAAGACACCGAAATTCGGATCCGGGGCTTCCGCCACTTCCGCCAGACGGCCATCCAGTGCGGCGCGCACCATTGCGCGAGTATGCGCGATTTTCATGCGCGATCCCGTCCCATAGGCGCCGCCGGACCAACCGGTATTGACGAGCCAGCATTTTGCACCTGTTTTGGCGATCCGTTCACCCAACATTTTGGCATAAACCGACGGGTGACGCGGCATGAACGGTGCGCCGAAGCAGGTCGAGAATGTCGCTTGCGGCTCGGTCACGCCCCGTTCCGTTCCCGCGACGCGTGCGGTATAGCCGGAAAGGAAATGGTACATTGCCTGATCGGCCGACAAACGGCTGATCGGGGGCAGAACACCGAACGCGTCGGCGGTCAGCATGACGACATTCGCCGGCTGTCCCCCACGGCCTTCCGGAACGATATTCTGAATGAAATCGATCGGATAGGAAGCGCGGGAATTTTCCGCCAGGGAACCGTCATCGAAATCGGGGACCCTCGTATCCGGATCGATTATCACGTTTTCAAGCACGGTGCCGAAGCGCTTCGTCGTCGCGTAGATTTCAGGTTCCGCTTCCTGCGATAGGTTGATCACCTTCGCGTAGCAGCCGCCTTCGAAGTTGAAGATGCCATTGTCGGACCAGCCATGCTCATCGTCACCGATCAACGCCCGCGTGCCATCCGCGGACAGCGTGGTCTTGCCGGTACCCGAAAGGCCAAAAAAGATACTGGCGGCACCATCATCGCCGATATTGGCGGAGCAGTGCATCGGCAGTACGCCGCGTTCCGGTAGCAAATAGTTCAAATAGCTAAAAACGGATTTCTTGATTTCACCGGCATAACGGGTGCCGCCGATCAAGACCATCCGCTCACCGAAATTCATCATGATGAACGCTTCCGAATTGACCCCATCAGTGCCGGGATCGGAATTCATCATCGGCGCATGCAGAATCGTCAATTCCGGAACGAAACCGGCGACTTCGGATTGCGGCACGGGAATGAACATATTGCGGGCAAAAAGACTATGCCACGGACTATCGGTAATCACCCGTACCGAAAGCCGGAATTGCGCGTCGGCGCCAGCATAGACGTCCTGGACGTAAAGCTGACGGCCCTGATAATAGGCCAGCATCTTGGTTCGCATAGAATCGAACTTGTCGGAAGCAATCGGCCTATTAACCGGTCCCCACCAAATATTGTCGCGACTGGAATCTTCGTCCACGATAAATTTGTCATTCGAGGATCGTCCGGTGTATTTTCCGGTCTCGACGACCAGGGCCCCACCCTCTGAAACGGTCCCCAGGTTCTGTTTTACGGTATCTTCGTAAAGCCGTTCCGCGCCCTGATTCCAGTGCGTGTCGGCAATGTTGATGACGCCGTGATTGTCCAGCCCGAATTTGCTGATATTTGCCACGTATTGTTTCCTCCGAACGCCCCGGTTGCGGTTTGTAAGCCCCAATCCCTTTGGACACTTACCCCGTATGCTCCTTGATCTCTCTTAATAGGAAAAATATCGGTCCGCCGCGAAAGAAATCAACTGTGAAGCGCATCACAGCTATATTTCCCGCCGCGACGCGTAGCCGCGCCCCATTGAGATATCCAATCCGCCGTCGCTGCGTCGCAGCACCTTTGGAATTTTAAATTTATTATAAATTAGGATTAATTCAGTCACTTAATTGGGTGACCAATACCGTTAAAGTCAAAAAAGTTTCCATTCATTTAATCGCATTTATCTGGCGCGTCGCCGTAACCTAACAATTTAGGCCCGTCCACTCAGCAGTCAGCGGATGTCCTTACTTAAGCTCATTGATGAAGCGGCTGTGCCAGCCGATGCTGAAATATCCCATTTGGCCCGGACGATTCGTTCAATTTCATCGTCACTGCAAGCCGGGCCAGAGCAAACAATTGCCCCGAAGCTATAGATAACCTTCAGTCAAACCGATTAATGACAGGGGAAAGCAAAACTATGGCGCGAGTCGTGCGCGGCGTTGTGAATGACATCGGAATGCGCAAAGCCGACGCCGATAAGAAGAAAGCTGCCAATCAATGCCGCGATCGCGGCTGCCGCAATGCGGGATGACAAACTGGCCTGTTCGGAAATCGGTGTCGTTACTGACGATTGTTGCATTGCTTTCTCCGCGCGATCCCGCGTCCATACCATATGCCCAAGAAGCCCTTAGACAAGGAAACGGACCCTAATAATTCGAACCTAAACCGGCACGATGCTACTCGTCAATCGAAGCCCGCACAAAGCCGCTGATTAACGTTAACTTTTGCGAGGAATATTCAGCTCCGGCTATCAATATACCCTGCGATCGTCTCCGCTATTTTTTTCGGATCTGTTGCGCCACGGAACATCGTCAGGAACGCGCCATCCTGTCCCATTAGATAGACATAGCTAGAATGATCGACGAGGTAGTCATCGTCGGCACCGTTTTTCACTTTTGCGTGATAAACTCGATATAAAGTAGCTGTCGCGTCGATTTGCTCGCGCGTGCCGGTTAAGCCGACTAAACGGTCGTGGAAATTAGCGACATATTCAGCCAGGAAATCGACCGTGTCCCGTTCCGGGTCAACCGTAATGAAAATCGGCTGGACGGCCTTCCCAGTACCACCCATTTCGTCCAACGCTACCGCGAGGTTTTGGAGCTCCGTCGGACAGACATCGGGACAGAACCCGTAGCCGAAATAGATAAGCATCAGTTTTCCGCGGAAATCGGCGTCTGTGACCCGGTTTCCCTGGTGATCCATCAACTCGAATGGCCCCCCGATCTTGATCTGCGGCGAAACAGCAAGACTACTGCTGCTTCCGACGGTCGCAATGGGAACAGGTCGCGTTACCTGCCATGCGACATAGGCCGCCAACGCAATCGCTGCCAGTGCAGCGAGCATCGCGCCAATCAGGGGGTAGGAAGGCCTAGAAAACATCATAAAAGATAACCGTCAGCATTCTCGATTACGCAATAGACAGACATAAACGCCGACACGCCGATAGCGAGTGGACATATCGCCGCACAATTAACCTTCGGCGGCGTCAACTCTACGCCTTTGTTCGGTCGCGCCGCCGCCTCAATACCGCCACATGAGCATGAGATTGTGGCAGTCGCTTGTTCAATGGGTATCTTTAGAACATATTCGGCTCAAAGACGGTCTCGGCCAGCCGAGGAGGAGGTTTCATGCGCAAAACGATAGCGCTGGTCGATGACGACCAAAATATTCTGACATCGGTATCCATTGCCTTGGAATCGGAAGGATACCGCGTTCGAACCTATAAAGACGGAGAGGAAGCCTTGCGCGGCATTACGCATCAGCCTGTCGATATCGCCGTCCTCGACATTAAGATGCCTCGCATGGACGGCATGGAACTTTTGCAGAATCTCCGGCGGACGAGTCAGCTTCCCATCATATTTCTGACTTCGAAAGACGATGAAATTGATGAGCTACTCGGTTTTCGGATGGGCGCTGATGACTACATCAAGAAACCTTTCTCACAGCGGCTTCTAATTGAACGAATTCGGGCGCTGATGCGCCGGTCCGATTCGTTGAGCGACTCTCCGACCGAAAAACGTGAGGAAAAACTTGTCCGCGGCGACCTGATACTCGACCCGGACCGACATATCTGTACCTGGCGGGATAAATCTGTACAGTTGACCGTTACGGAATTTTTGCTGCTGCGCGCCTTGGCCCAATATCCTGGCCATGTGAAAAATCGTGACCAATTGATGGACGCCGCCTACGGCGAAAGCATTTATGTCGATGACAGAACGATTGACAGCCATATCAAAAGGTTACGCAAAAAATTTAGGGATATCGATCCGGAATTTGGCGAGATCGAAACGCTTTATGGCGTTGGTTATCGATATCGTGACGCTGCATAATTTTCAAATCGTCAAAATAGCGCCTATCTGTCATTTGGTGACAATCGGTTATGTAACGGGCCAATAGGCGCAAAAGACGATAATAATACCACCTTATGAGATTGAGGAACGACCCCAAGACCGAGCGAAAAGCGGATCGGCAACGGAATGCCAGAGCGACCGCTGTGGGAAAAGTGAGACGCCTGGTATTCTCGCCGCTTACCCGGCGTATCCTGGCGATTAACATATTGGCGTTGGCGATACCTGTCGGTGGCCTTCTCTATGTTGGCCCTTATCGCGACGGTTTAATTGAAACCGAACTCGAGGCACTTCGGACACAAACGGACATCTTTGCGGGCGCTTTGGGAGAAGGGGCAATCCAGACAGAGCCCAGCGGGCGCCAGGTACTCAACATTGCCCATGCGCGCGACATGATCCGCCGTCTCACCGCCGCCGCGAGCGTGCGTGCTCGTCTCTATCTCAATTCCGGAAACATTATCGCCGACAGCCGACATTTAGGCGATCAAGGAAGAATTGTACGCGTACTTGCTTTGCCCCCACCGCCAGACGATGTCACGGCGTTGCGCCGTTTTGCGGCAATGATTGACTGGCTCTTCGACAAAATGCATGCGCGTACGGATTTGGAAACCTACAGGGAATCACAAAAGCAGACCATATCGGACTATCCCGAGACCCGGCTGGCGCTAGCCGGCGAAGTCACGGGCGTAGCGCGTCAGGATGGCAGCGGCGGCTATGTGCTTTCCGTTGCAATGCCGGTGCAACGATACCGTCAGGTGATCGGCGTGATCATGCTCTCCCAGAGCGGTTCGGAAATCCAGGAAGCCGTGCGGAATGTTCGATTCGTCGTGCTACAGGTCTTCGCAGGCGCGCTAATCATTACCGTGCTGCTCTCCCTCTACCTTGCCGGCACGATTGCACGGCCCGTGCACAGATTAGCGGAAGCCGCTATTCGCGTGCGCCGCGGCCTTGGTGGTGAGGTTGTGGAAATTCCCGATATGACGCAGCGGGGAGACGAAATTGGCGATCTGTCGGGCTCTCTTCGGGACATGACCAGGGCCTTGTATCAGCGTATCGATGCGATTGGGCGATTTGCCGCGGATGTCAGCCACGAAATTAAAAACCCGCTCACGTCCCTGCGCAGTGCCGTGGAGACGGCCGCCCGCATTGACGACCCCGTGCAACAACAGCGCCTCATGACGATCATCCTCGACGACGTGCAACGTCTCGACAGGCTCATAAGCGATATTTCCGACTATTCCCGGCTCGATGCCGAACTGGGGCGGGAAATGCGAGAGTCGGTCGATCTCGGCGAAATGCTGCGCATGCTGGGTGACATACACCAAACTTCCTCGGCAAACGCCGGAACACCGGTTCAGATCGAGATCGCAACACAGCCAGATGCAGACTTAAAGGTCCCCGCCTTGGAGAGTCGCCTTGCACAGGTGTTCGGCAACATTATCGGTAATGCGATAAGTTTTAGTCCGCCTGATGGCATAATCCATATCACAATCGAACGTGACGGCGACTTTGTAATAGCCATCGTTTCCGATAACGGTCCCGGCATTCCACAGGGAAAACTGGATGCGATTTTCGACCGCTTTTACAGCGAACGCCCTGCCGGAGAAAAATTCGGCACACATTCTGGCTTGGGGTTATCAATATCTAAGCAAATTATCGAAGCCCATAGCGGCTCAATTCAGGCAGAGAACCGCACCAATAACGAAGGAAATATAACGGGCGCGAAATTCACCGTCCGATTGCCAGCTTATTAAATTTCCGAAACCGGCTTGTGAACAAATGCTGCCAAACCCAATGTGAATTACGGGGATAAGTGTGATCTCGAACTCGAATCAAGCAGTTACGGACAACTGTGTTTGGGTATAACCGGGTCTTAAACGACCCCAGTTAATTGCATATAAGATACTGTGACGAAACGGGAATCTCTGCTAATTTGCGCGCGACTAAAGGGAGTCTCGCATAATGAGCAAGCAGTCGGCGCAACTGGCGACCTCTAACGGGGAAGCAGGTCACGCTACCGGCGTCTTACCCTCGCAGGCGATTCGCACGCTGATTGATGATGGTGTCATTTCAGCTGACGCACCCATTGGCGAAGATCAGATCCAACCGGCAAGCCTCGACCTGCGCCTCGGTGCAAAAGCCTATCGTGTGCAGGCTAGCTTTCTGCCGGGCGAAGCGTCCACGGTTCAAGACAAGATAACGCAGTTCGGCTTGCATACATTGGATATTTCCAATGGCGCGGTGCTCGAAACCGGTTGTGTTTATATTGTTCCGCTTCAGGAATCATTGAAGCTCGACAATCGCGTGTCCGCCATCGCGAATCCGAAGAGCTCCACTGGGCGCCTCGACATATTCACGCGCCTCATCACCGACAATGGTGTCGAATTCGACCGCGTTCGCGGCGGCTATACTGGGCCACTCTACGCGGAAATTTCGCCACGGACCTTCAGTATCGTCGTGAGAACCGGTGCCCGATTGAACCAATTGCGGCTTAAAAAGGGTAATTTTTCTTATAGCGAGAGGGCCTTACAGCGCCTTAATCGAAAAGTAGGTCTCGTCGACTCAGATCCCACGACGCTCGACTTGAAAGATGGCATCCCCTTCACCGTCGATTTACAAGGCAGCGCAAAGTCCGGGCTTGTCGGCTTCCGGGCACGCAAAAATACCGGCCTTATCGATGTCGACCGCAAGGGCCAATACGACCCGGTTGAGTTCTGGGAGCCAATTTACCGGGGACGAACCGCCACGATCGTTCTGAATCCCGACGATTTCTATATCCTGGCCTCCCGGGAAGCAGTTACCGTTCCGGCAGACCACGCCGCCGAAATGGTCGCCTACGACACGCTCGTCGGCGAGTTCCGGGTCCATTACGCGGGTTTCTTCGACCCCGGCTTCGGCGACGACGCTGCCGGCGGTGGTGGCAGCCGGGCCGTACTTGAGGTGCGCTCGCACGACGTCCCGTTCATGATCGAAGACGGCCAGATACTCGGCCGGCTCGTATATGAACGTCTCACGGAACCTCCCGACCGGCTCTACGGCCAGGGGATTGGATCCTCCTATCAACGGCAGGGTCTGCAACTCGGCAAGCATTTTCGGCCCTGGCCCGACGCCTGAGCCCGAATAATGGAGACGGTTCACGGTACGACGATCGCAATCAATGGTTTGGGCGTCCTGCTCCGTGGCCCGCCCGGATGCGGCAAATCGGACGTGGCATTACAGTTGATCGACCGTGGCGCGCAGCTCGTCGCCGACGACAGGACCTTACTCTCGCTAGAAGCCGGTGACATCGTGGCGCGGGCGCCGAAGGCCATTCAAAACAAACTGGAAGTCCGCGGCGTGGGCATTGTTCACATCAAAGCATTGCCGCAGATACGGTTGAAACTTGCGGTCGATCTCACAGGACAAAAAGAGCGCTTCCCGACGCCGGAAACCGTCAATTTGGTCGGCATTTTGATACCTCTCATACGACTGTCCGCCTTCGAAGCATCAACCGCTGCGAAAATCCGGCTTGCGGTCCGCGCCGGACCGGACGATATAGAGCATTAGATTTTGGCTACCGCTGGAGCAAGCGTGACAAAGGAAAGTGGGATCGATCAGCCTGTCGTACTTGTGACCGGCATGTCCGGTGCGGGTCGTTCGACCGCGCTCAAGATACTTGAGGATCTTGGTTACGAGGCCGTTGACAACCTGCCGCTCTCCTTGCTCGCTGGCCTGGTAAGCAGCAAGGGTGTTGAAGGAACGGCAAACCCACTTGCAATTGGCGTCGATATCAGGACACGCGACTTCGCGGTTGCACCGATCATCGAAGAATTGGACCGGCTGACCGCCGACGAGGGAATTAAGACGCTAATTCTGTTTTTGGATTGCGACGACGACGTGTTGCTGCGTCGCTATACAGAAACCCGGCGCCGTCACCCGCTCGCGGAGGACCGGCCGGTTCCTGACGGCATCAGGCTTGAGCGGCATTTATTGTCACGGCTTCGAGATCGTGCCGATGCCGTAATCGATACTTCCGAGACAACCCTCTGGAACCTCAAAGACCAGATGACGGAACGTTTTGGCATTGGCGATAAGATGGCGCTCAGGACGAACGTAACGTCATTTTCCTATCGTCAGGGTCTGCCGCGTGAAGCCGACTTGGTGTTCGACGTTCGGTTCCTTGCGAACCCGCACTATGACGCAACCCTTCGTCCGATGTCCGGCGAAGATGCGGCAATCGGCAAATTTGTCTCCTCTGATCCGGATTTCACCGCCTTTCTTAATCATCTAAAAGCGATGCTTGATGTCCTGCTGCCGCGGTATGAAAAGGAAGGTAAGAGCTACTTGACGATAGCCATAGGATGCACGGGAGGCCGCCACAGATCAGTCTATGTTGCGCGCCGGTTAGTCGAAATACTGGAAAATCAGGGGCGGCGCGTTAATCTCCATCATCGCGATCTGAGTAGCAGCAGTGGTCAGGACATGCTGTGAGAATTTGTCTGTTAAAGAAGATCGTTCGGGAGGAGCCATGATTGGATTGCTGCTTGTTACACATGGGCGGTTGGCGGAAGAATTCGTCGCTGCACTAGAACATGTCGTCGGTCCGCAAAAGCAGGCCGCGACGGTGTCGATTGGACCTGAAGACGACATGGAGCAACGGCGCCAAGACGTTTTGGAAAAAATCAACGAAGTTGACGAAGGTGGCGGCGTCATCGTGCTTACAGACATGTTTGGTGGAACCCCGTCGAACCTCGCAATTTCTTTTCTCGACCAAGCCAATGTCGAGGTCGTTGCCGGCGTCAATTTGCCGATGCTCATCAAACTTGCAAGTGTCCGGGAAAACCTGTCGCTCGCGGAAGCCGCCAACGCGGCCATGGAATCGGGCCGCAAATATATTAGTGTTGCGTCAAATCTACTCACGGCTCGCCCGGGCTGAAAATGGTTCGAGATCTCCTGATCACGAACAAGCGCGGGCTGCACGCTCGAGCAGCGGCGCGTTTTGTAAAGGTTACGGAGCGGTTTGACGCTGAAATTGCCGTGGGCAAGGACGGTGAAACCGTCTCCGGCGGATCTATCCTCGGTCTGATGATGCTCGGCGCAGCCGTTGGGACCTCTATATCCGTCCGGGCGGAAGGACCGGATGCGACGGCCGCGCTTGACGCCCTCACCACACTCGTCGAAAACCGGTTTGACGAGGAGTGATATGGTCGAGCGTGACCGCGAAATCGTGTTTGACGGTCTGGGCGTTTCGCCAGGTATCGCTATTGGACCGGCTCACCTAAGCGAAGCTGGCGCTCTCACAATCCCGGAATACACGGTCCGAAAATCTGAAATCGATGCCGAGAAAGCGCGATTCAAGCTGGCGGTGGACAGGTCCGGCCGCCAGTTGCGGCGACTGCGCGACAGAGCCCGCACAACACACGGCGCTTCCGGAGAGGATCTCGGCAACTTGTTGGATGCCTATCTGCAAATGTTGACAGGCTCGCGACTGGTGCGGGGCGTCGAACGGCGTATCGTCGAGGCACGCGTTAATGCGGAAGCTGCCGTGCAATCGGAAATTTCGGAAATCGCCCATAGCTTCGCGGAATTACCAGACCCCTATATGGCGGCGCGAGCAGACGATGTACGGGAAGCCGGAGCACGCCTAATCCGAAACCTGACCAAAGCGCCGTTCCAAGCCTTTTCGACACTGCCGCATGGCTGCATCATTTTGGCAGAGGAGTTTAGCCCCGCGGATGCAGCGTTGATGGACCCGCGTCATGTCGGCGGATTTGCCACAGTTCTGGGTGGACCGGAAGGCCACACGGCAATCATGGCGCGTTCACTCGGTATTCCCGCCGTTCTCGGCGCAAGCGGCTTGACCTTGGGCGCTCGCGGCGCGGATACCGTCATCGTCGACGGTGGTGGTGGCACGGTCATCGTCAACCCGACTGCCGATACGTTGCGCGAGTTTGTGGAGCGACGGGAGGCATTGCGTCGGGAAAAGCGGCGCTTTGCCCGCCTACGCGACCTTCCGGCAATAACCCGCGATGAAACGGAAATTCAACTATCGGCGAACGTCGAACTGCCGCTAGAAACAGCCCTCGCGATGCGTCACGGCGCTGCCGGTATCGGACTATTGCGGTCTGAGTTCATGTTCATGAACAGGGAAACGCCACCGGACGAAGAGGAACAATACCAAAAACTTTATGAGATGGTTGTCGCGATGGAGGGCCGGCCGGTAACCATTCGTACGCTCGATGTCGGTGGCGAGAAGCTCGCATATTCCCTAGGCGAACAGTTGAGTGAAGCGGTAAATCCGGCACTTGGCTTACGCGCAATCCGCTTTTCATTGAAACACCCCAAACTTCTTGAAGACCAAATAGCCGCTATTCTTCGCGTCGGCGCAGCGGGGCCAGTCCGAATTCTATTGCCCATGATCGCGACAACAAGCGAAGTGCGCCGTGTCCGGGAGGTCATTGACACCGTTGCGCGACGCCTTAAGCGCCGCCGTGTCCCCATCGCCGACCCATTACCCCCAGTTGGTATCATGATCGAGGTACCAGGTGCCGCGCTTGCGGCAGACGCCTTGGCGCGTGTTGCGGACTTCTTTGCTATCGGCACGAACGATCTGACAATGTATACGCTGGCGATTGATCGCGCCGACGAACAGGTCGCTCATCTCTATAATCCGCTGCACCCTGCAGTTCTCCGGCTGATCCAATTTACCGCGGAAGCAGCTCTTCGGGCCCGAATTCCCTTCAGTGTTTGTGGTGAAATCGCCGGCGACCCGAGATACACGGCACTACTGCTTGGTCTTGGTGTCCGCGATCTATCCATGGCCGCAAGCAGTCTTCCACGCGTAAAGCAACGCATTCGTAAACTCGAAATAAATGCGGCAACCGTTCGCGCACAAGCAATAATGGAACAAGGCGATATCGGCCGTATTGCCACATTACTAGACGATTTCAACGCATTGGCATGAAAACCGGCTCTTAGCGTAGATTAATTCTTGCAGTAGGCCGTGAAAAATTAACGAAAAAATAAGGATATAAAGATTTCTTTATATATGTCTTGCCGCCAGGCTAGATGATTGCTATACGCGCCCTTAACCAGACAATCGGTGGTCGGATGCGACGCCGTCAAAACGAGGAGTTAAAGATGACGACAGCCAATGATTACAAAGTCGCAGATATGTCGCTTGCCGATTGGGGCCGTAAAGAGATTGCGATCGCGGAAACCGAAATGCCGGGGCTGATGGCATTACGCGAAGAATATGGTGATTCGAAACCACTGGCTGGTGCGCGAATCGCCGGTTGCCTGCATATGACAATTCAGACTGCCGTGCTGATGGAAACGCTTACCGCGCTCGGAGCGGAAATTCGCTGGTCGTCCTGCAACATTTTTTCGACTCAAGATCAGGCTGCAGCGGCGGTAGCTGCTGCCGGCGCGCCTATCTTCGCGTGGAAGGGCGAAACCGAAGAGGAATTCTGGTGGTGCATCGAGCAGTCGATCAAGGGACCCAATGGATGGGTTCCAAATCTCATTCTTGATGATGGCGGTGACCTGACGCAGATCATGCACGAAAAATATCCCGAACTCCTCGGCGATGTCCGGGGCCTTTCGGAAGAGACGACAACTGGCGTTCACCGGCTTTATGAAATGCACAAGGCCGGCACGCTGAAGGTCCCCGCGATCATTGTGAACGACTCGGTGACCAAATCGAAATTCGACAATCTATACGGTTGCCGCGAGAGCCTGGTCGACGGCATCAAGCGTGCCACTGACGTCATGGTCGCAGGCAAAACGGCTGTGGTTTGCGGTTATGGCGACGTTGGCAAAGGATCCGCCGCGAGCCTACGCAACCAAGGTGCCCGCGTTCTGGTGACTGAAATCGATCCGATCTGCGCACTGCAAGCGGCGATGGAGGGTTACCAAGTTACGACGATGGACGCTTCCGCTGGAGAGGGTGATATTTTTGTGACGACCACGGGCAATATCGACGTCATCACGCTCGACCATATGCGGGAAATGAAGGACCGCGCCATCGTCTGTAATATTGGCCATTTCGACTCGGAAATTCAGATTTCCGAATTGCGTAATTTCACCTGGCATAACGTAAAACCGCAGGTCGACGAAGTTGAATTCCCCGATGGCAAACGCCTGATCGTTCTCGCCGAAGGCCGCCTGGTCAATCTCGGCTGCGCAACCGGACATCCCAGCTTTGTTATGTCGGCATCGTTCACAAACCAGGTTCTGGCGCAAATCGAACTCTGGACGAATACCGATAATTACGAGTGCGACGTGTATGTTCTCCCCAAACATCTGGATGAAAAAGTCGCGTCGCTTCATCTGAAAAAACTTGGCGTCGAGTTAACCGCCCTTTCCACGGCCCAAGCCGACTACCTCGGTCTTTCGCAAAGCGGCCCCTTCAAGCCAGAGCACTACCGTTATTAACGGCTAAATGCTAACCAATCCGCCCCTTGTCCGCGTGCGCTGTCAAATCTAAACTGGGCTCGTGCGACAAAGGGGCAGCAAATTTGCCGTTGGCGTTACTTTCTCGCAGTTGGCGTGTACGTCTGGTACGGCGACGGCAGCTACTTTTGAGAACACGCCGATGGTAGGCGGTATTGGCTTGGGGCTGGTGATCGTGCTGGCCACCATTGTATTGCTATGGCGCCACCGGTCCGACCTTGCCGCCCAGATTGCGTCCGCACCCATTGGGTTAATACGGTTTTCACGGCGTAAGGTCTTCGGAACCGCCCTGGCGCAAGAACTGCTTGGCCTTGAATCCCCCCTTACGACAGATGCTGTTTTCCGTGCGTTCGTGGAGGCAGATTCGGAACGCGTTCACGAAGCGATCGCCAATTTGCGTAAAAGCGGAGTGCCATTCGAAGACCGCTTTCAGACACAGACAGGACGTTCCGTATCACTCATTGGCCGACGCGCCGGACAAACGGATCTACTCTGGGTCTCGGATGTCGGTGAACCAACTCGGCTCGCCGAAGATCTCGCCGCGCGGTCGGGTGAACGTGCTTTGTTGCGGCACGTGCTCGATAGTCTACCTATGCCAATTTGGTGGCGCTCGGAGCGCCTGGAAATCATCGGGTCCAACAAACCCTACGCGCGGGCGGTAGAATCCGAATCGGAGTCAGGCGCCGTGACGGAATCCGGCCAGGAACTCGGCGCTGGATATATGGATAGGGATGGCCGAAGCTTAGCGCGCCGTGCGGCGAAAAGCGGTAGCGTTCAGTCCGAAAGCCACCATATCGTCATCGACGGAACTCGGCGCCTCCTCGAATTCACCGAAGCACCAATCGAACCTGGTTCGGGAAATACGTTTGGCTACGCTATCGACGTAACGATGATCGAATCGGTTCAGTCCGAACTTGCCGCGCTCGTCGCCGCGCACGCCGAAGTCCTCGAAATGTTGGGTGCAGCAATCGCGATCTATGGCCCGGACCGGCGCCTGAAGTTTTTTAACTCCGCCTTTTTAGATTTGTGGCGCGTTGAGAGCAGCGCGCTCGGCAGTGAGCCAACGATGGGCGAAGTCCTCGATATGCTGCGTGACCGGCGGCGGTTGCCCGAGTACGTCGATTTTCCCGCCTTTAAACAGGAAACCGATAGCCTGTTCCATTCGCTCATCGATCCGCGCGAAGAACTATTGCATCTTCCCGACGACCGAACACTGAGAATGGTCGTTTCACCGCACCCAATGGGCGGATTGCTGTTTGTGTATGAAGATGTCACGGATCGCCTTGCATTGGAGCGATCCTATAACACGTCGATTGCTGTGCAACGGGAAACCCTCAACAAACTGCATGAAGCCGTAACGGTGTTCGGTGCCGACGGCCGGTTGAAGTTATGGAACCCGGCAGCGGCTGCGATGTGGGATTTGCCGCACACCGAAACGATCCTCGAAGCCCATATCGGTGAATTGGTGGAGCACACCCGACGATATTTTCCACCAGCGGAAAATTGGGAACTACGCAAACAGCATTTAATATTATCAGTTACGGAGCCGGAACCTCGCTCTGGCCGGCTGGAACGCACCGATGGTCTGGTTATCGATTTCAGTTGTGTCCCGCTGCCGGATGGCGGTTGCTTGCTTGGTTATATTGACGTTACAGACAGCGTCCGCGTGCAACGCGCCTTGGAAGAGCGGAATTTAGCCCTGCAACATGCCGACAGATTGAAATCTGACTTCATCGCAAATGTCAGCTACGAACTGCGCACGCCGCTCAATGCAATCATCGGCTTTACGGAGATACTCGATAAGCAGTATTTCGGAGAGTTAAACGAGCGCCAGGTCCAGTATGTCGACGGCGTCTTACAAGCCTCGAATCACTTAATGACGCTGATCAACGATATCTTGGACCTGGCGACGATCGAAGCAGGCTATCTCGAGCTGGAATTGGCACCCATCGACGTCCACGAAGCCCTCGCAAATCTGTTGAACGCTTTCCGCAACCGGGCGGCGGATTCGAAACTGAAACTGGATTTCAACTGCGCGAGCGACATTGGCACGATTGTCGCTGACGAAAAGCGTCTCCGTCAGGCGATTTACAATCTCATCACCAACGCCGTGCAGTACACGCCTGAGGGAGGGACCATTACCCTATCCGCGCGGCGCGAAGAGGAACACCTGGCTATCATTGTTTCCGACACAGGTGTCGGTATCCCTAAGGATGACGTGGAGCGTTTGTTCAATAAATTCGAACGTGGCGACCAAAGCGTAAGGGAAACGGGAGCCGGACTGGGCCTCGCACTGGTAAAGAGTCTGATCGAACTGCATGGTGGTGAAATATTCGTCCGTGGAGATTCGGGTGAGGGCGCGACAATTGAGTGCCACTTGCCACTCGTCGCCCGTCCGCCGGAAACGGGCGCTTTTTCGGAGCAGCGAAGCGCGTGAGCGGGCAAGGCGCAAATTCCGATGCGATGCAGCCGTTAAAAATCACCCTAAACGACTTGCCGGCGACATCCGTATTGGCAGATCGGCTTGCTTCGATGCTCTGCGCCGGTGACGTAATCGCGCTTAGCGGCGACTTAGGCGCCGGCAAAACCACTTTTGCACGCGCACTGATACAGCGTATCGGCGGACAGGATACCGAAGTACCGAGCCCGACTTTCACGCTGGTTCAAACTTATGATTTACCCGATTTCGAAATCTGGCATTTCGACCTGTATCGTCTCGAAGCGCCGCGGGATGCATTCGAACTCGATATTGAGGAAGCGTTCGTGTCAGGCGTTTCGCTTATCGAGTGGCCAGACAGACTGGGACCAAATTTGCCGTCGACGCGGCTTGACATCATCTTTGCCTTTGGCGAGGAAGCGTCGGTGCGGAAGGTAACAATAAAAGGGCACGGCGGCTGGGTTGCGCGCCTTGAAAAATTTCACGATGGATAAGCGAGATTCACAAATTGCCACGTTTCTTGCTTCGCAGGGGTGGGCTGGTGTGGAAAGGCGCACGCTCGCCGACGACGCTTCTTTTCGGCGCTATGAGCGTGTTTCGCATAACGGAAGAGGCGCGGTGCTGATGGATGCGCCGCCGGAGAAAGAGAATATCCGGCCGTTCATCGCTGTCGCGAAAATTCTTCGCCAGCTGAAATTGAGCGCACCGAATGTTCTGGCGCAAGATACGGAGCAAGGTTTTCTTCTGCTCGAAGATTTAGGCGACGATACCTACACTCGCGTGCTCGCTACGAGTCCTCAGAGAGAAGCCGATTTATATCTGCTCGCGACCGACCTATTGATTGATCTTCACCGCCGGTTCAAGACAGCAGGGACGGTTCCACTTTATGACGATGCGCTGTTGATGACGGAAGCCGGTCTCTTGCTCAATTGGTATCTTCCCGCCGCAACTGGAAAACCCGCTTCGGAATCGGACCGGCGTGAATATGCCAAGCTCTGGGGCGTATTATTTGCCCAGGCTCGGGACGTTCCCGAAACCTTGGTGCTGCGTGATTACCATGTCGATAATTTGATCTGGCTTCCGGAACGTGACGGTGTCAGCGCCTGCGGATTGCTCGACTTTCAAGATGCGGTCATCGGACCGGCAACATACGATCTGGTTTCGCTGCTGGAAGACGCCCGCCGCGACATACCGCCGGAGATTGCCAAACGGTGCCTCAATCGGTACATGGCCGCTTTTCCCAATATTGATATGGATGCATTCCAACGTTCCTATGCCATTCTGGGTGCACAGCGAAGCGCCAAGATCCTGGGAATTTTTACCCGACTCGACCGCCGAGATGGAAAACCCGACTATTTAGGCCATCTGCCAAGAGTTTGGCGCTGGCTTGAGTCCGACCTAACGCACCCCGTTCTGTCCGAACTTCGAAAATGGTTCGACCGCGTGCTGCCACCGGCAATTCGCATGACACCAAAACAAGCTTCAAAATCATGACTCAATCAAACAGCACAACAATCGATACCGCGATGGTTCTCGCTGCGGGTCTGGGAACACGCATGCGACCCCTGACCGATGAACGCCCGAAACCTTTGGTTCGGGTTGCGGGCCAGACCTTGATCGAACGTGTCCTGGTCCATCTGTCGAAAGCCGGTGTGACGCGGACAGTCGTCAATACGCACTACAAAGGTGATATGATTGCCGACCATCTGGCGCAGCATGACGGCATCATTCTGTCTCCGGAGCAGGATTTGCTGGAAACCGGTGGCGGCGTCCGGCACGCTTTATCGCATTTGGGTGAGAAGCCTTTCTTGGTAATCAATAGCGATGCTCTTTGGCTCGACGGACCAAAACCCGCGCTGCGTCGCCTTGCGGATGCCTGGAACGAGGACACGATGGACGCCCTGCTGTTGTTGCAGCGAACGGCCTCGATTCGGAGCGAAACAGGCCCAGGGGACTATTTTCTGGATAGCGAGGGATATGCCAGTCGGCGGTATGAAAACGCGATTGCGCCTTACCTGTTCGCCGGCGTTCAGATTTTACATCCCCGTTTGTTTGAAGGCTCTCCGGACGGCGCATTTTCCCTCAACCTGCTCTATGATCGCGCAGAGGAAGCCGGTCGCCTACATGGCCTGGTGCATGACGGTGAGTGGTACCATGTCGGCACCCCAGCGCAGCGTGACCGAGCGGAGTATGAAATCATTCATGGAAACGAGTCGGTGAACAGCCGCTGATGCCAGGTGTCTTCACGATCCCACCGGACATATCGTTCGTCGATGCCTTGGCGAGAGGCATTCTGGACGAGGCCGGCGGATCACCCGAAGCATTACTGGATTACACGATCCTGCTTCCAACCCGC
Organism: Alphaproteobacteria bacterium; assembly: GCA_021774435.1. Classification (GTDB taxonomy): domain Bacteria; phylum Pseudomonadota; class Alphaproteobacteria; order UBA8366. The sequence goes on from JAJFJB010000065.1 coordinate 23,787, forward strand.
CGCGCATGCCGTGCGCTGCGTGACGCCTTTTTGCGGGTCGGCGATGGTACCGCCTTGCTCTTGCCCGCAATGCGTCCGCTGGGCGATGTCGATGAAGAAGAACTGATATTACAGGAAATGCCGACGTTTGGGGATCACACCGTGCCGCCGGCGATTCCTGGGCTGCGGCGGCGCTTGCTTTTGGCACGGCTCATACTTGGCTGGGAGTCGACATCGGGATCGATAGCGATCGATCAGGCCGCACAACTCGCAGCCGAGCTGGAACGCCTGCTCGATCAAGTGCAAACCGAACGGCTTTCTTTTGAGGGTCTGAAAGGATTGGCGCCGGAAGTCTATGCATCGCATTGGCAAAAGGTCCTCGATTTTCTGAAGATCCTGACCGACCACTGGCCTGCCATCATTGCGGAACAAGGCGGGATTGATCCTGCGGATCGCCGTAACCGGCTTCTCGAAACATTGTCGGAAACCTGGTCAGAAACCCCGCCAGCAGGCCAGATTATCGCCGCGGGCTCGACGGGTACGATACCGGCAACGGCGGACCTGCTTGCGACCATCGCTGAAATGCCGAATGGCCGCGTTGTTTTGCCAGGTTTGATGCGGGACATCGATGCCGAAAGCTGGTCCGCCGTTGAAATGGACCCTAGCCATCCACAGCATAATCTTGCTCGACTGATCCAACGGTTGGCGTTGGAGCCGGACGATGTCGCGGATTGGCCGCACCAGGAAACATCGTCCCGCCGGGCCGCATTGATCGCCGAAGTCATGCGCCCAGCAGAAACCACGCAGGCCTGGCGCTCGCTCGATAAAATTCCGGCTGGAGCATTGGCCGATGTCGAGCGTATCGACTGTGCGGATTCCGCTGAAGAAGCCGGCATTATCGCCTTGGCCCTTCGCGAAGCGCTGGAGACCAGACATAAGACGGCCGCCCTGGTCACCCCGGATCGAAGTCTTGCCCGCCGTGTCGCCGCGGAACTCCGGCGCTGGGACATAGAGATCGATGATTCGGCGGGGGAAAACCTGGCTGCAACCGCACCAGGAAGTTTCCTGCGACTCATCATTGCGATGATTGATTCCGGTTTTGCGCCGGCACCGCTTCTTTCCGTTTTGAAGCATCCGCTCGCCGCGATTGGAATGCCGCCAAGCGATCTACGCAGTACCGCTCGCACACTTGAGAAGCTGGTCCTGCGGGGACCGCGCCCCGGTGCCGGGATTGCAGGGCTGCGCGCCGCGTTAACGCAGCAAACCGACGAGACCGAAGATGTCGCCGGCACGGCGGCGTTGCTGGATCGGCTGGAAACGACAACTAGCCCCCTGACGACGGCGGTAGCCGATGGGTCTTGTGACCTGCGCGCCCTGCTCGAACGGCACGTCACCGTCGCCGAAGCGCTTGCCGCGACGGACGCTGAGTCGGGAGACAAGCGCTTATGGGCAGGCGACGCCGGTGAAATACTGGCACAGTTCGTCGCCGAACTGGGCGATGCCGCTGAATTGATCGGCGCCATGCCTGCCGGGTCTTACGGCGCTCTGCTGGAAGCCTTGATGGCGGGCGCTACAGTCAGGCCTCGGTTTGGACGTCATCCACGCCTGCAGATTCTTGGTCTTCTTGAAGCGCGTCTGCAGCATGCCGACCTCATTATACTGGGCGGTTTAAACGAAGGCGTTTGGCCGCCGGACCCGCAACCTGACCCGTGGCTCAGTAGACCGATGCGGGAAGCGTTTGGACTGCCGCTTCCGGAACGGCGGATTGGGCTAACGGCCCATGATTTTGTGCAGGCCTTTGCGGCACCCGAGATCCTTTTGACTCGCGCCGAAAAAACGGATGGCCAACCCACCGTACCATCGCGGTGGCTCACCCGCCTCGACGCCGTTCTACGCAGTGCCGGCGAAAAAGACACCTTTTACAGATCAATAAATCCATGGCGTGCGCTACGCGCCCTGATTATCAGACCAAAGGAAAGCATAAATATTGCGCCAGCGGCGCCATCCCCGCCTGTCCATGCACGTCCAAGACGCCTATCCGTGACGCAAATCGAAACATGGATGCGGGATCCTTATGCAATTTACGCGCGGCATATCCTGCGGCTCAGGCCGCTCGACCCGATCGATGCGGACCCAGGTGCGGCGGAGCGGGGTACGTTTATACACGAGGCCCTGGATCGCTTCATCCAAGCTTTTCCGAGCGGGCTGCCGGAAGATCCCATTGAACGGTTGCTTGCATTTGGCGAAGAAGCCTTTGGCGACGCGCTGGGACGTCCAGCGGTGCGCGCATTTTGGTGGCCTCGTTTCGTCCGCATCGCACACTGGTTTGTCGCCGTAGAGACCGACCGTCAACGCACGCTTATTCGTTCGGCATCCGAAGTCACCGGAAGACTTTCCATTAGTGGCCCCGAGGGCCCTTTTGTGCTTTCCGCCAAAGCCGACCGGATCGATACCCTGAGCGGCGGCGGTTACGAAATCATCGATTATAAGACAGGTGCGATACCAACGCGCGATGACATCAGTTTGGGTTTTTCACCACAACTCGCCTTGGAAGCCGCAATACTGCAGGAAGGAGGGTTCGAAGCCTTGCCTGCCGGCGCGGTTCGGCGATTGGCGTATTGGCGGCTGAGCGGCGGCGAGACCGCTGGGAAGACGAATCCATTATCTGGCGACGCCGCCGCGCTTTCCGAGGCCGCTCTGGATGGTTTGCGTTCGTTGGTCACCGCCTTCGACGACCCGCGAACAGCCTATGCCGCGACCCCACGGCCCGGTTGGGCGCCGCGCTTCAATGATTATGCGCATCTCGCTCGAATTCTCGAATGGAGCAGCGGATGAGGGCGGATGTCGCAGCCGAAGCAACGGCCAGACAGCGCGATGCCGCCGATCCAACGACGAGCGTATGGGTTGCCGCCTCGGCGGGAAGCGGTAAGACGTCCGTACTAACGGACCGGGTTCTGTCTTTGCTGCTCACTGGAACGACGCCGGAACGCATTCTATGCCTGACCTTTACGCGCGCCGCGGCGGCGGAAATGGCCCAGCGGATCAATCAGCGGCTCGCCCTTTGGGCCACCGAGCCGGATTCAGACGTTCGTCGCGAAATCGCGTCATTGCTCGATCGCATTCCCGACGAAGATCTCCTCGACCGGGCCCGGCAGTTATTTGCCAGAGTCCTGGATGTCCCGGGCGGGTTAAAGATTCAAACGATTCATAGCTTCTGCCAATCCTTGCTTGGCCGCTTTCCTTTGGAAGCCGGTATCGCCCCACATTTCGAAGCGATGGATGAACGCAGTGCGGCCGAGCTATTGATGTCGGCCCGCGACCATGTCCTTGCCTCGGCGCGTGGCGGCAGTGAAATTAGCGAATCTCTTTCAATCGTTACCGAACATATTCAAGAAGAGTCTTTCAGCGAACTGATGTCGGTCTTGGCGCGCGAGCGATCTCGTCTGCGTCATTTGATTGATGCTCACGGCGGTATCGGCGGCGTCGAGATGGCCATCGCGCGGCAGCTTGAAATCGCGCCGGGACGCGATGCCGCCGACGTCATCGCCGACGCCTGTCAACAGGGCGTTTTCGATGGGGATGCTCTATGCGTTGCAGCCGAAGCGCTGAAAGCGGGTACCGAGAAAACAGATCAGCCCCGCGGCCACCTCATCGCCCAATGGTTGGCTTCGACTCCTATTCTGCGGCAAGAAACCTTTACGGATTACGCCCTCGGGTTCCTGACCCAGGAGTACCAACCGCGCAGCCGATTAATCACCAAGAAAGCTGGAGAGGCAGAACCCAACGCTATTAGGACCCTCGAGGCCGAAACCGTAAGATTGGTTCGTGTCATGGAAGAATGCCGCGCCGCGGTGACCGCCCGTGCGACTATAGCGCTTCTTCGGATTGGCGCCGCGCTGCTTGACGCCTATGAAGATGCCAAAGGCCATCGAGCACGCCTCGATTACGATGATTTGATCCTCAAGACGCTTGCGCTTTTGCGCGAGAGCGTGGACGCCGCCTGGGTGTTGTTCAAGCTCGATGGCGGTTTGGACCACATCCTCATCGATGAGTCGCAGGACACAAATCCCGATCAGTGGGCCGTGGTCGCTGCCTTGGCCGAAGAATTCTTCGCAGGAGCCGGCGCGCGCCAAGACATACGCACCGTGTTTGCCGTTGGCGATCCGAAACAATCGATCTTCAGCTTTCAAGGTGCAGACCCGTCCGCATTCGACAGCATGCGGTGCTTTTTCAAAAATCGAATAGAGTCCGCGGAAGCGGCGTGGCGCGACGTGGAACTAAACTGGTCTTTCCGGTCTACGGCGCCTGTTCTTGGTGCTGTTGACGCCGTCTTCAACCTGGACCCCGCCCGGGACGGCGTCATCGGGGATGATGACAAAATCGCGCATCAAGCCGTTCGGTCGGGCCATGCCGGCCTTGTCGAGCTCTGGCCATTGGTCGGACCGCGCGAGGCGCCGGAACTTGCCCCCTGGACGCCACCGACAAAACGCGAACCGGCAGACAGTCCATCTGAGCGGCTGGCACAGACTTTGGCCGCACAGATCAAGGACTGGATTGGACGGGAAGACCTTCCGTCCAAGGGGAGGCCGGTTCAGGCCGGCGACATTATGATCCTCGTGCGCCGGCGAAATAGTTTCGTCGATGAAATGGTTCGGGCATTGAAAGCGCTCGAAATACCCGTTGCCGGCGTCGACAGGATGGTCCTGGGCGAGCAGCTCGCGGTTATGGACCTTGTCGCTTTGGGCGAATTCTTACTCCTTCCCGACGACGATCTCACACTCGCAGTCGTCTTGAAAGGGCCATTCATAGGCTTCGATGACGACGACCTTTTCGAACTGGCATATAACCGTGGCGAAACATCACTCTGGCATCGTTTGACGACCAAAGCACAGAACAATAATCGATTTGCGATGGCACGGGATTGGCTTCGAAACCTCCTGAATGCGGTCGATTTCGCCCCGCCCTATGAGTTGTTTGCTCGAATTCTCACCGAAAAGACAATCACGGGAGAATCCGGCCGGCAATGTATCATTGCCCGGCTTGGTATCGAGGCGGAAGATCCGATCGAAGAGTTCATAAACCTGACTCTTGCGCATGAGCGAACGGAAGTGCCGTCTCTGCAAAACTTTCTGCACTGGTTAAAAGCCGGCGACGCGACAGTGACCCGAGACCTGGAGCATGGTGACCGAGATGAGGTGCGAATCATTACCGTCCATGGCGCAAAAGGTCTGCAGGCACCAATCGTCTTCCTACCGGACACGACAACATCGCCAAAGTCGAGTCCAACGATTCTTTGGTCCGAGGGTCTCCCATTATGGCCACCAAATCGGTCACACGAACCACCGGTATGCGTATCGGTCCGTGCCGAGGCGAACAAAAAACGGGATCAGGAATACCGGCGCCTTCTTTACGTCGCGATGACGCGCGCGGAAGACCGGCTGCTGGTTTGCGGGTGGCATGGAAGACAGGAACCAGCCGATACCAGTTGGTACGCATTAATTCGTAACGGTATTGAAAGTATCGCTGAGCCGTTTGCCTTTTCACGAGAAGAAGAGAACGGTTGGACTGGCACAGGGTACCGCATTGCATCCGCGCAAATTGCGGACATCGAGCCTGTTCCCGACCATTCGCCCGAAGTGCCCCAAGAGGAGCCCTTTCCGTGGATGTATAAACCGCCGGAAGCCGAGCCGAGTCCACCCAAACCGCTCATGCCGTCACGTCCCGCGACGGAGCCCCCAGTCGTATCTCCCCTACTTGAAGGTGGGGGCGATCGATTTAAACGCGGTCTGCTCGTCCACAGATTGCTCCAAACACTCCCCGATCTGGATTTGGAAAGACGCCGGAGCGCGGCCGCAGCCTTTTTGAGCCGGCCGGTGCATCAGCTCCAAACCGAAGTACAGGCGGCAATAAGCGAAGAAGTCATGAATATTATAGAAAACCCCGACCTCATGCCTCTTTTTGGCCCCGATAGTCATGCCGAGGCGCCAATTGTCGGCGCCGTGGACAGCCCAAATGGCACTGAAGTGATATCCGGGCAAGTCGACCGTCTGGTGATTCGCGAAAACGAGATCATGATCATTGATTACAAGACCAATCGGCCTGCGCCACGGCAGGAAAGCGACGTCCCAGATGCCTATTTCCAACAGATGGCGGCATACCGCGCTGTTTTGCGGAAAATTTGGCCCCGCCATACGTTTCAATGCGTCCTCTTGTGGACTGATGGTCCGCGCACTATGTCTCTAAGTGAACGACAGCTTGACCGCTTCATTAACCCTTCTTAGAGTCAGTCCGAAATAGGATGCTCCTAGTCAGGCGTGTCACACAGCAATAAAAGCAGGGGTGCCGAAAATGACCACAGTCAAGGTTTCTGACGACGATTTCG
>JAJFJB010000066.1 GCA_021774435.1 Alphaproteobacteria bacterium
TCGCTCTGTTGATGTAGTGGAATTCCGTTGAAAAATTAACCGACGGTTAACGGTTGATTGTAACACTGCCCCGATGAGCAGTTCTGAAAATCTTATTATTTACAGCAATTTATTAGAATTTTTGTTAAATTCTATTACAGACTATCCACGCTTTCCTGGGCCACAATTTCACAATAGGGACACTTAAAATGCCAGCGCACTACGAGCAATTGCTAGAACAAGCAATGCAGCGCGCCGTCAATGGCAAAGGCGGTCTAGCAGCGTCAATTGCGGAGACTTGCCTTACGCCCAATGCAGGTCTAACCGAATCTGAGCTGTCGCTTACATTCGATATTGTTCGAATCCTCGTTGAAACAGTCGAAGTCGAGATCCGGCGCCACCTCGCTGAATATTTGGCTGAACGCGAGGATGTGCCGACGGATTTGCTCGAATACCTCGCCAACGACGAAATTTCTGTCGCCTACCCGATGCTAGTTCACAACCAGATCTTGCAAGATGACGAATTAATCAACATCGTCGCGAACCGAACCAAAAAACATCGGCTGGCTATTTCTATTCGCCCCTCTGTCAGTGAAAACGTGTCGGAAGCGCTTGTTGATACGGGCGACACCGATGTCATCGAATCGCTTCTGTACAACACCGGTGCAGCAATCCGGCAAGAAACCCTCGAGTCGATTGTCAAAACCGCGCGCAACACAAGTTCCTTCCACCTTCCCCTCGTGCATCGACAGGACTTGTCCGTGAATCAAGCCCGGCGGCTCTATGCCTGGGTCGGCCACACCTTGCGCGAATACATTCAGGCTCATTTCGACGTGGAAACGGAAATGATCGACGGCGCAACCGTTAGCGCCGTCGCTGACGCGTTACGCGAGAGTGAGAATGCAGCCGCAATTGACCACAAAGCCGCTTTGCGCGACGCGTTACGGTATAAGAACCGACATGATATCGAAGTCCGCTTCACTGCGTGCGTCTCTTTGGATCCGGCTGCGGCAACGAAGATTCTCTATGGCCGAAGCGTCCAAGCGCTAGCAATTGCCTGTAAAGCCTCCGGATTGTCCGTTGCGACCTTTAGCGCCCTCATATCACACACCAGAAGCGAAAAAACTGGTCGCGGCACAGGTCGCAGAGATAATTCCGTGCGCGCAATCTCGTTTTTCGATCAGATTGATATCACCATGTCGCAAAAGACATTGAAAAAATGGCGAAATTCGCCGTCAAGCATCTGGCGAAAGGATAAAATATGACCAATCATAAATCACTCAATTATTGAAAAACAAAAAAATAAACACTTATAAGAGAAAATTAATTTTCCCTCTTCGTCGCACATTGTGTTGACGAATGGAACGCATGGTGCCAAGTGTGACCCACGACACTGCAATATTAACCGTCTTTGTCGTATTCCCTTAAAGAGTAGCAAATAGTCCGATATCCCAATGAATGTCGTCGTTGTAGAGTCGCCAGCAAAGGCGAAAACGATAAATAAGTACCTCGGATCTGACTTTAAGGTCCTTGCGAGCTATGGCCATGTGCGCGATTTGCCACCCAAGGATGGTTCTGTTCGTCCTGAGGAAGACTTTTCGCTGATTTGGCAAACGGATCCAAAATCACGCAAACATCTCGACGACATTGCCAATGCGCTTGATGGAGCCGGCAATCTGTATCTCGCGACAGATCCGGACCGCGAAGGCGAAGCGATTTCGTGGCATGTTCAGCAGCTCCTTGCCGACCGGAAAGTCTTGGAAGGCGTCGACGTTAAACGGGTGGTCTTTCACGAGATCACAAAGGACGCCGTGCTGGCTGCGATGGCCAATCCGCGCGAACTAAATCGTGAACTGATCGACGCCTATCTGGCGCGCCGTGCATTGGACTATCTGGTTGGGTTTACCTTATCGCCGGTGCTGTGGCGAAAGCTTCCCGGTTCCCGCTCAGCCGGACGCGTGCAATCTGTCGCGCTGCGGCTGATTTGCGAACGCGAAGCAGAAATTGAGATTTTCAAGGCGGATGAATACTGGACGCTGGAAGCGCAATTCCTATCAAACGAAGGAAAATCGTTCTCCGCCCGGCTAACCCATCTTAATGGCGAGAAACTCGACAAGCTGGGGCTGGGAAACGAAGCAGCAGCCCAGAACGCCGTTGCGGCCGTTAAGTCCGGCAACTATTCCATCGCGAAAGTCGAGAAGAAAACGGTCCGGCGTAATCCCTCACCACCGTTTACAACCTCGACGTTGCAGCAGGAAGCAAGCCGCAAGCTCGGATTCGGCACCAGCCGGACGATGCAGCTCGCCCAGCGGCTGTATGAAGGCTTCGACGTAGACGGTGAAACGGTTGGCCTTATCACCTATATGCGGACCGATAGCGTTACCTTGAGCGGAGAGGCAATTGCCGGGTCGCGGGCCCTCGTCAAACAGGACTTCGGCGACGCCTACGTCCCGTCGACACCGCGCGTCTTCAAAACGAAGGCGAAGAACGCGCAAGAAGCGCACGAAGCGATCAGACCGACTGATTTCTTTCGGCGCCCTTCCGAACTCGCATCGGTCCTCGATGCCGAGCAGCTGCGGCTCTATGAGTTAATCTGGAAACGCGCTGTCGCCAGCAGCATGGAAAGTGCGGTTCTGGATCAGATGGCTGTCGACGTTGCCGCTTCTAATGGCGCTGCGGTGTTGCGGGCGAATGGCAGCACGGTAAAGTTCGACGGATTTTATAAGCTCTATCAAGAAGGCAAGGACGACGCAGCGGACACGGCAGATGAAAAAGATCGCCGTCTTCCGCCGTTGAATGAAGGCGAAAAGGCGAATCTCAAAGATGCCGCCGCCGAGCAGCATTTTACCCAGCCGCCGCCCCGCTATACGGAAGCAAGCCTCGTCAAGAAGATGGAAGAGCTCGGGATTGGCCGGCCATCGACATACGCATCGATTCTGAAGGTCCTGCAGGACCGCGACTATGTCCGGCTTGAAAAAAGGCGCTTTGAGACTGAAGACAGCGGGCGGTTGGTTACGGCATTCATCACCAGCTTTTTTCGACGCTATGTCGAGTACGGATTCACGGCCGATATGGAAGACAGGTTGGATGATGTCTCCGATGGTCGTATCGATTGGAAAAAGGTTCTGCGCGACTTCTGGGGTGCGTTTTCGGGCTCGATAGATGGCACCAAGGATTTATCCATTACGCAGGTTCTGGATGCGCTCGATGAAGATCTAGGTCCACACTTTTTCCCCGCCGACGAAACCGGCAGCGATGCCGGCGCGCGTAAATGCCCTGGCTGCGAGAACGGTCGGCTGAGTTTGAAGCTTGGCAAGTTCGGTGCCTTTATCGGCTGTGCGAATTACCCCGAATGCCGCTATACGCGGCGCTTTGGTGTCGGAGCGGACGACGACGACATGCTCGCCAGTGGCCCGCTCGTATTGGGCCAGGACCCGGACACGGGCCTGGATGTTGCACTACGCAAAGGGCCTTACGGTATTTACCTACAGATTGGTGAACAGGCACCAAAGGAAAAGGGTAAGAAAGCGCCGCCTAAACCGAAAAGGTCTTCCCTCCCCAAAGACGTGGCACCGGATACGGTGACGCTGGAACTCGCGCTCAAGCTCTTATCGCTCCCCCGTGACGTCGGTGCGCACCCTGAAACAGGAGAAATGATTACAGCTGGCCTTGGCCGCTTTGGTCCCTACCTGAAGCTGGATAAACGCTACGCGTCGTTGAAAGATGGCGATGATGTCCTTTCCGTCGGCCTGAACCGCGCGGTGACGCTGCTCGCGGAAGCAAAGACCCGCACCAGTGGCCGGGAACTCGGCGACCACGAAGGTAAGCCGGTCACGGTTCGCAAGGGCCGCTTTGGACCCTATGCCAAATGGGGCAAGGTCAACGCGACCCTTCCGAAGGACTTGGAGATGGACACGATCACGCTGGAAGAAGCCGTTGCGTTGATCGTCGCGAAAGCGGCTAAGACGCCGGCAAAGAAAGCGGCGCCGAAGAAAAAGGCGGCCCCAAAAAAGACAGCCAAGAAAGCGGCAAAAAAGAAGCCTGCGAAAAAAACCGCGACGAAGAAGAAACCCGCAGCCAAAAAGACTGCAAAGAAATCCGCTGAAGCGGCAGCCGACGCGCCTGCGGCAGACTGACAGCCTTGGCCCGAACCCCACACTTTACCAAGCGGCAAGTTCTCGAATTCATCCAGGAAAGTCCGACACCGGTCGGAAAACGCGAAATCGCGCGTGCTTTCAATATTCGTGGTGGCGCGCGAATTGCCTTGAAAGCAATCCTGAAGGAATTGCAAAGCGAAGGGCATTTGGATCGCGGAGAGAAACGGCGCGTACGCCCCGCCGGCGACCTGCCGCCTGTAATCGTCGTCGAAGTGGTCGGAACGGATAGCGATGGTGAGGTTCTATGCCGACCGACGAATTGGGACAGCGATGACGCGCCACCTGCCATCTATCTTAATCCGGGGAAAACGCGCGTAGCCGCACCCGGACCGAAGGATCACCTCCTCGTCCGCATCAAAAAAGTTGGTCCGGAGACCTACGAAGCCGAGACAATCCGTGCGCTCGGCAAAGGACCAAGCGTCATTATCGGCGTTTATGAACAACACGGATCTCATGGAACTGTCCGACCGACCACGCGGGGCCGGCGCAAAGATATTCGAATTTCATCTGAGCATAATGGCGGCGCCCAAAATGGTGACGTCGTTGCGATCGAATACATGCCCGGTGGCCGGGGTAGCGTCCGCCAAGCCAAGGTAGTTGAGCGAATAGGCCCCCTCTCGGATCCGAAGACGTTCAGCCTAATTGCCATTCATAGCCGGGAAATCCCCGTCGACTTCAGCTCAGATGCGCTCGCACAAGCCGAGTCCGCGGGGACCGTAGAACTCGGACGGCGCACGGATCTTCGCGACATTCCATTGGTGACAATCGACGGTGCCGACGCCCGCGATTTCGACGATGCGGTCTGGGCGGAACCAGACGAAGAAACCCCAGGTGGATGGCGTATCATCGTGGCTATTGCCGACGTCGCCTGTTATGTGAAGCCACACGATGCCTTGGACAGATCCGCCTATGACCGGGGTACCTCAGTCTATTTTCCAGACCGTGTTGTCCCCATGCTACCCGAGGCGCTTTCGAATGGTTGGTGCTCCCTTGTGCCCCATGAAGACCGGCCATGCCTTGCCGCAGAAATCCACATTGATGCAGAAGGTGGCATCCGGCGGCACCGTTTTTTTCGCGCTCTTATGCGTTCCGCAGCGCGATTGACCTATGAACAGGTGCAGCGCGGCCGTGACGGCGCACCCGACCAAACAACGGCACCCTTACTGGCTGACGTCATTGCGCCGCTCTATGGCGCCTACGAGGCGCTCGACCGGGGACGGAGCAAGCGCGGCACTCTCGAACTTGAACTCACGGAACTCGCCATATCGCTCGGCGAAGACGGTCAAGTCGGGGCAATCGAACCACGGCCACGTCTGGACAGCCACAAGCTCATCGAAGAATTCATGATCACGGCAAACGTCGCCGCCGCCGAAAGCCTTGAAAGCAAAGAGGCACCGGTCATGTATCGGGTGCACGAGCCACCATCGCTCGATAAGCTGGAAGCGCTGCGTCAGTCCCTCGCCTCGCTCGGCTACAAACTGCAGCGCGGCAACGCGATTCGGTCAACGCACCTCAGCGGTATCTTGCAACAAGCGGCCGAGAGCGGCCAGCCCGAGCTGGTGAGTAGTCTGATCTTACGTAGCCAGTCAAAAGCTGTTTACGCACCGGAGAACCAGGGTCATTTTGGTCTGGCGCTCAATCGGTACTGCCACTTCACGTCCCCTATTCGCCGCTATCCGGACATCCTCGTACATCGCGCCCTGATCTCCGCGCATGGTCTCGGCGCGGATGGGCTCCCCGACGATATTGTCGATCAGTTTGACGAAATGGGCGAGAAGGTCTCAACAACCGAACGGCGCGCGGAGGCCGCGGAACGCGAAGCGCGCGACCGCTACGTCACGGCCTTTTTATCGGACCGAGTGGACGCCAAATTTCGTGGTCGAATCAGCGGCGTAACGCGTTTTGGGTTGTTTGTAACCCTTGATGAAATCGGCGCCGACGGCTTGATTCCGATCAGTACGTTACCGAACGACTATTATGATCATGACGAAACCACGCATCAATTGGTCGGCCGTAATTCCGGCCTCACTTACAGGCTGGGCGAATCTGTCCTGATCAAACTTCGCGAAGCGAATATCGACACCGGCGGCCTTGTGTTTGAAATACTCGAAGGCGGCACGCAGCCATCCAAGCAACGTCGCTCAAAAGGCCCCTCATCGAAGATACGAAAGAAGCGGCCTAAAGGTCCAAGATCACGGCGCAAGTGATCGTCTCTGGAAATTTGGTGGCCGTATCACTACCTTCTTCGATCAGGAAGATTTGCGAAAACGATGCGCCAACAAATTTTTGACATAAAACACCTTATTTCTCGGCCTGAACGCCTTTGGCGTGCGGGACTGGCTGTTGGTACCTTGGCTTTGTTCATGGCACTTGCCGCCTGCTCGTCGCCAACGGCGCAGAACGTAACGGCGAAGCAGCCCGAAAAGTCTGAAGGCGAGCAAATGTTTGCGAAGGTGCTCGGCAATATCCACAAGATGTATCTGGATGAGCTTCCGGTCGATGACCTTGCCATTGCGGGGCTTTCCGGCCTCAAAAGACTCGAAGCGGACGCGAGCATTAAGCGGGAAAATGGAAAGCTCAGCCTGCTCGTAAACGATACTCCAGTCGGCATTATTGCGGAACCGAAACGCAACAGCGCGGAACATTGGGCCGAAGCGATAGACGAGCTAATCGGCGCGGGACGAAAAGGGTCGACCAAACTTGCTACAGCGGATACGGAACGAATCTACAAAGTTACGATCGATTCTATACTTGCAGGGCTAGACCGTTACACGCGCTACGCAGGCAGGGCGGAAGGACGAAGGAACCGTGAAACGCGAGAGGGATTTGGCGGGGTCGGTGTTGGCATCCTGAAGCATGAAGACGGAGTGCGTGTCGAGCACGTTACCCCGAACCTGCCAGCCGCCCGGGCTGGCGTCGTTCCAGGCGATATCTTTATCGCCGTTGATGGCACTCCACTTCGCGGACAATCGCTGGGACGCAGCGTTCGATTGCTTCGAGGGCCACTTGGGAAGCCGGTTCAGGTTACGGTTCAGCGTGAAAACCGGCCAGAACCGTTCGTCCTAACGCTTTCTCGGACCCGCATCATACCGACGACGGTTCGTTACACGTCGAGCGGCAATTTTGCGCATTTGCGTATTACTGGTTTCAATCACGATACAACGTTGGAACTGCAGGCCGGAGTCGTTAAGGCGACTCACGAATTGGGCCCTTCTCTTTCCGGCCTCGTCCTCGACTTGCGTAGCAACCCCGGCGGCCTTCTGGATCAAGCCGTCAGCACAGCGGATCTGTTCTTGCGTAGCGGCCGAATTAGCACAACCCGCGGCCGACATCCGGATAGTTTGCAGCTATTCGATGCCTCAGAGGCCGAAATTGCCCAAGATATCCCTATTGTCGTTCTGGTGAACGGCGCTTCCGCTTCCGCGTCCGAAGTCCTTGCTGCGGCGCTTCAAGATCAAGGCCGCGCGGTAATCGTCGGCAGCAGCAGTTTCGGCAAAGGCACCGTCCAAACCGTTATTCCCCTGCCCAACGATGGCGAATTGATCCTGACCTGGGCGCGGTTGCTTTCGCCGTTCGGGCATGTATTGAACAAGATCGGCGTTATTCCAACGCTATGCACGAGCAACGCCGAAAACGCCGATAGCGTGTTCAAACGTGCATTCTCAGCGAGCACGACGCATCCCCAACTCGCCACGGCAGGCCTAGAGTCCCGTAGGGCGATGATGAAACGATGCCCCTGGCAACCACATAAAAACGACGATATTGACATGGCCGTGGCAAAGCGGATTTTAGAGAGACCAGAACTGTACAAAAACGCGCTACGGCTTGCCGCGCCGGTCGCGGGAGGCTGAATTGATGTCAAATCGCCGATCCTCAGCGAAAACAGGTCGCCCTGTACGCCCGCGCGACGCTGCTAGCCTCGTCCTTTTGCGCGGGTCCCGAAACGACCCTGAGGTACTCCTCGGACGCCGGCGTCTAGATGCCCGATTCATGCCAGGTATTTATGTCTTTCCCGGCGGCGGGGTCGATCGCGCAGATTATGCACAAGCAGCCGATTTTCGCGTTCACGATGATGTCCTAGTAAAGCTCCGGCGCCATTGCTCGCCCCGGCGCGCGCGCGCGCTTATTTGGGCCGCGATCCGCGAGACATGGGAAGAATCAGGCCTTCTGATCGGAAAACCAGGCCAGATTGACAATGCCGATGCGTCGTCTTTGCATCAAGCCTACGCCGACGCCGGCCTCTCGCCATTTATGGAGGGCCTTGACTATATTGCCCGCGCGATTACGCCGACTAGAAGCCCAATCCGGTTTAATACACGGTTTTTTTTGGCTGATGGTGAAAATGCATCCGGTACCCTCCATCATTCCAGCGAATTGGAGGATATCGGCTGGCGGCGCGTTTCCGAAGCGATCAACGCATTCGATCTCATGAACGTCACCGAGTTTGCGTTGAAGGAAGCGATGAAGCTGTGGTGCGAAAACCGGTCACCAGATGCGGCGCGACAGGTTGCGCTTCTTACAACGCGAAAGACTACAAAGCTCCTGAAGCTCGAATAGGCTTGACTTGCGCCCGGCGGCGAGTACTGTGCCGCCGTTGTGATATTAAGGCTAATTAACAGAAACGGACCGGTCGACCATGGCGAAACCAAGCACAATTTTGATCAAAATGGTGAGCACAGCGGATACGGGTTACTACTATGTAACAAAGAAAAACCCCCGGACTCAGACCGAAAAAATGGAAATGCGGAAGTATGATCCTGTCGTGCGCAAGCATGTGACGTTTAAGGAAGGCCGCATTAAATAGCCTGTCTGGCAGTCGCATCCCAAACGGATGCTGAGCTTTATTGCTTTGGAAAGCCACTCTGCAGAGTGGCTTTTTGCATTAGATAACCAATGCGGTGGCCACCTAATCAACGATTTAGGCGACACCTGCAGCGGGCGCGTCGGGTTCAACTATCGTGACGTCCTCAAATCCAGCCTGTGTCCATAGAACCGCTCGATTTCGTCCCACTCTCTTAGCCTGATAGAGCGCTTCGTCGGCGCGTTCGATAAGGCCCTTAGTGGTTTCCTTTGCATCGTGCGCTGTCACGACACCGATACTTATCGTGACATCTACATATCCTCCCGGCCCAGAAATCGAGAAGGGCTTACTCGCGATATCCGAGCGCAACCGCTCGGCCACGGTACAGGCGATCGGTACCTGTGTATCCGGCATGACGATTACGAATTCGTCACCGCCATATAACGCAACGGTATCGAAACTTCTAAGATTATGAGTCACTCGACGTGCGAGTTCTTGCAGCACCTCATCGCCCTGAATATGCCCGTGCGTATCGTTAATGGCCTTGAAGTGATCAATATCAAACATCATCAATGACAAGGCCTTACCACTGACCTCCATGCGCTCGATCTGACCATCAACATGAGCAAAGAGATAGCGTCGATTGTAGAGCCCCGTCAGGCTATCCGTGAGCGCCATCTCGATACTGCGCTCATAGGTCTCGCGCAGTCGCCCGTGATAACGCCAGCGGCGGATCTGTGTGCGCGCTCGGGCAAGCAACTCGTTACTGTCGATCGGTTTGATTAGGTAGTCGTTGATACCGAGGTCAAACCCCTTAGCCAAACGATCAACCTGATCTTCCTCGACAACCAATAGAATGGGAATCTGCCGGGTTCGCTCTGCCGATCGGAGACGCGAGCAAAGGCGCAGCGAATCCTGCTCGCGGAGGTTCAAATTTACGATCATCAAATCGAATTCACGCTTCATCGCGTAATCGAACATTGCGTCCACGGTATCTGTCGCAATTACGATGTCATCATCCTGGCGTAGCGTATCGACAACCTTCTCAGCATCGACCTGATTATCATCGAGCACCAGCACCGCTGCCTGAGAGGCATCCACATCAAACAACGACGTTTCATCGCGCAGGACGCCAAGCTGACTCGTCGTCTGTTCGCGCATGCGCCATTCATCCATCATCATCTTGAGCCGGACGAGAGAACGCACGCGGGCAAATAGCGCCGTATCATTGACTGGCTTGGTCAGAAAATCATCGGCGCCGCACTCGATACCCCGGACCCGGTCGGCCGCATCCGAAAGCGCGGTAATCATCACAACCGGAATATGCATCGTTTCGGGCTGTTGCTTGATGCGCTGGCATACTTCAAACCCATCCATGCCCGGCATCATCACGTCTAGCAAAACGATATCCGGCGGCTGCGCCTCAATCATTTCAAGCGCGCTGGGCCCATCGTTTGCGGTCATGACATCGAAGTATTCGCTCGTCAGTTTCGCTTCCAACAATTTAACGTTCGGAAGCAGGTCATCGACAACGAGGATGCGGGCGGACATGTTAGATCAACTCAAAAACCGATCGACCGTTGCCAGAAAATTAGCAACCGATATCGGTTTGGCGATGTAGGCCTCGCAACCCCCCTCGCGAAATTTTTCCTCGTCGCCCTTCATCGCGAATGCGGTCACGGCGATGACCGGAATTTCCTTCAAATTATCGTCTTCCTTGAGCCATTTAGTGACTTCCAGTCCGGACACTTCCGGTAACTGAATATCCATCAAGATCAGGTCGGGCCTTTCGGTCCTCGCCATCTTAAGTGCTTCCATACCATAACGTGTCTGAAGAATTTCATACCCCTGCGATTCGAGCAGGTCATGAAATAGTTTCATGTTCAGTTCGTTGTCTTCAACGATAAGAACGGTTTTTGCCATAGTTGGCCCTGACTAAATACCAAAGAAAGTAAATGAAGATTATCAAACTTACGATTAACAATCTCTGAACATTGGATTTACGATGTGAAACCTAATGAATAATAAGCTTTTCTGAACCGATTGTCATGGTTGTGCAGACTTATTGGAAAATAATGGGACGAATTCAGGCAATTCAACCGGTTCACTAAGATAATGCGAAGCAAATTCAAGGATAATGGGCCATGCGTATCGGCGTTGACGTAGGCGGCACAAAAATCGAAGCCGCGGTGATGAACGACACAGGCGAACTGATCCTGCGCCGACGCGTTGCAACACCAGAAAACGATTATGAGGCGGCAATCGAAACCATCAGCCGCCTGATCGAAGCCTTGGAAAGTGAAATCGACGATCAATGTTCTCTCGGTTTCGGAATTCCCGGCACAATATCTCCTGCATCGAAGGTCGTAAAAAACGCCTACAACTCGCCATTCAACGGACATCCCTTGGATCGCGACCTGGAGCGAAGATTGGGGCGGCCTATTCGCCTGACAAACGATGCCAATTGTTTCGCGTTGTCCGAAGCCATGGATGGCGCCGCGGCTGGGGCTACGGTTGTGTTTGGGGTCATTCTTGGCACCGGTTGCGGCGGCGGAATTGTATTCAACGGCAACGTCCTGGTTGGGGCAAATGCAATCGGCGGTGAATGGGGTCATAACCCCCTGCCCTGGCCCCGGCCGTCAGAACTTCCCGGACATTTGTGCACCTGCGGCTTAAGAGGTTGTATTGAAACGTTTTTATCCGGAACCGGATTCGCAGCGCATCACCGTGCCGCGACTGGCGATAGCCTTGATGCACGCGAGATCGTAGCGCATGCGATTGAAGGTGACCGCAACTGTACGGACAGTCTTTCGCGCTATGAAAACAGGCTTGCACGGGCCCTTGCAAGCGTGATCAACTTGATTGATCCCGATGTCATCGTACTCGGCGGCGGTATGTCGAATGTAAACCGGCTCTACGACAACGTACCGTCGCTATGGTCGGAATGGATCTTTTCCGACCGTGTCGACACAAAGTTGGTGCCACCGAAATTCGGCGATTCGAGTGGCGTACGGGGTGCGGCTTGGCTATGGCCGGAGGGCAATACACCGTGACGACCTTGTGCCGCGATTGCTTGGAACAGTTCGATCATGAAATGGAAGATCAGAGATGTCCCAATTGCGGTTCACCGCGCACCGTTTCCCATGCCGAACTGGACTCTCTCTCAATTGCCCATATTGATTGCGATGCATTTTATGCATCTATTGAGAAGCGCGACAATCCGGACCTAAAAGACCGACCCGTCATCGTTGGAGGGGGTCATCGAGGCGTTGTCTCCGCCGCCTGTTACGTCGCGCGGCTGTACGGTGTCCGATCTGCAATGCCCATGTTCAAGGCGCTGAAAGCGTGCCCTGACGCTGTTGTGATCCGCCCCGACATGAACAAATACAGCGCCGTCGGCGCCGAAGTTCGTAGTATTATGCAGGATTACACACCGTTGGTGCAGCCGCTTTCCATCGATGAAGCGTTTCTTGACCTCTCCGGCACGGAAACGCTTCATAAGGGATTGCCGGCTAGAACCCTCGCGATGATCACGAAACGAATCGAAACGGAAATCGGCGTCACCGGTAGCATCGGTCTCAGCTACAATAAATTCCTCGCCAAAGTAGGTTCTGACCTCGATAAGCCACGCGGTTTTGCCATCATTGGCGCTGCCGAAGCTATGACATTTCTCGCAACCCGCCCCGCCAAAATTATTTGGGGTGTCGGACGGTCTCTCGAGAGTAAATTGCGCCGCGATGGCATTACGACCGTAGGTCATCTGCAGAAAATGGACGAAGCCAAATTGGTGTCAAGGTATGGCTCCATCGGACATCGGCTTTTTCATTTTTCCCGAGGTCAGGACGACCGCAATGTTTCACCGTCATCCGCACCAAAAAGTATTTCGGCAGAGACTACCTTTGCCGACGATATTTATAATTTGGAGGAGCTTTGTCGGCGTGTATGGCCTCTCTGCGAAAAGGTGGCACAGCGGCTAAAAAAGCGCTCGCTCGCCGGACGCACGGTAACGTTGAAACTGAAACGAGCCGACTTTCGTCAGTTGACCCGAAGCCGAACGCTTTCAAATCCAACCCAACTTGCCGAGCAAATTTACCAAACGGCCGTATCGGTACTCGAAAAGGAAGCTAACGGTCCTGCCTTCCGGCTGATTGGCATCGGTGTCGCCGACATACTCGATGCAGAAGGTGCGGACGTCCCCGACCTCCTGCAGTTGGGATCGCTTAAAGACAAGCGAATAGAGCAAGCGGTTGACGCCGTGCGAAAAAAACTGGGTCCTGATTCCATCTCGAAAGGCCGACGGTTGCGTTAGAAGTCTGGTAAGGCTTCAGCAACCGGCAGGTGGCAACGCAGAAATTTTCGCCAAAACCGCACGCAGCTTGAAAATGCCATAATCGAGAACAAATTCCGGCACAATTCCGTTGGCCTGTACGTCGATAGAAACTTCAGTTTCCGGATTACCATCCGGTTTATCAGCCGGGAAATAGGCAACATACATTGGCCAGATATCGCTCGGCCCCAACGGCGCTTTCAGGATGCTCTCGCCGCGCGGCGCACGCTGCGGCAAAATTGTCGTGGTAACCGTTTGCGGCCCCTCCATAGCAGCACCTTCGAAAACCAGGCTTGGCGCCATCCTCGAATCTTTTTTCGCCGCCCGCATCTGGTCAAGCATGAAGTTGGTGGGGAAACGAGTGCCTGCCGGAAGGGGTATTCTTTTAGCAGCTGGCTTTGAAAACTCAACGGCACCGCTAGCACCTGGCGCTCCCAATTTGGCTTTTCCGCGCAAATCTTCAACGAGTTTCCCGTCCCGCCCACGCTTGACGATAAAACGATAGCGCAACCCGTCCTTCGACTCCCAGCTTGCGCTGCTGGTCTGAATTTCCGTTCGCGAACCGTCGCTATTGGAGAGCTGTAATAAATAGTTTTGATCCAACGCCCATCCATCGCACGCGTCAGCCCACTCGAACGTCATGCCCCCGCTGACGTTTGCAACACCGCCGCTGGGGTCACTGGAAATCATCTCAAACAGATAGGCCGCGCGATGCGGTGTAATCTTGATGGGAGGCGCCACTACTGCCCCGGCAATGTTGGGTTGAAACACAGCGACAATCGCTGCCAAAGACAAAATTGATAAAAATCCATTCCGTGCCGCAAGAAGTTGGGCTTGGATTCGCGACCGGCTTTGTAGATCATGGCGCCGTTTGCGCGTGCCCGTCATAGTTACGTTAATCAAGGAAATCCTCATGTCAGACCGTCCCGTTCTATTCGTTACCCGTAAATTGCCCGATGCTGTGGAAACGCGGGCGACCCGTGACTACGACGCCAAACTCAACATAGATGATTCACAATATGATGCGCCGGCGCTGATATCCAACAGCGCTGAAGCAGATGCGATCCTGACTTGCTCGACTGAAAAATTTACTGCAGACATCATTAACCAGCTTTCGGCACGCGTGCGTGCCATCGCGACATTTTCTGTCGGTTACGAACATATAGACATTGATGCCGCCAAAGCGCGTGGAATAATTGTCACGAACACACCCGACGTCCTGACCAGTGCAACAGCGGACGTCGCCATGCTATGCCTTTTAGGTGCGGCCCGGCGCCAGCAAGAATCAACTGCGTTGCTTCGCGCAGATCAATGGGGACGTTGGGACGCCACCAGCCTGCTGGGCGCGCATGTAACGGGCAAACGGCTTGCGATCCTGGGCATGGGCCGTATTGGCCGTGCCGTCGCGAAAAGAGCCCGCGCCTTCGATATGGAAATTCACTACAGTAACCGTTCAAGGCTAGCGCCGGAATTGGAACAAGGTGCATTATTTTACAAAAACCCTGATGACATGCTGCCAAGCGCAGAATTCCTGTCAATTAACTGCCCATCAACACCGGAAACACATCACTTCCTGAATACTGATCGAATTTCCAAATTGCCGGATGGAGCCGTCGTCGTGAATACGGCGCGCGGCGACATCATCGACGATGAAGCGTTGATTGCGGCCGCCAAATCAGGAAAGGTCTCAGGTGTCGGCCTGGATGTATATGAAGGCGAACCTGCCTTCAATAAGGGCTATCTCGACCTGCCGAACGCATTTTTACTCCCGCATATCGGCAGCGCCACTGTCGACACGAGGGACGCGATGGGATTTCGCGCCCTTGACAACCTCGATGCGTTTTTTTCCGGTGCCACAGCGCCTGACACGCTGACATAGCGCAAGGCAGAAGATTCCGGGTTTTTACGGCAGAAGATTCCGCTTCATGCGCTGTTAACGTGCGATTAACCATAATAAGCGCGCAGTGTCAGAGTGATAGTCTTTGGCATACGCATTGCGGTTCTCGTGACAGACAAAATTTGAATGAATTCCATTCACGGGAGCTAAACGATGACTCTGCCTGCTTCAATACCCAATACTTCCCGCACCCAAACTAAGCGAGGGCAGATTGCGCTAATGCGCAAGCGGATGCCGCCCCCCTACAATTTGGATATAGGGAAAGATTTTTACAAAGTTCTGCGGCGCATGCTCGAACAAGCGCTCGCAGCGGGCCGTAATGCCGAGCGTCTAATCGCAAAGCAGCAAGCCGAAATCGAACGGCTACGAATGCTTTCGATCACGGACGAACATACAGGTCTATTGAACAGACGCGGTTTTTCCGAGGCGCTAGGCCGCGCAATGGCACGAGCCCAACGCTATCGAGAACCCGCGGTTCTCCTCTTGATCGATTTAGACGAGTTCAAATCAATAAACGACACTCACGGACACGCGGCAGGCGACTTCGTGCTGTTGGCCGTCGCCAAAAATTTGAAAAACGCCGTTCGAAAGCTTGACGATGTCGCACGATTGGGTGGAGACGAGTTTGCCGTCATCCTGAACAATGCTCCCGAACAAATGGCCGAGCGGCAAGCGTCTGAAATCGGAGACCACTTAAACGGCATCATCGTGCCGTGGAATGACGAAAAGATCAGGGTTAGGGCGAGCGTCGGCAACCACTGTTTTGGCCCCGAAACCAAAGAATCCGCGCAGTCAATCTACGAGCGCGCTGATGACAGTATGTATTTCAAAAAACGTGGCAGTTGCATTGTCGCCCTAAACGAGTCAGGTACTCGAACCAGCTAAGGAAGCGCCGCCTGCTGAAGTGGCGGTTTGCAAGGAGGAACTGTCAGACTTCCACTGCAAAGCCGTACGGCCCAACTGTTTCGTATGCCCATCTTTACGAGTTCGGTCCGCCGCTTGGCCAATTCTGCTTTCTCTATGGGGCCTGTAAGCAGGCGGTGCAGCGTCCGCCCATCGCCTTCCCCCGACGAAACTACCGTTGGAAGCGCGGCGTATTCGCTAGCTAGTTTATTTGCATTAGCCTTCGCCCGGAAGCTTCCCATCACAAGGTATAGCGATGGTTGCCCCGCCATTTTTTTCGGCGAAACGGTCACAACAGGTTTATTCCCTGCAGGGCGATGTTCAATCTTCACGAGACCGCCAAAATCCAAACCGCGTGACGCGAATGCCTGCGCTTGCCAAGGCGATTCGCGCAACGGCGCAACAACCCATCGCGGTATCGCCAAACCGTCAAAGTCTAAACCGCGGGCGGCTGCCTTAGAATTGGATGCAGTGCTCACCGGTGTCAGTGACGCAACGGCGACCGGCTTCGCTTCGACAGAAGCTGTTTCCACATTATCAGCAACGAGCGCAGGTACCGGCACGATAACCGGGTCATCCGCCGTTCCGGCTAGGAGTTCGGCATCGTTCGATACGTCAGCCTCCGGCACCTTCCAAGTCGACGCCATGGCCGACCAACTGCCATCATGCTCTTCTTTATATTCTGTGCAAATTTCCTCTCCTTCGAGGATTCGTAGCGTCGCACAATCTTTGTGCAACGCCAGCGACAGCGCATGATCGCCCATGCCTTTCCCGGAAAATACGTAGCTGACACCTGTCGCTGTCCACGACACCACTTGATAAGCAGGCAGAAAACATCCACCGACCATAAGGCCGAGCGTGAGCAGCAGCCCCCCCTTCCAAGGCATCATTACTTCCCCTGCGATTAGCTGCGGCTCGTTTTTGAGTCCGCGTTTTTTTGTAGCTAAGACGATCCTATGCGGCTTGGCAAGGATATCTCTTAACCATTTGTTAATTAGTCTTTCTTGGGCGGCAGGTTAACGCGAAGATGGAGTTCTTTTAGGTGTGCGGGCGACGCTGGCGCCGGTGCCCCCATCATCAAGTCTTCCGCTTGCTGGTTCATCGGGAAGGCAACGACTTCGCGAATATTAGGCTCATCGGCGAGCAACATGACAATCCTGTCGATGCCCGGCGCTGATCCACCATGAGGCGGTGCACCATATTTGAGCGCGTTCAACATACCGCCGAATTGTGACTCGACCGCCGCCTGATCATAGCCGGCAAGCGCGAATGCCTTAAACATGATATCCGGGCGGTGGTTTCGGATAGCGCCGGACGAAAGCTCGATGCCATTACAAACGATGTCGTATTGAAAAGCCTTAATCGAAAGCGGGTCTTCGTTTTCAAGTGCTTCAAGACCGCCTTGCGGCATCGAAAAGGGGTTATGGCTAAATTCAAGCTGTCCGGTTTCCTGATCCATTTCGTACATTGGGTAGTCGACCACCCAGCAAAATCGGAATGCGTCCTTTTCAAGAAGTCCGAGATCTTCACCAAATTTGTTACGCGCCTTGCCAGCGAGTTCTGCCGCTTCCGCCGGCGTTCCCGCCGCGAAAAACACCGCATCCCCGTCTGCCAATCCCGTCGAGGCTCGGATCGCTGCCACGCGGTCGGGATCAAGGTTTCGGGCAATCGGTCCCTTGCCACCGCCTTCCTCGAAGACAATGTACCCTAATCCCGGCGCGCCTTCCTTACGCGCCCAACTGTTCATGTTATCGAACCAGCTTCGCGGCTTCGCCCCGCCACCAGGCGCTGGAATGGCGCGAACTACAGCCCCTTTTTCAATAGCTTGTGCAAATATCTTAAAGTCAGAACTCCGGAAAGAGTCCGTCACATCAACAATTTCGATCGGTATGCGCAGGTCGGGTTTATCGGAACCGTATTTCAGCATCGCCTCATCGAAAGGGATGCGTGGGAAGGGCGTGGGCGTTACGGAACGTCCGTCGGCGAATTCCTCAAATACCCCTGCCAAGACTGGTTCAATGGCAGCGAGCACGTCATCCTGGGTGACGAATGACATTTCGATATCGAGTTGGTAGAACTCACCCGGCGACCGATCCGCCCGGGCATCTTCGTCGCGGAAGCAGGGCGCAATCTGAAAATACCGGTCGAACCCTGCCACCATGAACAATTGCTTGAACTGCTGGGGTGCCTGGGGCAACGCGTAGAACTTGCCTGGGTGTATACGGCTGGGAACGAGGAAGTCGCGCGCCCCCTCTGGCGATGTCGCGGTCAATATAGGCGTCTGAAATTCGACGAATCCGGATTCGACCATGCGTCGCCGGATCGAAGCGATGACGTTCGACCGCAACAAAATGTTACGATGCATTTCCGCCCGCCTCAAATCGAGGAAGCGATAGCGTAACCGGATGTCCTCAGGATATCCCGCATCCTGATTTACCGGCATAGGCAGCGGTTCAGACGTTGATTGAATATCGAATGACCGAACTTGCAGTTCGATCTCCCCGGTTGGGATACCGGGATTTACCGTTTCTTGACTGCGCCGAACGATAGGACCGGTCACCGTAATCACGGACTCCAGCGGTAGCGCTTCGATTTCCGGGAAGAGCGGGCTACTCACGTCGACCACGACCTGTGTGATCCCGGCATTGTCGCGCAAATCGATGAACAGCAGGTTGCCGTGATCCCGCTTTCGATCGATCCAGCCGGAAAGCCGTGCTTCTGTGCCGTCGTGTTCGGCGCGCAATTCGCCGCAAGTATGGGTGCGATATGTATGCATTTTCTTTGAACCGGTGAGGCGTGAATTTCGGCGCGCAAAGGGCACGCATTGTGCCGAGTTGTCAAGATAGTCTGAGTCTAGCAAGCAAGGAATTTGCTTAGGACCTTTTTGAGCCGGGCGACTCGGTGTATCCCTTACGGCCATGGATATAACACCAATCGCTGACTCCGCAGAGATCGAAGCCTTTTGTGCGCGACAACGCGGCGTTGACTACATTACGGTCGATACTGAATTCCTCCGAGACCGGACCTACTGGCCACAGCTCTGCCTCGTTCAAATTGCAGGCCCAAAAGAGGCTGTGGCGATCGATACCTTGGCCCCCGGCGCCGATCTGACGCCGATGTATGATCTCATGGCGGACAAAGACCTGCTTAAAGTCTTTCACGCTGGCCGGCAGGACGTAGAGATTTTCTTCCATCGTATGGGTTCCATCCCCGAGCCCCTATTCGATACCCAGGTTGCAGCGATGGTTTGCGGATTTGGCGATCAGGTCGGCTACGAAACTTTGGTTTCAAAGCTCGTGGGGGCACGTGTTGACAAATCTTCACGATTTACGGACTGGTCGAACCGACCCCTATCCCAGAAACAGCTCAAATATGCCTTGGCAGACGTTACGCACCTGCGACCCGCTTACGAGAAACTGGCTCATTCATTGGAAAAATCGGGGCGGACGCATTGGCTCGACCAGGAAATGGACGTCCTTATGAATCCCGGCACCTATCGCCTTGAGCCGGAAAAAGCGTGGCGCCGTCTGAAAAGCCGCAACAAAAATAGACGGTTCCACGCGATTTTGCGTGAACTGGCAGCATGGCGCGAGCGCGAAGCGCAAACACGCAATGTGCCACGCAACCGCATCATTCGCGACGATGCAATTCTCGAAATCGCAGCGCAGGTTCCGACATCCGTTGAGGCTCTTAAAGGTATGCGGGCCGTATCGAAGGGAAGCGTAAACGGCGATACCGGCTACGCAATTCTGGAAGCTATCACCAATGGGCAGAAAATTCCGGAAGCCGAACTTCCCGTATTTGAACGTACGCAACCGCGACCATCTGGCCTTGGACCCATTACCGACTTGCTTAAGGTGCTGCTGAAACATGTCACTGAAACCGAAAATGTCGCGCCCAGATTGATCGCAAGCAGCGAAGATCTGGAGCGAATCGCCGCGGATGACAATGCTGACGTACCAGCCCTTCAAGGGTGGCGGCGAGAATTGTTCGGCGACCGTGCTTTGGCTTTGAAGGCTGGTCGTGTCGCTTTGACGGCGAAGGGTAGTCGAACGCGCGTAATCGATATAGAGAAAGGCCCCTGATGCTGCGTTATTGGGCCACAGGGATAGTTTTCCTGATGGCTATTATCTCGACCGCATATGCGCAAACGCCTCCTCAACTTAGTCTTCCTATCGATTGTAAAATTGGCCCCTCCTGCTTCATTCAAAACTATGCCGACCAGCGCAAAGGCAAAGGATATACCGACTACCATTGCGGTTTCTTAACCAATGACCGACATACGGGCACAGATTTCCGCCTCGTTGATCATAAAACCATGGCGGAAGGTGTTGCCGTGCTCGCCGCCGCCGCGGGAACCGTAAGCAGTGTGCGCGATGGCATGCCCGACGTCGACGTCCGGCTGGTTGGCCGCGAGGCGGTTGATGACCGAGGTTTAGGGAACGCCGTTATCATCGATCACGGTGGCGGTTGGCGAACGCTGTACGGACATATGCGACGCAGTAGTGTCGCGGTTTCCAAGGGACAGAAAGTTGTCTCCGGTCAAAAATTAGGCTTGATCGGGCTTTCCGGCCTGACTGAGTTCCCACATGTTCATTTCGAGGTCAGATTCGGCAAGCGTCCCATTGACCCATTTGTCGGTCTGATGACTCATACGAGCTGTGCCGCAGGCAAGAAAAACTTATGGCGACCAGATGCATTGGCACACCTCGCCTACCGACCGACGTTTCTACTCGGCGCCGGATTTTCCGATCGGCCCCTCACGAGGGCGGCCCTTCAATACGGCCTTTATGAGCGGAGCACTCTGCCGAGAAAATCGGGAAGTTTGAATTTTGGCGTTTTTATAGCGGGTCTTTATAACGGTGACCGCTATGCGCTGCATCTACAAGATGCGAATGGAAAAACAATTCGAACAAAAAATGGCATCATAAATCGTTCGCGCGCTGTTCAGTTTCTCAAGCTCGAGTTTAAACGGAATACGCCTCTACCTGCCGGACGATATAGTGCTCGTTATGAATTGTACGGGATACGAAACGAGACCCAGGGTCCCATCATCAAAATTGAGCGTAAGATTGATTTACGCTGAAACCGCTTTGGCCGAATCGTTACGGGGTTGCTTCACGAATGAGAACCGCGGCTTGCATCCCAGCATCTTCGCCAAAGATTTGAACCGACGCTGAACCACATCGCCAACGAGCACATCCGCACTCTCTGGCAACTCGAAAATCAAGTCGTTACCCTTACGCCGGATAAGACTTTGTTCCAACAGTGAAATTACGCCGCCTGAAAGCGTGTAGCCTAAACGCATCGCCAGGCCGGTCGCACGAGCGCGCTTTGTCTCAACTTCATCCAGAAGCGGACTGAGAAACCGCTCATAAAGCCGCGGCCGGACTTGCGCATGCCGAGAGGCTACGGCCAACCCCATGTAAGCCCGTCCCGGGTGATCGACACCGACCATAGGGTACCGCAGAATTCGCAACAGCGCATGCTCGACCCTGTAGTCCGGATGTTCAGACCATTCCAAGTCTGCGAGCAAACACGCGGCGCGACGCAAGCGCTTTTCCCGCTTTGTTTCGTTGGGAAAAGCGGGTGTCATCCAATGAAAAAGGGCTTCCCCGTCGGCCGTTGCACGTCCGGTCAACCATGCGAGATTACGGCATGCGTCGATCAACGGATCTTCCGCTCTCGTGTCCAAGGACAATCTGTCGAACAGGCAGCCTTCACGCAGACCATATGCGGATATTACGACCCTCGAGACACCTGAAATGTCGATCAATCGGTTCAGCAATAATGCAGCGAACGGCAATGTGCCGACGCGCTTCTTGGACACGCCAGAGCGAAATTTTTCGAACTTGCACTCGTCATCATGAGCAACTGACGCCGAAAACGACAGTGCTTGTTTTCCAGGGATTTCATAATGATGCGCAACCAGAAGCGGATAATCAGTCAGGTTCATATGTATGCGTGCCATTGCCCGCCACGCCCCACCGACCGCGTAGAATGTCTTACCGCGTGCACTCTTAAGCCAATCAAGCTCAGCTAAGTGGTCATCGATGATTTTTAGGGCGCCTGACTCATCCATGTTGTTACGGTTCGCAAGTCGAATTGGCCCAATTGGTAAGGTTGCCTGTTGCTGAAACCTATCCCTCTTGAGGCGGACGACTTCAAAGCTTGCACCGCCAAGGTCACCGACCAATCCATCGGCGCCTGGGATGGCGGATATGGCGCCTAAGGCGGAAAGCCGCGCTTCTTCGGTGCCAGGAATTGGCCTTACCTTTAGGCCACATCTATTCTCTACCGCGGCGATGAATTCGGGACCGTCCTCCGCTTCGCGAACCGCGGCCGTGGCAATGGCAATCACATCATCGACACCCATCGCATGGGTCAATATTGCGAACCGCTGTAGTGAATCCAGAGCCATCTGAACGCCACCAGGGTGCAATCGACCGGTGCTGTCCAGGCCTCGTCCCAAACCGCAAAGGACTTTTTCATTGAATACTGGCGTCGATACGCGGCGTGCCGCCTCATACACGACCAAGCGCACCGAATTTGACCCGACATCGATTACAGCAACCGGACGCTCAGCTGCCTGTGTCGATAGGGTTCTGCCCCGTGTGATGACGCCAGGCATAGGCTTACGACGGATTTCGAAGATTCAAGGTCATAGTCAGCCTACCTACTTCCGCAGAGCAAAGGAGGTGCTAAGAGTGTCACCGCAGACGGGTAGAATCTCATTCAATCTAAATCACCTAGCGGCACGATTAGCCCCGGATAGATCAATATCGTTAATATAGGATGATTCTCAGCGCCGCAGCCGAATATCGACTCAGAAGGTCATTTTGCCGCGCGACATGGATTAAAATGTACTGTTGAAGCTTCCCCCATCCATGAGCAGGTTTTGTCCCGTCATGAAACCCGCATGCGCGCCACAAAGGAATGCACAGGATTCACCAAATTCATAGGGGTCGCCAACTCGCCCGGCAGGGTTCTCGGCTTCGCGCCGTGCCAACATTTCATCGTAGCTGACACCGGCATTGTCGGCCTGCGTCTGAATATTGCTACGGAAACGGTCAGTATCGAACGGCCCCGGCAAAAGATTGTTGATCGTCACGTTGTGCCGTGCGGTTTTACGAGACAAGCCCGCAACAAAGCCCGTAAGTCCCGCCCTCGCGCCATTTGAGAGGCCAAGGATTTCGATCGGCGACTTTACCGCCGCGGAAGTAATATTAACAACCCGGCCAAATTTGCGCGCGATCATACCGTCCACAGTGGCCTTGATAAGAAAAATCGGTGTCAGCATATTGGCATCGACCGCAGCGATCCAATTGTCCCGTTCCCAGTCGCGAAAATCGCCGGGAGGCGGCCCACCGGCGTTATTGATCAGTATATCCGGTTCGGGACAGGCAGCTAGAACACTCTCGCGGCCGGCTTCTGTTGTAATATCACAGGCGACAGTCGTAACCTTCGCGCCCGTTTCCTTGCGGATATCCTCCGCTGTCGCCTCAAGCGTTTCAGATGTACGCGAGTTGATCACCAAATCAACGCCTTCTCTGCCCAAAGACATGGCACAGGCTCTCCCCAGCCCCTTCGACGCCGCACAGACAATCGCCTTCCGTCCTGAAATACCCAAGTCCATTGTCAGTCTCCCCTATCCTGTTCGGCCAAGTTTTCCAATACATCCCGCGCCAACGGGATTGTAATTCCACGCCGCCTCGCGAGGGCGGTCTTATCGAGCGCCACGACCAGCGTACGTGCAGCCGCAAAACTGCGCTCCATTCGCGCCAGCAAAAAGGCCAAAACCTCGCTTTCGATCGTAATTTGGCGATCCGAGAATAACTTTATGAGAATGGCGCCAATCAATCCGTCGTCGGGCCGGCCGATCGAAACGGCGGGCGCCGCCGAAATTCGCGAACGAAGATCTGGCAGAGCAACGGTCCACCGGGCCGGAGCAACCCGGCTTGTGATCAAGAGACTTCCCCGTATTTCGGCAATCATATTGTAAAGATGCAATATCGCGCGCTCGTCCTGACCTGCGCCCGCGTCGTCGACCACTAAATTCCCCGATCGCGGTAAGAGCAAATCCGGGGGCGTGTTAGCCACTTCTCCCATGGTAATGAGTTCCGCGCCGCTTCGCGCCATCCAAATATGCGCCAAATGCGTCTTGCCGCATCCTGCCGGCCCATGCAGTGCCAACATCGGAGCGGGCCAATCGGGCCAGCGGTCTAACCATGCCACCGCATCACTATTGCACGGGGCGACGAGAAAATCATCGACACCATGTGCCTCCCGATGCTCAAGATCGAGAACCAACTGTTCGGTCATTTGATCTCTTCGTTCAATGTTTCGTCGCTCGAAGGTTTGGTCCGCGCAAGATACATTGGGCTGTTCATGTAATGATTAAGCAAGAATCGGATCAGCACGCCAATTACGGCCATCAACGGCACCGCGATCATGACTCCCAGAAAACCGAACAGGCTTCCGCCCGCGAGGAGAGCAAAGATAATCCAGACCGCGTGCAAACCAACTCTGTCGCCGACTAACTTTGGTGTCAGGAAATTACCTTCGACAACTTGGCCGGTCCCAAACACCGCGGCAACCAGCAGTACCGGGACCAACTCGCCAAATTGAGCAATTGCGATCCCCATGCCGGCAGCAAAACCGAACAACATGCCAAAATAGGGGATAAATGATATCAGGCCGGTGAGGAAGCCTACAACCAAGCCGAAATCGAGCCCGACCAAGGAGAGGCCAACCGCATAGAATATGCCGAGCAGTATGCACACAAGGGCCTGCCCGCGGGCGAACCCAGCAAGCGTTTCGTCAATTAATGCCGCTTGCTCACGTATCATCTCGACCCGATCGCGCGGCAACATATTATCGACTTTCGCAACAATGCGATCCCAGTCGCGTAGCAGGTAGAATGTCACGACCGGTGTGATCACGGCCAACGATAACAAAGAGAAAAACGATCCGATCCCGCCGATAAGGTGATTTGCGACGCCTGCCGCGTAGGCCAAAACCTGTTTCGATGCCGATGCAAATATGCCTTCAAGTTGGCGCATCTGCTCGTCTGCAAGCCGGCTTTCGACAAGTCCCATGATCAAAATCGATTTTTCGCGCAGTGCAGCGAAATACACCGGAACCCGCTCGATGAAATTAATGATCTGCGCCGAAACTAGCGGGATCAGCAGCATGAATACCGCGACCAAGATCGCAAAGAAAACAAAGGTAATTAGCGACGTCGCAACAATGCGCGAACACCCGATCGATTCCAGCTTATCGCACGCTGGATCAAGAAAATATGCGATAGCCATGCCGGCAACAAAGGGCAGCAGGATATCGCCCAAAACAATCAAAAGGGCGATAAAGACAACGAACCCAATTAACCATGACGCCGCCTGTTGCCGCGCAGTCATCGTCCGCTTTCATAGCGATCACGTGTCGCAATCGTGCGGTCTCGGCTTTTAGGGCGCCATTTCGGATTTACGCGTAGACCAAATACCCATTGTCCAAGGTAAGCAAGTCCGGACAGCACGGTCGTCAAACCAACAAAAAGCGTCAATACTGGTATCAAGCCAAAGTCCGGGATCCAATTCCCCAGATTTCCAAGTAGAACCGCCACGAGCAATATCTGCATTAATGTATTGAACTTACTTATAAATAATGGCTGCATTTCCACTGGTCGCCCCAGCGTATGGAACAACAGCGTACCGCCAATTATCAACACATCGCGAAAAACCACCAAAATTACCAACCACGCACTTATGTGATTTGCCTGTCCCAATGTGATGTATGCAGATACCAGCAATGCCTTATCCGCGATGGGATCCAAATAGCTGCCCAGTTTGGTAACAAAGCCAAATCGTTTGGCTATAAATCCATCAAGCGCGTCAGATACGCCGGCAAGAACAAATACCCAAAATGCCGCCATCATCGCGCCATCGATGATCAGCCAAACCAACAACGGAACGGCGAATATTCGCGCTAAAGTGATGAGGTTCGGAATATTTCCGGCAAGTGAATGGCGATTCATGAAATCACTGATCCGTGCCAGACTTCAATGTCCACATCGCTGTCTCGGCAGAATAGGCCAAATCCAAGTTACTCTGAGCCATCGCCAAGCGAAGTTGATCGGCATTGCCAAGGTAGGAAACCTCAATATCTGCCCGGTCTATCGAAAGCCGTAAAACATCAATCTTCTTCAGCGCTGCAACCGCTGCAAGCCTTTTTCGTATCGCGATCCAATCACTAAATCCCCGAAAAGGAACGCGAACAGAAATCCGCTGTTCAACGCTTCGTTCGAGGATATTTTCACGCTTCCAGTTTTCCACGGCTTCCACCGCTAATGCCTTAGCGGCATCGGATAACAAGGTGTCGCGTGACGTCTCATCATTCGCGTCAAATCTTTGGAATACAGTTTGGTCGCTGCTATTGCCGCCATAACGGGAAGTCGCGACTTCTACGCGCAATTTTCCGTCAGCCGGATCAACCGCAAGCGACCCCACAACGACCATCACTTCCCCAACCTCATAACGCCGCGCGATCGCCACTAATTCTTGCCGTTCGCCAAGAACAGCGCCTTCGGCACTGACCGTCGATATATCGGAAAGATCACCAACGGGCAGCAAGAGCGGCAGTAAGCCATCGATACGGCCCAACTTCGACCAGGCACCGAACCAAGGGTTGGTGTCATCCCACAGGACTGTCGAACCCACTGTTTGAAACACGGGAAGTACAAGTACGGGCCGACTTGCGGTCTCCGCGAAGGGAATGTCAGCAGCGTCGAGAATCCGGCGTACGCCTTCCGCCTGGAACCGGACGGTCAAAGACGCAAGGTACCGCCCGCCGCCAAATTTCTCACGATCAACAGAATAATCGCGAAGCAATGCTGCCAATCGCACATCGTCCGGCGCAGGAAGGCGGTCATGATCTTCCTTCAAGGTAAACCGTTCGAGCAAAATGCGTAATGCATCGTGTTGTGCCCGAGCGATGCCGCTCGACTTCGCCGCCAATTCGTCAGCAGCCTGTGCGTCAACCGTGACATCCGCCACACTGAATATATCACGCGATTTTGCCCACGACGGGAACGTCGAACTCAAAAACGCCGCGAAAACCGCGGACAAAAAAAGGAACCGTATTTTGCTCATCCGTTAGGATACCCCGCCCAGCACGTCTTCGACGTTTAGACCGCTCTTAAACATATCCGAGGACTTGAAGGAGGACCATTGCAAACCCTCCGGTATTAAGTATCTTCTGCGTCGATTGTATACCCGCTAGATCATGAGGATGCCATAGCGCGCAAAACTACACCCGGCGGTCTTTCATACCGCGACGCCGGCGTCGATATCGATGCGGGAAATCTGCTGGTCGAAGCGATAAAGCCTCTTGCGCGGAGCACATCACGGCCGGGCGCCGACGCGGCACTTGGCGGTTTCGGCGGCATATTCGATCCAAAAGCGGCAGGATTCAAGGATCCGGTACTGGTCGCGGCAACAGACGGCGTCGGCACCAAGCTGCGGATCGCTCTCGAAGCAGGTCGGCACAACACGGTCGGAATCGACCTTGTGGCGATGTGCGTGAACGACCTTATCGTACAAGGCGCAGAGCCTTTGTTTTTTCTTGATTATTTCGCTTGCGGAACTCTGGAAACGACCGTCGCAAAATCCGTTGTCACGGGCATAGCCGAAGGCTGCAAACAAGCGGGATGCGCACTCATTGGCGGCGAAACAGCCGAGATGCCCGGCATGTATTCAGATGGCGATTACGATCTAGCGGGGTTTGCCGTAGGAGCGGCGGAACGCGACAGAATTCTCACCGGAGATACTGTGTCAGAGGGCGATATCGTTTTTGGACTGGCGTCAAGTGGTCTCCATTCGAACGGATACTCTCTCGTTAGGCGCGTCGTGGACAGGTCAGGTGTGGCATATGACGACGAGGCGCCGTTTGCCCCAGGCATATCACTCGGCAGCGCTCTGTTGACGCCAACCAAAATCTATGTGCGGAGTTGCCTCGCCGCGTTGAAAACGGGTGGAGTCAATGCCCTAGCTCATATAACAGGCGGCGGCTTGACCGAAAATCTACCCAGAATCCTGCATGACGATCTATCGGCGGAACTCAATCTTTCGGCCTGGACACCACAGCCGGTTTTCGAATGGCTGGCCATGCAAGGCGGCATCGAGGACGCGGAAATGCGCCGCACATTTAATTGCGGTATCGGCATGGCAGTTATCGTCGAACGGGGGCACGCAGCGGAGGTTCGGTCGCAATTGGAGTTGCACGGCGAAACCGTCCACGAAATCGGCGTCATCTCGGCTCGCGATAGCGGCCAATCCGTCCGCTACAGCAAAGGGGCATAGGCGGCATGTTGCGGATAGCCGTCCTGTTTTCGGGCCGCGGCTCGAACCTCCAGGCCTTAATCGACGGAACCTCTTCCGACAATTTTCCGGCGACGATCATCTGTGCGATTTCAAACGTGCCAGACGCTTATGGCCTAAAGCGGGCGCGCGATGCAGGGATAGAAACGCTCACGATCAATCATCGCGAATTCTCTTCCCGGGAAAATTTTGATAAGGCACTGGACGACGCGTTGCGAGACCGGAACATCGATCTCGTCTGTCTTGCCGGATTTATGCGAATACTGACCCTGGGATTCGTCGAAGCATGGCAAGACCGGCTCATCAATGTTCATCCATCACTCCTGCCCGCTTTCAAAGGGCTCGACGCCCAACAACAAGCCCTTGATGCAGGCGTCAAGCTCGCAGGCTGCACGGTTCACTTCGTCCGCCCTGGCGTAGATGATGGTCCCATCATTTCGCAAGCCGCCGTTCCGGTGCTGGACGACGATGATGCCGATACTTTATCGGCGCGAATTTTGGTGCAAGAGCACGTAATTTATACACAGTCCGTCAAACTGATCGCCGAGGGACGGGTACAAGTCAAAGCGGCCCGTGTCTTTATCAATCCCAATTAGCCCCGTTAATTGAAGCAACAAAGCGCATTCGACGTCGACTTGAAAAACGAGACCGTACGGTTTACCTAAGGGCTGGTTAGGGTCCGAACGAACTTAGTGGAGAACCGAGAATGAAGAAATTGGCTTTCGAAAATTCCCCCCAGGAAAATCTTCAAACTTGGGGTCGTGTCATCAAAATGCTGGTTGGCGGCTCAGCGGCGATCGCAATCCTGTTGCTGATTATGGCCGCGACTCTCGTGTAGCGGACTTAGAATATCAATTAGCCGACGATTTCGATCTGGCTAAAGAAATAAGCGATTTCTTGCGCTGCTGTCTCCGGTGCATCAGAGCCGTGCACGGAATTCGCCTCGACCGATTCCCCAAAATCCTTACGAATCGTGCCTTCATCCGCGTTGGCAGGATTCGTCGCGCCCATGATCTCGCGGTTTCTCGTGATCGCATTTTCGCCTTCGAGCGCCTGAACGACGACGGGCCCGGACGTCATGAACTCGCAAAGATCAGCAAAAAATGCCCGCTCCTTGTGAACGGCATAAAACTGTTCCGCCTGCCCGCGACTTAACCAGACCCGTTTTTGCGCAACGATGCGCAATCCTGCTTCTTCGAACCGGGCGTTGATGCTGCCTGTAAGGTTACGGCGCGTTGCGTCCGGTTTGA
>JAJFJB010000067.1 GCA_021774435.1 Alphaproteobacteria bacterium
CACCAGACGGTCGCGCATTTCGCGTGTCGTTTCACTCGCGCCCGTTTGCATGGCGGCAAAAGCATCGCCGTGAAACGGAATCCGCAGTTCCAGAAACACGACCAAACAGTTCGTGCCAATCGTGCCGCCCAGCTGACGCACGAAATTGACCGAACTCGACCCTTGCGTGACAAGATCCGGTGGGAGCGACTTCAGCGCTTCGGAATTGACCACGGAGCGTGTGCAGGCAACCCCCACGCGTACAATCAATGTGAACCACACCAGGGTCCAGAATGGCGTGTTCACGTCCGCGGTCGACAGCAAAAAAAACGCAGCCGAGAAAATGACCATGCCAAGGCAGATCATGATATAGGCGGGCACTAAATCGGACAGCCGCCCCACGAGCGGAAACAAGATGATCAGGGAAAGGCCCGCTGGCACCATCAACAATCCCGCGTCGATCGCGGAAAAATGCTGTATCTGTTGCGTGAACAAAGGCATTAGGAAAAATGATGAGAACATCGCAGCGCCAGTGAAAAATCCGATGCAGGCCGCTGCTGTGAACTGCGCGTTAGCGAAAACCTGCATATTGACCAGCGGATTGGCCGCATAAATTTGCCGTAACACAAACCCGGTACCGGAACCGACCCCCATGCTGAAAAGCAGGATAATTTCAGTCGATGTCCACCCGAGCCGCTGCCCATAACTAAATCCGAGCAAAAACCCGGCCAGCGACGCACAAAGCATGCCAAATCCCAAGAAATCGAAACGCGGGATTTTTTTCGGCATCGGACGGCTTGGCAAAAATATATTGCCAACGATCAACGCCAGAAAAGCCGTGGGCAAGGTCAGAAGAAATATATAGCGCCAACTGAACAAATCGATCGCAATGCCACCCAATGTCGGCCCCAACGCCGGCGCAAGCACATTGCCCATGGCGAAGATGCCCATTGAGAGACCCTTTTGATCGCGCGGAAAAACCTTAAAGGTCACCGCCATGCCAAGCGGCTGCACAATGCCCGCGGACATCCCCTGCAAGATTCGTCCGAACAGAAGACTTTCTGTATTCTGGGCCGCCCCGCTCATCGCCGAACCGATCAGAAAGGCGATCACTGCAAGGGTAAAACTACGCCGTTCGCCAAAAGAGATGACCAACCAGGCACTTAGAAGCATGCCGGCCGTTTGAGCAGCGAAATAGCCGGTGGAAATCAGCTGTGCCTGATCTCGACCGATCCCAAACGTCCCCATGATCGCCGGAAAAGCGACATTCACCGTCGTAGCGCCGAGTGTCATCGTCATGATGCCGACGAGACACGTTATCGTTGCCAGCCATTTGTAAAAGGGGCCATAACGCTCAAAGAGAGAGTCGATTGTGTCGTGGGCTGCGATTGGAGTTACTATCCTTGACCGTTAGGTCCTCTAAAATAGCGACTGTCCGCAGATATTGATACCAAGCGGCCCGTCACGCCTGTGTTATGGCAGTAGTACAAGTCTCAACCGTAAGCTTACTGGCTCTGTTCGCTGGCCATCGCCAATCGATTGAAAAACTTGATAGAGCGCGTATTATCGATCCGTCGGGGGACGGGAAGATCTCGAATCAGGTAAAGCAAATGGTAAAAAAAGCAGATCGGCCGCAACATGTAATCAAAAGCGCATTGGACCTCGCGGCAGCGGGTCAATGGTCTTCGGCATCGCTGCGCGATATCGCTGAAGCGGCCGATCTTTCGATTGCCGACCTTCACGCGCTCTATCCATCGAAAACCGCCATTCTTAAGGCATATTTCGCATCCATTGATGCATTGGTCCTTGCTACGAAATTTTCCTTTGATGAAGAAGACAGCCCGCGTGATCGTCTATTTGATGTGCTTATGCGCCGGTTCGACGTATTGGCTGAAAACCGCGATGGTGTCATTGCGCTCCTAAAAGCGTTACGTCGCGACCCCGTGTCAGCACTTTGTTTGGCAGCCGACTTCGCTGGCTCCATGCGCTGGATGCTCGAAGCGGCTGGCATTAAGGCGGTGGGACCAAATGGCCGTCTCATCGTTAAAGGTCTTGCCGCGGTTTGGCTGGCAACACTTCAAGTCTGGCAACGCGACGAGAGCGAGGATATGTCTCGAACGATGGCCGCGCTCGACAAAAATTTGCGCCGCGCCGAACGAATCAGCGCCGTGTTGCCTTCGGCCCGGCGACCTCGTCGATCATCGGAATCACAGCAAGACGCGTCACCAGCCTGACCCCCGGGCGCTACGTATAAAAAGAGAATTCTATGACAGAGATTGGCTTCGACGATTTTCTGAAAGTGGACATTCGTGTCGGCACGATAGTCCGGGCAGAACCCTATCCGGAAGCCCGTAAGCCGGCGTTCAAACTTTGGGTGGATTTTGGTCCTGAAATTGGGGAGCGGAAAACCTCTGCCCAAATCACAAAGCACTACACGCTCGACGAGTTGGTCGGCCGGCAAGTTGCGGCGGTCGTAAATTTTCCGCCCAAACAGATCGGCAAATTTATGTCGGAAATTCTTGTGCTCGGCTTTCCAGACGGTGATGACGAAGTGGTCATGATTCAGCCGACAAAGCAAGTTCCTAACGGCGGACGCCTGTATTGAAAAGCCAACCTCCCAGCGGTGCCGCAGCGTAAATGCAGAACCACGGTAATCGACGCGCAACGCATTCGACTCTGACTTATCTGAGCAACGCGTTGTTCGGTCTCTGGAGCTTCGGCAGTAACGCGCTTGTTGGATGGACTCCATCGCGACGCGGTATGGAAATCATCAGCATCCCGATGGTGCGGCTGTACCGGGAAGGGAACGTGCACCGTCGCGTTTTCTCTGGCGATCGCGTCATGGGACAAACTACTTTTCGCGCGGTGGCCCAAGCGCTCGAAGTACAGCCAATGGAACTTTACCTGGAGCAACCTATTGCGGATGGACCGGACGCCGCGAGCGTCGAAGAGGTCGACAGCATTTTCTCCCAATTCGCGGTCACCAAAACAGGACAACGCGGCGTGTTTCTAATCGACGTTGTCGGGTTTTCCCTTTTCACGCCCGAAGAACAAGCCAGCCAACTCGCCGCACTGGAATTTGCGTTGAACATCGCGGACGAAACCGCCCGACGTCAGAACATTCCTTTAGCCCTGGCACGCTCGACGACAGGCGACGGCTTTTACGTCTGGAACGAGGACAAGGGCCCCGAAGCGGATTTGCGCCTGTTCTGCGTTTTTGCGCTAACGCTGACCTATTTAAGCGCCCTTCGGCATACTATGGGAGACGTGTCCTATGTCCCAAAAATACGCTCCTGTTTTGGGGTCGGCAGCCATTACAGTTATCACCACTCCGAAAATCATCAGCGCGGCGGCTTGGACTACATTGTTGGTGACATCACGATTTCGCTGGCACGGCTCATAGACAAAGCGAAGGCCGACCAGATTCTGATCGCCGAATTCAGCCGGGACATCGACGGTTCTGATCAAATCTTGCGAACACCCGCCTTTATCGATGCTGCCGTTGCGATGCTGGATGAGCTTCACGAAATCGAAATTCTGGGATCGAAAATAAAAGAAGTCTCGATCAACCTGACGGGGCCGCGCAAAGCCGATTCCGAATTTCGTATTCAACGGCTAAAGGTAACCGACAAGCATGGCCTGCCGCACTACTGCTATAATGCAAAGGTTACTGTCGTCCCGGTCTCCGGAACGTCCCTGCGGAGTGGCCTTCAGCACGAAGTCCTTCTGAATGAATTTTCGCGATCCGCACCACGCAGCAATAAGGCGAAACCTTGATATGAATCGCGGAGTAGATCATCTCGTTCTCAGCGTTAATGATTTGGACCAAGCCCGCGCTACCTATGCTAAGCTGGGCTTCACAACGACACCACGGGCGGCGCACCCGTTCGGCACCGGTAATAGCCTTGTCCAACTGCAAGGTAATTTTCTCGAACTGCTCGCTATTATCGACGAATCCAAAATTTCCACGCCTGCAGCGGGCCAATTCAGCTTCGGCGGCTTCAACAGAACATTTCTCGCCGACCGCGAAGGCATGTCCATGCTTGTCTTCGAAGGGCACGATGCCCAAGGAGACAAGAAGGAATTTGCCGAAAAGGGACTCGAGACATATGACGTCTTCGATTTTGAGCGCCAAGCGACCCTACCCGATGGCAATTCGGTGACCGTCGGGTTTTCGCTGGCATTCGTCACGGAGCCTACGGCGCCCGAAACGGCTTTTTTTACCTGTCAGCAACATGCGCCTGAATATTTCTGGAAGCCGGAATACCAGACCCATGAAAATGGCGCATTGTCGGTATCCGAAGTCGTTATGGTCGCTGAGGATAGAAGCCGGTTGGCTCACTTGCTTGGCAATATGCAAAACGTGGAGGCAGCAAAGGCTTCCGATGGATCGTTACGGGTCGCAACGGCGCGCGGCGATGTTTCCCTCCTATCACCGGAAAGATTTACAGACCGTTTTCAAGCCCCCGCGCCGCGTAGCACAGGGCCACATTTTGCCGCCTTCCGCATATCCGTCCGTGATATTGCACATGTCGCATCCTTGCTCGCGTGCAACAAGGTTGCACATCGTCATCTCGATGACAGCATCGTAATCGACGCAACAGAAGTATTTGGCGTATTGCTCGAATTCGCGCAAGCGGACTAAGGTTGCTACCGCGCCATGAGCAGCTACGAAGATTATAACCGTGTGTCACGATCCTATGATGGGACGCGGCGTCCGGTCGGGCTCAATATCGTGCTTGGTGCACTTGCAAGCTCTGGCGCGCCGCTAGACTCGCTAAAACTAGTCGATGCCGGATGTGGGACTGGCGCTTATACCGCCGCATTGCGCGATCACATATCCAATATTATCGCACTGGATATCAGTGAAGGTATGCTTGGCGCGGCAGCGAAGAAAAACGTGGATGGCAACGTCGCCTTCTTGCGCGCGTCGATCCAAGCGCTTCCTTTTCGAGACCGTGCAGCAGATGCGCTCTTGAACAATCTGGTTTTGCATCATCTGCCCGACAACGAAGCCGCCGGATACCCGGCTCAACAGCGCGTGTTTTCAGAATTCGCGCGAGTTCTGCGGCCCGGTGGCGCACTGGTCATCGGGGTCTGCACACGCGAACAGCTCCGACATGGTTTCTGGTTCAACCAACTGATCCCAAGCGCGATAAGGGCGTGCTGTGAGCGGACCGCGCCGTTAGAGGTGCAAATATCGATGCTCAAAGAGGCCGGCTTCGATGTCAAAAAGCCAGCGGTACCTTGGGACGACACACTGCAAGGCGATGCTTATTTCAACCGGCTGGGTCCCCTCGACGCCGCGTGGCGCGACGGCGACTCCGTCTGGTCGTTAGCACCGCCGGAGGAGCTGAAGCTAGCATGCCAGCGAGTCCAAAATATGGAAGATGATGGTACCCTGGCCGACTATGTTAACGATCACAACGCACAGCGCCTCGCAACGGGTCAAATCACCTATTTGCGCGCGACGCTTCGCTGACGATTAAGAGGAGAAAACCCGATGACGGAGAACCCAAAAATGTCCCTGCGTGAACGTATCAAATCCAACAAACTTCTCGTCGCACCTGGCGTCTTTGAGATGATTTCCGCACGGATGGCCGACCGCAAGGGTTTCGAGGCGCTATACATGACCGGTTTCGGCG
Organism: Alphaproteobacteria bacterium; assembly: GCA_021774435.1. Lineage (GTDB taxonomy): Bacteria > Pseudomonadota > Alphaproteobacteria > UBA8366. The sequence goes on from JAJFJB010000067.1 coordinate 5,625, forward strand.
CAGTTGCCTCCTATCTGGGTTTGCCGGATGCGGGGATAGCGTCCTACACCGAAATGCGCGACCGGGTCGCGCGCATCGCCGGCGGCACGACGACGCCGCTGATCGCCGACGCGGATACCGGCTACGGCGGACTGCTGAACGTTCGCGAAACCGTGCGGGGATATGAAGCTGCCGGCGCAGTGGGCATACAAATCGAAGATCAGGAATTCCCCAAGAAATGCGGCCATACACCGAATAAACGAGTCATACCGACCGAAGATATGGTTCGGAAAATCAAGGTTGCCGTTGATAGCCGCAGCAGTGACGAAACGTTGATCATCGCCCGAACGGACTCGCGCGCCTCTCTTGGACTTGACGAAGCCCTGCGGCGCGGCGAAGCGTACGCTAAGGCCGGTGCCGATGTTCTTTTCATCGAAGCCCCGACTAGCGAGGCGGAAATGGAAAAGATCTGCAGCAGCTTCGACACGCCGCAACTCGCCAACATGGCCGATGGTGGTGGTTTGACCCCGATGCTGAATCATGATCGTTTGCAGGAAATCGGCTTTAGTATCGCAATCTATCCCGGCGCAGCCTTTCTCGCGGCTGCGCAAGCCTTTGACAATGTATATGAGGCTCTCGCGCAAGATGGTGACAGCCACGCCGTTGTGGACCAGCTCTATCCCTTCGCGGAAATGACCAAGCTTATGGGTTTTGAAGACGTTTGGGCTTTCGAAAAGGAATATGCGGAGTAAGCGAACATGGATGCCATGATGGCGAGCTTAGGATCGGGGCTGCCCGTCCTGATCCTTCATTTCGCGGTCACCTTGACAATGCTTATCGCCGGGGTCGTGATTTACGAATGGATCACGCCCTACCCAGAGCTTAAGCTCGTCCGCGAAGGCAATACCGCGGCGGCGATAGCCCTGTCCGGCGCCATCCTTAGCCTCGCCATTCCTCTCGCCTTCAGCATGGCCGTCAGTGTCAGTGTTCTCGATATCCTCGTTTGGGGCGGCGTGACGATCATCATTCTTCTGGTCGTTTATCGGGTGATCGATTTCCTGCTTAAAGATTTGCCAGCGCGGATTGTCGATGGGGAGATCGGTGCGGCAATTCTCTTGTCTGCCGTGAAACTGTCGGTCGCGGCAATTACGGCAGCCGCCGTGTCCGGTTAGAAACCAAGAGTCAGTAAAATGCTAGGCGGGTTCAAAAAGGGCTGGTTCATCCTGTTGCTGGTTATCGCATTCCAGATTGGAAGCGGGTATTTCGAAGAAACAAGGGAACTGCCCACGGAGCGGCGGCCTAAATTCTCCTTCCCGCCAACAATGTCTCCCGAAGAGCGCGAAGTCGGTCCACAGGGGCCGGTTCTGCCGGACCGTTCGTCTCGCGACCCGCTGTTCGTAATCGAAACGGGGAAGAAGGGCAATAGTACGGGAACCGCCTTCGCAATCCATGAGGACGGTATCTGGTTAACCGCGCGCCATGTCGTCGATGGTTGCGAGAAAGTCGGGCTGGTCATTTCGCGGGGGCAGGCTGTCCAGGTTGCCAAGGTCCTGTCGCACCCCCGCGCGGATATTGCGGTATTGTGGAGCCGCCGAAGCGCGCCAGCCATATCGATATCCAGCATGCCTTTGCGCGTTAAACAGCAGGGTTTCCACTTTGGCTTCCCACAGAGCAAACCAGGTCAGGTATCGTCCTCCCTGCTCGGACGCCTCAACATGCGCACCACGGGTCGGTACCGCCAGACCGAGCCTGTCGTTGCCTGGGCTGAACGCCGCCGCATCCCGCTGACGGACACGTTGGGCGGTCTGAGCGGTGGCCCCGCGCTTAATGCAGATGGTGAGATCGTGGGCGTCACGGTTGCAGCAAGCAAGCGCCGCGGCAGGGTGATGACGACGGCCCCCGTCACACTGGAATCAATGCTCTCGATGGCCGGCGTTCGGCCCGAAGGCATCCCCTCCGCAGGATTGAACGCCGGGCCTAGTAAAGGAAATTTTGTCGATTATGGAACCGCACTCCGCAACCAACTGACCGTTGCCCAAGTAATCTGCAGAGTCGGTGAGCAGCGGCGGCGACCGCGCTACCGGCGTCTCTAATCGGCGCTATACGTCGATCAACAAGCGTTGCGGGTCTTCCAGGCAATCTTTCATACGGACCAGGAACGTCACCGCCTCGCGGCCGTCGATGATGCGGTGATCATAAGACATTGCCAGATACATCATGTCGCAGATCTTGATCTCGTCACCAACAACCATGGGACGTTTTTGGATTTTATGCATGCCGAGAATGCCCGATTGGGGTGGGTTCAAGATCGGCATCGAAAGCAATGACCCGAAGACGCCGCCATTCGAAATCGTAAATGTGCCACCGGTCATTTCTGAGATCGTCAACTTGCCGTCACGCGCGCGGCGGCCGAAGTCGGCAATCGTACCTTCGATCTCCGCGAAACTCATTTCGTCCGCGTTGCGCAGCACGGGTACGACAAGGCCTTGCGGCGTACCGACGGCGACGCCGATATCGTAATAGTTCTTGTAGATGAGCTGGTCGCCATAGATTTCCGCATTAACCGCTGGAATTTCCTTCAGCGCGATTATCGCCGCCTTGACGAAGAACGACAGATACCCCAAACGCACATTGTGTTTTTTCTCGAACCGGTCACGGTATTCCGACCGTAATTTGATCAAAGCGCCCATGTCGACTTCGTTGAACGTCGACAGCATCGCGGCATTGTTCTGTGCCTGCTTGAGTCGCTCGGCGATCCGCTGCCGTAACCGCGACATACGAACGACCTCTTCCCCACGTGGGTCCGACGTGCGTTCCGGCAGCGCGGAAGCTGGTGTGATCGTCGCGGTTGGTGCCGGCGCTGCAGCAGCAGGTTTCGCGGCGGTAGGCGCGGTCCGGTTCTGGAGATAGGCAAGGACATCGCCCTTCACCAGCCGGCCTTTCGGCCCGGTACCGGTAATTTGGCTCGCATCAAGTTTGTTATCGTCGATCAGCTTGCGCACGGCGGGCGAAAGCGCCTCTACAGGCGTTGCGGCAGGTTCCGGTGCAGGCGATGCCACCGGTGCGGCGACGGGTTGAGGTGCCGCCTCCGGCGCCGCCTTGGGCGCTGGTGCTGCGGGCGCGTCGCCTTCCGCAATACTACCCAGGATCGCACCAACACCGACATTAACGCCGTCGTCGACCAAAATTTCGGTCAGCACGCCCGCCGACGGAGCGGGCACTTCAACCGTCACCTTGTCGGTTTCGAGTTCCAGAATCGGCTCGTCGAGGGCGACAGATTCGCCGACTTTCTTAAACCATTGGGAAACCGTGGCTTCCGTAATCGATTCACCAAGCGTGGGAACCATAATCTCGACTGTCATGTCATGACCTTCCGATCAGCGAGGTTTCAACTCGCTTTTTTAGTTGTCCGCTTTCGCACCGCCTTGCGGGCCTTGGGCTTCGCCGGCAATTTCAGGGATTCGTCAACGAGTTTGGCCTGTTCCTGCAAGTGGCGCTGCATGATGCCGGTGGCCGGTGCGGCGGCATCGGGCCGCCCCACATAGCGCGGTCGGTTCGGGTTCATGCCGAGTTCAACCATCAGCGACTCCAGCCGACGGTCAACGAACGTCCAGGCCCCCATATTTTCGGGTTCTTCCTGACACCACACGACTTCGGCCTGCTTGAACCGGCCCAGTTCTTCGCGGAGTGCCTTAGCGGGGAACGGATAGATCTGTTCGAGCCGCATCAAATAGATGTCATCGATACCGCGTTTTTCACGCTCTTCCAACAGATCGAAATAAACCTTGCCCGTACACAGCACTACACGGCGGATTTCCTTATCAGCGCGCAATCCGCCCTCTAGCTGGGCGTCATCCCATAGGACGCGATGGAATGTGGTGCCGGGACCGAATTCCTCAAGCCGCGAGACACAGCGTTTGTGCCGCAGGAGCGACTTCGGCGTCATCAGGATCAAGGGTTTCCGGAAGTTCCGATGCACCTGGCGGCGCAGGGCATGATAGTAGTTCGCCGGTTCGGTAAGATTACAAACCTGCATGTTGTCATCGCCGCAGAGCTGCAGATACCGCTCAAGTCTGGCCGAAGAGTGCTCCGGCCCTTGGCCCTCGTAGCCGTGCGGCAGCAGCATTACCAGCCCGTTCATCCGCAACCATTTGTGCTCGCCGGAAGAAATGAACTGGTCGATAATCACCTGGGCGCCGTTGGCAAAATCGCCGAACTGCGCTTCCCACATGACAAGCGCGTGCGGTTCGGCAGAGCTATAGCCATATTCGAACCCGAGCACACCGAATTCGGACAAGGGGCTATCGATGATTTCAAAAGGCGCCTGGCCAAACCGGATATTATTCAGCGGTATATAGTCTTCTTCCGTTTCCTGATCGATTAGCGCCGCGTGCCGTTGGCTAAACGTGCCGCGCCGGCAGTCTTCACCCGACAGGCGTACCTGGGTCGATTCTACGAGAAGCGTGCCAATCGCAAGCGCTTCGCCGGTCGCCCAATCGATTCCTTCTCCGGTGTCGAACATTTTACGTTTGGTCGCCAACTGCCGCGTAATTTTGCTGTTTGGAACGAAATTTTGCGGCAATTCGGTCAGCGCATTGCCAATTTCCCGCAATACTTCCATTTCGACGGCCGTGTCGCCTCGCCGGGCGTCGCCGGTCGCCATGCTCAACCCTTCCCACTTCCCTTCAAGCCAATTGGCCTTATTCGGTTTGTAGGAGTGGGAGCTTTCCAGTTCCTGATCCAGATGTTCCTCGAAACGCGATACCAGGGTATCGGCATGCCCCGGCTCGACAACCTCTTCCGCCTCCAATTTCTCGGCATAGATTTGCCGGGTCGTCGGATGCTTGGCGATCTTCTGATACATCCTCGGTTGGGTGAACGCCGGTTCGTCGCCTTCATTGTGCCCATGACGGCGGTAGCACCAAAGGTCGATAACCACATCCTTCTTGAACTTGTGGCGATATTCGGTCGCCATCCGGGCGACATGGACGCAGGCTTCGGGGTCGTCACCGTTTACATGAAAAATTGGTGCCGACACCATCTTTGCCACGTCCGAGCAATAAGGCGACGAACGGGAATGCGACGGGCTGGTCGTAAAACCAATCTGATTGTTGACGATGAAGTGGATCGTGCCGCCGGTCCTGTAGCCCCGCAATTGCGACAGATCGAAGGTTTCCGGCACGATTCCCTGGCCAGGGAATGCCGCATCGCCATGCAGGAGCAAGGCCACGACCTTTTCGCGGTCGACATCACCGCGCTGGCGCTGCTTCGCGCGAACTTTTCCGAGCACGACCGTATTTACGGCTTCCAAATGACTTGGGTTCGGCACGAGCGAGAGGTGAACGGTGCGGCCATCAAACTCGCGGTTGGCAGACGTCCCCAAATGATACTTTACGTCGCCGGATCCATATCCGACATCGGGCTCCGAAGCATTGCCGGCGAATTCGGAGAAAATCGCGCGGTAGGGCTTATTCATGACATTAGCAAGAATGTTCAAGCGGCCGCGATGCGGCATACCGATGATCAATTCCTCAAAGCCGAGCTGGGCGCCGCGCTTGAGAATTTGTTCGATCGCCGGCACAACGGACTCTCCACCATCGAGTCCGAACCGCTTTGTACCCTTGTGTTTGCGATCGAGATACTTCTCGAAGGTTTCCGACTCGGTCAGACGCTGCAGAATGGTCCGTTTCCCCAGATCTGTGAAATCGGTGTGGTTGCGACGGCTCTCCATACGTTCCTGTATCCAAGCCTTCTCTTCCGGTACCTGGATGTGCATGAATTCGACGCCGACATTGCCGCAATAGGTTTCTTCGCAAACCTTGACGATCTGTTTGATGGAAGCGGTTTCAAGACCAAGCACGTAATTGATGAAGATCGGCCGATCCATATCACGCTCCGTGAATCCATAGCTCGTCGGATCCAAGTCAACGTGGGAAATTTTATCGACCAATCCCAGCGGGTCGAGATTGGCGTGAAGATGTCCGCGCACGCGATAATTGCGGATCAGCATCAAGGCACGCAGCGAGTCCGTGGTTGCCTGCCGAATTTGATCCGGTGCAGCGGCCGCGACAGGCGCAAATTGTCCTTGCGGCGGTACCGACGTTACGCCCGCTGTCGCATCGGACATCGATACATTGCCGTTACCGTTTCCACCGCCAACAACCGAGGTTTCACGGGGAGACCAACTTGCGCCATCCCGGTCTCGCAGGAACTCCTGCGCATCGTCACCGAGATCATCGAAAAACTCAGCCCAATCGGGATCGACGGAACCGGGGTCGTTCAGAAATTGCGCGTAAATTTCAGCGATATACGCTTCATTGGCGCCAAACAGGAAAGAGGTGTTTTCTATATACGATGCCATTTTAGCCTCCACAGCCGACGGGCATGCTTTCCTATATTGCGATGACGGTGATCGGGCTTAGCCGCCCATCGCCTCTACCATCGCGGTCCCAATGGACGCCGGGCTTTCCGCGACCAAGATTCCAGCACTTTTCATCGCCTCGATCTTTGACTCTGCGGTACCTTTGCCGCCGGAAATGATCGCACCGGCATGCCCCATCCGCTTGCCCGGCGGCGCGGTCACACCAGCAATAAACCCTACCATCGGTTTCTTAACGTTTGATTGACTATAAAAGTCGACGCCCTGCTCCTCGGCGTTGCCACCGATTTCGCCAATCATCACGATACCTTCGGTCTCGGGGTCGGCGAGGAACATTTCCAGGCAATCGACGAAATTGGTGCCATTAACAGGATCGCCACCAATCCCAATGCAGGTGGTCTGCCCAAGGTTTGTTGCCGTCGTCTGCGCGACGGCTTCATACGTCAGCGTACCGGAGCGGGACACGATGCCGATCTTGCCACGCTTATGAATGTGGCCCGGCATGATGCCGATCTTGCATTCCTCCGGCGTGATAACACCGGGGCAGTTCGGGCCAATCAAACGGGATGACGACCCTTCCAGCTTGCGCTTGACCGTCACCATATCCAGCACCGGGATGCCTTCAGTGATGCAAATGACCAGTGGGATTTCTGCATCAATCGCTTCGAGAATCGCGTCGCCCGCAAAGGGCGGCGGCACATAAATCACCGAGGCATCGACTTGTGTCGCCGCAGCGGCATCAGCGACCGTGTCATAAACCGGCAGGTCAAGATGCGTGCTGCCGCCTTTGCCCGGCGTGACACCGCCGACCATATTGGTACCGTAGGCGATCGCCTGTTCGGAGTGGAACGTACCCTGCTGACCGGTAAAGCCTTGGCAGATGACGCGCGTATCCTTGTCTACGAGAACTGCCATCTATTTCGCTCCCTTCACCGCAGCAACAATTTTTTGTGCCGCGTCACCAAGGTCGTCTCCCGTGATGATATCGAGACCCGATGCCGCAATGATTTCCTTACCGAGTTCGACATTCGTGCCTTCGAGCCGCACGACCACAGGTACGTTCAGTTCGACTTCCTTGGCCGCGGCGACGACTCCCTCGGCGATAACATCGCAGCGCATGATGCCACCGAAAATATTGACGAGGATGCCTCTCACGTTGGAATCGGAAAGAATGATTTTAAACGCGGAGGTAACCCGTTCCTTGGTCGCACCGCCACCGACATCAAGGAAGTTCGCCGGCTCGGAACCATAGAGTTTGATGATGTCCATGGTTGCCATGGCAAGACCGGCGCCGTTGACCATGCAGCCGATACTACCATCGAGCTTGATGTAGTTTAGTTCGTGTTTAGACGCTTCGAGCTCGGCCGGATCTTCTTCAGTCTCGTCGCGAAGGTCCTCGATGTCGCCATGCCGGAACAAGGCGTTGTCATCGAAGTTCATCTTCGCATCCAGGGCGATCACCGTACCGTCGCCGGTCACCACCAGCGGATTGACCTCCACCAAGCTGGCGTCGAGTTCGGTAAAGGCTTTGTAAATCGACATGATCAGCTGGACGCAGGAACCGATCTGCTTGCCTTCAAGACCTAGTCCGAATGCGATATTGCGAGCATGGAAACCGGAAATTCCGGTCGCCGGATCGATCGCAACGCGAACGATTTTCTCCGGCGTTTTTTCCGCAACCTCTTCGATATCCATGCCGCCTTCGCTTGACGCCATGATAGTGATCCGGCTGGTTTCACGGTCGAGCAACATGCTGAGATAAAGCTCACGCGCGATATCGCAGCCTTCCTCGATGTAAATCCGCTTGACCTCCTTGCCGGCCGGCCCCGTCTGCTTGGTGACAAGGATTTGGCTCAGCATCTCGTTCGCGTTGGCCCTAACTTCCTCGACAGACTTGACGACGCGGACGCCACCTTTGCCATCAGGGTCGTTCTTAAAATGACCGGCACCGCGCCCCCCCGCATGGATTTGGCTCTTGACGACCCAGATCGGGCCGCCCAGCTCCTGCGCCACGCTGGCGGCCTCGCTTACGCTATGCGCAGCGCGGCCGCGCGGAACGGCCACCCCAAAATCGCGCAACAGATTCTTAGCCTGATATTCGTGGATATTCATGAGATTCTGCTCGCTCCTGACGGTTGGACCGGACGGCTCGAACTACTTCTTTTTGGCGGGTGCCTTTTTCTTGGCATCGGCACCCATCTTCGCAACGACCTTGTTTAGCGCACGAACGTTATCAACTGATTTCTTGAACATTGCCGCTTCGCTTTTGTTCAGGGAAATTTCAACGATACGTTCCACACCCTTACCGCCAAGGATCACCGGTACGCCGACATATAGTCCGTTAAGCCCGTATGCACCCTTGACGTATGCCGCACAGGGCAGCAAACGCTTCTTGTCCTTCAAATAAGCCTCGGCCATTTGAATGGCGGAGGACGCCGGCGCATAGAATGCCGAACCAGTCTTTAACAAACCGACAATTTCTGCGCCGCCATCGCGTGTCCGCTGCACGATTTGGTTAATTTTTTCGCGTGTCGTCCAACCCATCTTGATCAGATCCGGCACCGGGATACCAGCCACCGTCGAGTACCGCACCAGCGGCACCATCGTGTCGCCATGTCCGCCAAGCACAAAGGCGGTGACATCTTCAACGGAGACGTCAAATTCCTCGGCCAGAAAGCAGCGGAACCGCGCACTGTCGAGAACACCGGCCATGCCAACCACCTTGTTATGGGGCAAACCACACGCGTCGCGCAGGACCTGAACCATGACGTCGAGCGGGTTCGTAATACAAATGACGAAGGCTTTCGGGCAGTTCTTCTTGATGCCTTCACCGACACTTTTCATGACACCGGTGTTGATACCGATCAGGTCGTCACGGCTCATACCGGGCTTGCGCGCGATACCGGCGGTAACGATCACGACATCGGCGCCACGAAGTGCGCTGTAGCGGTTCGAACCGGTCGAGTTGCCATCAAATCCTTCGATCGGCGCCGCCTGCGCAATGTCGAGCGCCTTGCCTTGCGGAATACCGTCGACGATGTCGAACAGAACGACATCACCCAAATCTTTCAATCCCGCAAGAAGCGCGAGCGTACCACCGATGTTACCCGCGCCGATCAGCGCAATCTTGTTTCGTGCCATGAGACTCTCCGTATTCTGAACCGTTGCGACGGCATTATGATGATTAATTAGACGTCACCCATGCCTCCCACTGAGGCGCGATGCATGCGTGCAAAATCCCCTTTATTCGCATACCAGCGACTCGCCGCTGTGGTACGACGAATCGGGTCGCGGAGCAAGACCAACAGCCTAACAATCGCGGGTGCGCCAAACTTTTTGACGTTCACCGGTTGCCCGTGCCGCGCTTTGTTTTCGATAGTCATTTAGCATGCGCGCCATTTCGACCGGCTTGTACCCATACGTCTCGTTCAAGACGACACGATTGGGTCCCTCCGCACCGGGTGCGACATGATGAAATTCAACATAATGTCCAAGAAAACCACGGCGCACCGTGAACTCGGAGACTTCAGGCCAGGGAAAGCGTTTGACGGTAAACATTTCCGACACGCTGAATCCCTTGCGATCAAGCCACAGCGCGTAAGCGTTGGGTACTAAATGCACCAGGAAAAAGATCGCGCCGGCCGCCAAAAAACCGCCAGCTATCCAGGCATTGTCGGTTCCCTTGAACCAAAGCTGAAAACAAATAACCGCCATGACGCCGCATGCCATGGACAAGCCGACACAACGAAAGGGTGAGGGTCGCAAAACGTTGGTCGTCTCTGGATTCTCCGTCATGACGGCTCTTCGCTGCCATGCGGCGCGTCAAGATATTCTTCCGATTGCATTTCCATAAGCCGGCTGACCGTGCGTTCGAATTCAAAGGCATGACGGCCTTCGGTATAGAGTTCCGCCGGCGGCACGTCTGCTCCCATGACAAGGTTCGATTTATGCTCGTAGAGTTCGTCGATCAGGAGCATGTAGCGTTTTGCCTCATTGCGGCGCGCCTCAGGCAAATGCGGCACCCCGTCAAGAACGATCGTGTGGTAACGTTCCGCAACGGCGATGTAGTCCCCCGCGCCACGCGCTTCTTCGCACAGTTCAGCAAAGGAGAACCAGGCCACACCGCGCGCGGCTCTAGAAACAGAAAGCGTCCGTCCCTTGAGTTCGACTTCTTCCGGCTCGGCTGTCGCGCCTTCAGTCAACTCGGAGAAATCCCTTTCCAGCGCCTTGGTCGTCTCGGCGCCGAGGGGCGACAAATACACCTGCATGGCCATCAGTCGCTCATGGCGGTAATCGGTCGGCGACGCCAGATGCAACACATCGAGTTTCTGCTTGATCAAACCGATGAACGGCAGAAACAACTCCCGATTCAACCCATCCTTATAGAGCATGTCCGGCCCGAAATTCGAGGTCGCGACGACAACCACGCCGCGTTCGAATAATGCTTCAAACAGGCGGCCCAGGATCATCGCATCGGTGATGTCGACAACGTGAAACTCATCGAAACACAACAGCCACGCCGACCCCGCTATGTCGTCCGCGATCGGTTTTATCGGGTCATCGTCACGGTCGCCTTTTTCCAACTTCCGCCATGCGTGCAGCTTTTCCTGCACCTCGATCATGAATTCGTGGAAATGAACGCGGCGTTTATGTTCAACAACCGATTTTTCAAAGAACAGATCCATCAGCATGGATTTGCCACGTCCAACCCCGCCGAAGATATAGAGGCCCATCGGCGGGTCCGCGATGCGCCGCGCCAACCCAAGACGCGCCTTCCAGCCCGTTAGGCCCGCTGTTGGATCATATCCTTTCAGACCATTGTGCAGGCTCTGGAATTTTTCCGCCGCCAACTCCTGCATCGTATCGGCTTTGAGTTCGCCGTTGCGGCGCATCTCCCGATAGGCGAAAAGAGGTCCATCAGGCATCGTTAAAATCCACCACTCACCGGCAATATTGCCCCAATCGTAAAACTTGCTTCATCCGATAACAGCCAACGGATTGCGGCGGCCATCTCTTCCGGTTCACCGGCCCGTCCAATCGGTATCAGCGGCGCGATCCGGTCGATACGGCCCGGTTCGCCAGAGTCCGCATGCAATTCGGTTGCCGTCAGTCCCGGTGCGACCGCGTTCACTCGGATGCCCTCTCCCGCAACTTCGGCGGCCAGCCCAACCGTCATCGTATTCATCGCGCCTTTCGTCGCCGCGTAATGCACCCACTCGCCGGCCGAACCGCGGGTCGCGGCTGTCGAGGAGACATTAACAATCGCGCCGCCGACACCGCCCCGGGCCGTCGACATGCGCCGAACCGCTTCGCGGCAGCAGAGCATGGGGCCGATAAAATTGACGGCGGTCACCTCGTGCAAAACCTCTGCCGTGACCTCTTCTACACGCGCAAACCCGCCCGTGATCCCCGCATTATTGACCAGCGCTGTCAGCGTACCCAGTTCACGATCCACGGTCTCGAAAAGACGCAGAATATCCGCCTCATTGGCATTATCGGCGGAGACAGCAATGCCACGTTGCCCGGTCTCTCGGATATCGGCCAAAACAGCTTCCGCCGCCGCTTTATTGGAAAGATAGGATATCGCCACATCGAACCCAGCCTCCGCCAGCATCCGTGCCGTCGTGGCTCCAATCCCTCGACTTCCGGCCGTCACAAGTGCAATTTTTTGGGTCATTTTTGTGCTGTCACTCCGCCGCGCGAACGTCACGACGGTCGAGGGTTTCCATTTCGCGTCTAAAGGCGACTGTCGTATCGCTTTCATCATATTCGACATCGCGCCAGCGTAAGGGCTGCCCTTCGGCAATTGATGTCTTCAATCTCATGCCGTGCGCCAAGCCAATCGGTAATCCGCCCAATGCCAGTGAGTCCTCCGCACGCATCAATTTGCCCCAGACGGTGAAGCCGCCTTCGCCATCAAGCATTTCGCCTGCCGTGAGGTCTCGTTTCGCCGTTGCGACAACATCGCCGCGCCACCCGGTCGCCGCCCCCGTCGCTTCGCCCCGCAGCGCCGCGCTGGCAACGGAAATCCCGAGCTCCAAGCCAATAAGATGGAAAGGCTTGTACATTGCGGAATAGCGGCCCGTATCGTCGGTCATCAACCCGTATTCGGCAAAGCAGCGTTCGACATACTCGCTCGGCGCCTCGAATGTTACATAGACTCCCCAGCGCAAATCACCCACGACATCGCGCCCATCCCGCTCCTCGCTCGAGATGACTTCAACCGTGCCTTTGTCCGCAAGAACACCACCATCGCCGCGCGGACGCAGGATATGCGCCAGGTCCTGAACGCCACAGGCGGGAAAGGCGAGGCCCTCGCGTGGTGCGATTAAACCCGTCGCATTGGAAACCGCGGCCATCTCGATCCCCGACTTCGTGCCATCCAGGAAAGAGTTGAACATCTGCGGGTTCATGCCGCCTTCTGCCGCTTGCTCTGCGGTCAAGCCGTAAAAGTCCCAGACCGTATCGGGCGTGGAAGCATGGAAGGCCGGTTGGTACTTCGTCCCCTTGCCAGCACATACGACGTCAAAGCCAGAACTGCGCGCCCAATCGACCATCTCACAAATCAACGCCGGTTGATCGCCATAGGCCATGCTGTAGACGATGCCTGCCGCAGCGGCTCGTTCCGCCAGCAGCGGCCCTGCCAGCACGTCGGCTTCAACATTGACCATGACGATATGCGTCCCGTGTTCGCATGCGAGCAACGCATGCCGCACGCCGGCAGCCGGACTACCAGTAGAATCGACCACGACATCAACGGCAGCGATCAAAGCTTCGGCATCTTCGGTGATGTAAGTCGTCCTGTTACGGCGTGCCTCGTCAAACGACATTGCGGCGAATTGCGACTCCGGCCATCCAACACGGTTAAGCGCAGCCTTGGCGCGGTCCGGCGCCAGATCCGCAATCCCAAGCACATGAATTCCCGCCGTGCGCGGCGCTTGCGAAAGATACATCGTTCCAAATTTTCCAGCGCCGATTACGCCGACGCGAACCGGATTATCTTCCGCGGCGCGGCGAGTCAGCATAGCGTGCAGGTTCATCGGCAGCTTCCTTCACTGTAACGTCGTGGGCAAAGTCCCAAATTCGTAGCGAACTGGCAAGCGCTGTTCGCGACACCTGCCTTGTCCTACATTCCCCAGAGAGATATTTTCGATCAGACACGATTCGCGGGAGGGCGTATGTCTATCGAGCTGTCATCGAATCAGATATTGGACCTATGGCGAGGTGCTCTCGTAGAAAGCCTGCGACGCGAAGCCCCAGACCTTTCGTCGCGACAACTGGCCGTCCTCTTAACTGTCTATCTGACACCACAACCTCACACGGTCAGAGGTTTGGCAACGGAATTGAACGTATCCAAACCAGCGATCACACGCGCCCTTGACCGGCTATCCGGCTTCGACATGGTTCGTCGAAAGGTGGATGATACCGACCGCCGGTCCGTACTCGTACAACGCACCGTGAAAGGATCGGTCTATCTTTCCGAATTCGGCGAACTAATTCAGAAATCCCTCTCCGAGGCGCAGAACAGCATGTAGCTGCGGCTACTTATCTTCGCTGGGATACCAGCAAAAATCGATCATCAAACAACCGGTCTTACTGCGTACGGGGCCGTGCATAACGCCCGGTTCGCGCGCGGCATAGGCGCCCGTTTTGACCTGCTTTTCGCCATCCGAGCCATCATGCACCGTCATCTCGCCATCCAAGATGTAAATTTCCTCCCAATAATCATGCGCATGGGCTTCGGGCGTTTCAGAACCTGGCGCCATGCGGAGCAGGCGCGTACGGCAGCCGTGCTTGGTGTCCGTATCGAGATTGTCGGAGAGAATCTTCACGGAAATACCCATATTTCCGTCGCCACGGTTCTCGAAGCCAGTTTCCAGGTCTATGGCGCTAAAGAACATATTCATGCGGGGATTCATCATGCTGCTGTCCAATTTATTCAGTATCCAAGAACACGGTCGACTGTGTTCAGCGGCGCCTCACCGGCCTCGATACGGCGGATATTTGCAGCCACTTGTTCGACTGCCGATTTCTGCTGTGTCACGCTGGCAATATGTGGGGTGACCGTTACTCTTGGATGTGCCCAAAAGGGACTCTCTTTTGGCAATGGCTCGGAACGAAAAACATCGAGCGTGGCACCGGAAAGCTGCCCGCTTTCGAGCGCATCGAGAATATCCTCTTCAATCTGGTGCCCACCTCGGCCGGCATTAATCAGCCAAGCGCCCCGGGGAAGTTTTGCAAAGAGGCCCGCGTTCAAAATCCCGTCCGTTTCCGGCGTTAATGGGAGCAGGCAGACAAGAATTTCCGTGCGGGCCAAGAAGGGGTCGAGCCCATCCGCGCCGCGGAAGGATTGTACGCCATCGACAGTCTTCGCTGTCCGCGACCAACAGGCCAAGTCGAAACCGAGCGCGTTCAAGACACGCGCAGAATCCTGTGCCAGCACGCCGAACCCGAGAAAGCCGACGCGGCGGCTTGGCGCCGTCGGCACGATTAACTCGTTCCAGACGCGGTCGCGCTGTTGCGCTTCCAAGGCTGGTCCTTCGCGGTGGAACCGCAGCACATGCATGGTCACATACTCGGTCATGCCCTGGGTCAGTTCCGGCTCCACCATGCGCACGATCGGCACACCGTCCGGCAAATCCGGATCCTTGAGCAAATGGTCGACGCCAGCCCCAATCGAGAAAATGCATTTCAGGTTCGGAAACGTCTTCAACGCGCCGGAGGGCGGCGCCCAGACGAAAGCGTATTCAATCGCCTCGGGATCGCCCGGCCTATCCCATTCCCGGCATTCTTGCTCCGGCAGGGTCTCGAGGAACACCTCTCGCCAGGGTCTCGCGTGTTCCAGGTCGGGTTTAATGATCAAGGCCATAGGGTGTCTCTTTTCTATCTGCGAAACCGCGGCCTACATCTTCACGACGCCGCTCGCGACCGCTTGTTCGTCGAACTCAAGGTCGAACGCGGCGGCCATCAATGCCTTCGTGTAGGGTTCGGTCGGGTTCTCGAAAATAACCTCGGTCGCACCCTGCTCGACAACCTTACCATCTTTCATGACGATTACGTGGTCGGATAGCGCGCGCACCACTTTCAAATCATGGCTGATGAACAGATAGGCAAGCCCATATTTGCGCTGCAGCGCGTTAAGCAGATCGACGATCTGTGCCTGCACCGACATGTCGAGCGCCGATGTTGGTTCGTCTAAAACAATGAAACGCGGCTTAAGCACAATGGCGCGCGCAATCGCAATGCGCTGGCGCTGCCCCCCTGAAAACTCATGCGGATAACGGAACCGGCTGTCCGGCTCCAGATCGACTTCCTTCAGGGCCTCGATGACCTGCGCATCGCGCGTCGCGTCGTCGCCGTCCGGATCGTGAATCTTGATACCCTCGGCAATGATTTCGCCGATCGACATGCGCGGCGAGAGCGAACCATATGGATCTTGAAAGACGACCTGCATTTGCCGGCGCAAGGGGCGAAGATCGGATTCACTTAGATCTTGAATATCCTTGCCGTCGAACCGAATATCGCCCTTGGATTGTTCCAGGCGCAATAGCGCCATGCCTAATGTTGTCTTTCCCGATCCTGACTCGCCGACGACGCCAACGGTTTGCCCTTCATGGACGGTAACCGTAATTCCATCGACCGCCCGAACATAATCGACGGTCCGCCGGAGCAGACCTTTTTTGATCGGGAACCAGACCTTGACGTCATCCCCTTCAATGACGCGCGGTGCGTTAGTCTCCGGCGCGGTCTTTGTGCCCTTGGGCTCCGCGGCAAGCAATCGCTGCGTATATTCGTGCTCGGGGGCTGCAAAGAGCAGTGCTGTTTCCTTCGACTCGACGATCTCGCCTTCGCACATTACACACACCCGGTCGGCGATCTTCCGCACGATGCCTAAATCATGGGTAATGAATAACATCGCCATGCCAAATTCGGCCTGGAGATCCTTCAGCAATTTCAGGATCTGCGCCTGAATCGTGACGTCCAGCGCCGTTGTCGGTTCGTCCGCTATCAGCAGGTCGGGTTCGTTGGCCAGCGCCATCGCGATCATCACACGCTGGCGCTGGCCGCCCGACAATTCATGCGGATAGGCCGTCAAACGCTGTTCGGCATTGGCGACACCCACCAAGTGCAAGAGATCCAAGGCGCGGGATCGGGCTGCGGTTTCCGACATGCCCTCATGCAATACCAATGTTTCCGAAATCTGCTTTTGGACCGTGTGCAGCGGATTGAGCGAGGACATCGGTTCCTGGAAAATCATGGAAACCCGGTTGCCTCTGATTTTACGCAACGCCGCATCGCCCGCACCGACAACTTCAGTCCCCTGGAAATGGATCGAACCATTCGGGTGCTGGGCCACCGGATAAGGCAAAAGCTGCAGAATGGAAAGCGCCGTCACTGACTTGCCGGAGCCGGATTCACCGACCAGCGCCAGCGTCTCACCCGCCGCAATATCGAACGATACATGCCGCACCGCCTCTACAGCACCGTCCGGTGTAGTGAACGTGACCGAAAGATCATCGACCGTCAGGAGTTTTTCTGCCGCCATCACCGCTCCTACCTTTGTGTCTTGCGCGGGTCGAAGGCATCGCGCACGGCTTCACCGACGAAAACCAGTAAGGTCAGCATGACACTGATGACGATGAAACCGGTAATCCCGAGCCAAGAGGCATGGAGATTATCCTTACCCTGCTTCAACAATTCGCCCAACGATGGCGATCCCGGCGGCAATCCGAAGCCAAGAAAGTCCAGCGAGGTCAGAGTCACCAGTGCCCCCGAAGTGATGAACGGCAAGAAAGTCAGCGTTGCGACCATCGCGTTCGGCAACACGTGACGGAACATAATCTTCCGGTTCGAAACCCCGAGCGCGCGCGCCGCTTTCACATATTCGAAATTTCGCGCGCGCAACACTTCAGCACGCACCAGTCCAACCAGAGCGGTCCAGCTGAACAACAGCATCAAACCCAGCAGCCACCAGAAACTTGGTGTCACGATACTGGCCAGTATCAGGAGAATGAACAGCACCGGCATCCCGGACCATATTTCGATCACACGTTGACCCAGGAGATCCAGCAATCCACCGAAATAGCCCTGCATCGCGCCAACCGCGATGCCAACGATGGAGCTGAGCAATGTCAGGATGAGACCAAACGCCACGGAAAGACGGAAACCGTAGATCATGCGCGCGGCGACATCCCGGGCCTGATCGTCTGTGCCCAGCCAGTTGCGCGCCGTCGGCGGAGAGGGTGCCGGCACACCGAGATCGGTGATATTCGTGTCGTAGCGAAACCGAATCGGCGGCCACAATATCCACCCTTTTTGTTCGATCAACTCGACGACAAACGGGTCTTTGTATTCAGCCTCGCTGGGAAACTCGCCCCCGAATTCCGTTTCCGAATAAGCAAAAAGAAAGGGCGCAAAAACGCCACCGTCATGCCAGATCAAAATCGGCCGGTCGTTCGCAATAACCTCCGCCAGCAGGGAGAGAAAGAACATCGCCAAAAAAACCCATAGCGACCAGAAACCGCGCCGGTTGGCTTTGAAATTCTCGATCCGCCGCCGTGTGAGCGGCCGTATCGGCATGCCGAGGAACCGGTCCTGCTTTGCAAGCACATCGCTCATGAATTACGGCTCTCGAAATCGATCCGAGGATCGATCAGCATATACATGACGTCGCTGACGATCCCCATGATCAGACCCAGGAGGGTGAAGAAATACAGCGTCGCGAACATCACCGGATAATCGCGATTGATCAGCGATTCAAACCCCAGAAGCCCAAGACCGTCGAGCGAGAAAATAATTTCGATCAGCAGGGTGCTGGTGAATAGAATGCCAATGAAGGCGGACGGAAATCCCGCGATCACGATCAGCATCGCATTGCGAAAGACATGACCATAGAGGACACGTTGTTCCGTCAATCCCTTCGCGCGCGCCGTCACCACGAACTGCTTGTTTATTTCCTCGAGGAAAGAATTCTTGGTAAGCAGCGTCAGCGTTGCGAAAGACCCAATCAGCATCGCCGACAAGGGCAGCGTCAGGTGCCAGAAATAATCCGCAATACGGGCCGGCCAGGAAAGCGACTCCCAATCGTCCGACGTCAAGCCGCGCAGCGGAAACACGTCGAAATATTGACCGCCCGCAAACAACACGATCAACAGGATGGCGAACAAAAAGGATGGCACCGCGTTACCGATGATGACGATCATGCTCGTCCAGACATCGAACCGCGAGCCGTCGCGTACGGCCTTGGCGATGCCCAGCGGAATCGACAAAAAATAAACCAGGAACGTCGTCCACAGGCCCAGCGATATGGACACCGGCATTTTTTCCAGTACCAGATTTACGACGGTCTCGTCGCGGAAATAACTGCGCCCGAAATCAAATGTAATGTAGTTGCCGAGCATCAGAACGAACCGCTCCAGCGGCGGCTTGTCGAACCCGAATTGTTTCTCAATTTCGGCAACGAAGGCCGGATCCAGCCCTTGCGCACCGCGATAGGTGCTCTCTCCACCTTGCCCATTAGCACTACTTGGGCGTGCCTGTGCGCTGCTGCTGACTTCCGATCCCGACTGACCGCCCAGCCGTGCGGTCGCATCGACGGCGGTCCCCTCGAGCTCCGCCAGCAACTGTTCGACGGGACCTCCAGGCGCAAACTGAACGATCCCGAAATTGATCGCCATGATCGCAAGAAGCGTCGGTACGATCAGCAGCAGTCGGCGAATGATATAAGGGAGCATTGGCAGGCTAGATCAGTTGCTCTTTTTTCTCGAACGTCGGTACTGCGACAGTTTTTCATCCTTGGCCGGATCGATCCACCACGCCAAGAACTGTGTGCCTTGGTCCGGTGTCACCGACGGTTGCCCGAAGCGATCCCAAAAGACCAGCCGGTCATAGGGAATATGCCAATGCGGCACAACGAGATGCTGCCATTGCAGCACCGCGTCGAGCGCCCGCACGCGGGTGACGAGGCTCTTGCGGTCCGGCGCGGAAATCACCAAATCGATCAATGCGTCCAAGGCGGGACTCTTCACACCAGAGAGATTGCGGCTCGCGTTTCGGGCCGCGGCTTCCGTACCCCAGTAATCGCGCTGCTCGTTGCCTGGCGAAGCCGACTGGCCCCAGCCGGTTGACACCATATCAAAATCGAATTTGTCGATGCGCTCTTTATATTGCGCGGATTCCACCGTGCGGACCCGTGCCTCGACGCCAAGCCGCTTCAAATTCTTGACGTAGGGCAACGCAATGCGCTCGAAAAGCGGGCTGAGCAAAAGTATCTCGAACGACATCGTCTCGCCTGACTTTGTGTTCGTCAGTTTTTTGGTCTTGGGATCAACCATCCAACCCGCTTGCTTGAGCAGACTCAACGCGGTGCGCAGATTTCGCCGCAGATTTCCCGAGCCATCGGTCTTCGGCGGCTCGAAGGATTTCATAAACACTTCCTCTGGAATTTGGCCACGATACTTTTCCAGAATGGCGAGAACGTCACCCTTGGGAATACCGTCCGAAGCCAGTTCAGAATTGTCAAAATAGCTGCGGGTGCGGACATATTGGCCGTAAAACAGTGCCTTGTTCGACCATTCGAAATCGAAGGCATAGGAAAGGGCCTGTCGTACGCGGGGATCGGCAAATTTCGTACGGCGCTGGTTCATCACGAAGCCCTGCATGCCCGCGGGTCGATTGTGCTCGAAGGTTTTCTTGACGAGCATCCCATCTTTCAGGGCCGGAATTTCATACGCCGTTGCCCAAACCTTGGATGTATTTTCCCGGCGAAAATCGAACGCGCCCGATTTGAACGCCTCGACCGAAACCGTCGTATCCCGGTAATAGTCGTAGCGAATACGCTCGAAGTTCGAAAACCCCTTCTGTGTGGGATGGTTTACACCCCAATAATCAGGCACGCGCTCATAGACGACGTGACGGTTCGCTTCGAATTCTTTGACGCGATAGGGGCCACTGCCAAGGGGTGGTTCCAGCAACGTCGCTTCGAAATCGCGCCCTTCCCAAAAATGTTTTGGCAAAACGGGCAGCTGACCGACGATGAGCGGCAGTTCGCGATTTACGCCGCCTGTAAAACTGAATTTGACCGTTCGGCCGCCAATGCGGACGGGATCCTGAACGTTGGCATAGTAGTATCGGAAGAAAGGCCGGCCCTTTTTCTTAAGCATCGAAAAAGTCCAGATGACGTCGTCAACGGTGACCGGTTTTCCGTCGTGCCAACGCGCGTCCTTGCGCAGGGTAAAGGCGACCCAGGAACGGTCTTCCGGCGTTTCCACCGTTTCCGCCAGCAAGCCATATTCAGAAAACGCTTCGTCCGCGGAACTGACCATCAAGGTTTCAAAGGTCAATCCAATTCCCGCGGCGGCCCGCCCCTTTACGACATAAGGATTGAAGGTGTCGAAGCCGCCATTCGCCGCGAGACGGACCTCGCCTCCCTTGGGCGCGTCCGCGTTGACATAGTCGAAATGTTTGAAGTCGGCCGGGTATTTCAAATCGCCATGCATCGCGATGCCGTGGCTGGTTTGCGCACCGGTGGGAAGGGCAACGAGTAGCGCGACGCTTAGGGCGAGGGCGGTTCCGATTAGGCGGATCACGGTCGGCTCCTTGTCAATTCACGAAACGGGCGTGGAAACAGGCAAGTGTAACTGGAAATAAGGCAATTATTTGATGCGTTCACCCTGTTGTTTCCAGTCAGAATTTTGGTTACTGCCATTCGTTCTACAGCAATATCGGCCCCACTTCTTGAAATGCTCAAAGCTTTTTGAAAACAGTTCATGAATTATGGGCTGGACCAATCCAGAAAACACCCGCACTACGCCGTGAGAAGTTGGAGCACGGTTTCATGTAACCCAGAATTGCATGTCGCGACGACCTGCCCCTCAAAGTCGGTCGTCAACGGCTGGCCATGCCAGTCGGTGATGATGCCGCCAGCCCCCTCTACGACGGGCACCAACGCCGCAACATCCCAGAGATTTAACTGCGATTCGACAATCACATCGACATGACCCGAGGCGAGCAAACCAAAGGCGTAACAATCCGCGCCATAGCGTGTAAACATAACTTGATCCCGGACGCGCACGAAGGCGTCGAATGCAGCTTCCTGCCCAAAATATTCCGGCGCCGTCGTGTAAAGCCGCGCCGCACTCACGCCCGTACAGTCGCTTACCTGGGTTCGTGTTCCGTTTAGTGTCGTCTGTTGACCCGCAGTGCCAATCCAACGTTCCTCACTGATCGGTTGATCGATAACGCCCAAGACAAATCGTTTTTCTATCGCGAGGCCGATCAATGTCCCAAATACAGGTGTTCCCGTCGCGAACGCTTTGGTCCCGTCGATGGGGTCCAGGATCCAGACTGGTCCGGCGTGACCCAGGCTACCACCCATCTCCTCACCGATAACGGCGTGGTCCGGTACAGTTTGTTTCAGATATTGCCGCAGCGCGGCTTCGATTTCACGGTCGGCCCGCGTTACCGGACTCGCGTCTAATTTAGTTTCAATCGCGATACCCGATCGGAAATACCGCTGAGCAATGGGACGTGCGAGATCCGCCAGCTTATTCGCAATGGCAATAAGCTCGTCGGGGCAATCGGTGGTCATCACCGCGCCATAATATCGGCTCGATACCGCAGCCTGTTATGGCAATGCGATTGGCGAATCGCTCTTATCACGAAGGAACCGGACGAGATTGGCGCGGTCTTGCGCCTTCTTCATTCCGGCAAAGCTCATTTTAGTACCCTTCATGAATGCCTTTGGCTTGTAAAGGAATGCGTTCAAATCGGCAAAACCCCACTTGCCGCCCATATCCTTGATAGCGGCCGAGTATTTAAATCCAGCAACGGCGGCACGCGATCCGCCGACAACATTCCAAAGATTAGGTCCGACCTTATTCGGGCCACCCTTCTTGAATCCGTGGCAGGCCTTGCATTTCTTGAACGATTTTTCGCCCGCGGCGGCATCGGCGGATGCCAAAAGGCCCACGATCGGTTCCGGACCGGCAGGCGCGGCGGCCGTCGTCGTTGCAGCTGGCGCATTTCCGCCAATGGCGTAGGCTGGCTTGTCCAGCATCTTGGGATGGTATGCTAAATCGGCGATGAATCCCGCAACCATCGCAATTAGCCCGGCTGTCAGGATCGACCCAACTACCTTGTTGATAAAGAGCGGATCACTATTCATGCCACTTCCCCCGATCTCGACGATAAATCCCCCGCGCCACGCAAACAGCACCTAAATAGAACCAGCCCTAGTGCGAATTTCCCGCGCGTCACCTCAGCAAGCGGTATAATCTCAGTCATCGTGAAATGCAAATATCGCCCGCATGCAAGAACCGCTAAGAACCCAATGTCCCGATGAATCGTTAATTTTTAGATACTGTCCTCATTTATGCCTCTTCCCCGCCATCCCATCGTCCTCATCCCGGCACGGCTCGCCTCCTCCCGTTTGCCTGACAAACCTCTGGCGGATATTCATGGCGTACCGATGATCGTGCAGGTTCTCAATCGCGGGCTCGAGGCCGATATTGGCCCCGTCGTCATCGCCGCCGGAGACCGTGAAATAGCAGACGCCGTCCGCGATTCCGGGGGCGAAGCGATATTGACCGACCCGGCGCATCCCTCCGGCTCGGATCGCATTTTCGAAGCCTTAACGCGATACGACCCGGACGGTCGCTACGACGCCATCGTCAATGTGCAAGGCGACCTCCCGACGATTAAAAAGCAAACCGTCCGCACCGCTTTCGAAGTACTCGCTAATGAACAAGTCGATATCGCCACGCTCGGTGTCGAAATCACGGAAGAGTCGGAACGCACAAATCCAAATGTCGTTAAAGCGGTAACAGCGATCAAAGCACCCGATTCGGTCGGACGGGCGCTGTACTTTACTCGGGCTACCGCGCCGTGGGGTGATGGACCTCTGTATCATCACATTGGCCTCTATGCCTACCGCCGTGCGGCATTGGAACGTTTTGTCGGGCTGCCGCCTGGAATTTTGGAACAACGCGAACGGCTTGAACAATTGCGCGCCCTGGAAGCGGGAATGCGGATCGACATCGCTCTCGTTGACACGATTCCATTGGGTGTCGATACTCCCGCCGATTTGGCCCGGGCGCGGGAGATGCTGGCGCCTTGAAATCGCCTTAACAAATTGAAATGGCATAATAATGGCGTCAGACAGCAACAATCTCATCGCGTATCAGGGGCAACCCGGCGCGAACTCGGATATGGCCTGCAGAGAGGTCCATCCGGACATGGAACCGCTTCCGTGCCCCTCCTTCGAGGATGTTTTCGCGGCTGTCCGCGACGGCGAGGCGCGCCTTGCCATGATTCCGATCGAAAACTCCGCCGCTGGCCGGGTCGCCGACATTCACCACCTGCTTCCGGATTCAGAGTTGCATATCATCGCCGAACATTTTCATCCGGTTCACCATCATCTGATGGGAATTAAGGGCACGAAAATTGAGGATTTGAAGATTGTTCGCAGCCATCACCAGGCACTCTCTCAATGCCGGGAGACACTCAGATCGCTCGGATTGACACCGGAAGTTCACGCCGATACCGCTGGCGCGGCCAAGGATTTAGCCGAGAACCCGGACCCAACGGAAGGCGCCATTGCCTCCGATCTCGCGGCGAAGATCTACGATCTTGATATTTTGCGCAAGAACATGGAGGACCACACCCACAACACCACGCGCTTCATCATCATGGCAAAGGAACCAATCGACCCGGATGCCGATAACGGGCCGATCATGACGTCATTCGTCTTCCAGGTCCGCAACGTCCCCGCCGCGCTGTACAAGGCCATGGGCGGCTTCGCGACCAATGGTGTGAATATGACCAAGCTCGAATCCTACATGGTCAATGGAGAATTCTCCGCGACCCAGTTCTATGCCGACATCGAAGGCCATCCCAGCCAGACGAATGTGCGATTGGCGCTGGAAGAGCTCGGATTCTTCAGCCGTGCGGTCAAGGTGCTCGGCGTTTATCCCGCCAATCGGAGCGGATACGAAAATTAGCGATACCGGCACAGAATCGAAGGAAAAAGCGGCGCATTACGGGTTAATCTGCTTTGCTGCGGGAATCGTCTGTTTTGTGCTTGGGGCAACGCTCGTTACCGCACGGATTGACCTCCCTGAATTCACGATCACTGTCGGCAAGGTCTTATTTTTAGGGTGGCCCCTCTTAACGCTCGCTGCCGCATACTTGCGTTTTCGAGGCTGTGGTCCCCGAGATTGGCTTGTTTGGACGTCGCTCACCGTCCTAATTGTCCCGGCTACGATGGTCGCAATCGTGTTTCTATGACGGTGTCCAATGCAACACTTACTGGTTCATCCAGTCCTCGATAAGGCGTCGCGAAATCGAATCGCGCCGCGGCAACCGGAAAGCGTCGTTTTCGGGAGACTTGAGAAGATCGTCCCGGGTAAACCAGCGCGCATCTTCCAACTCGTCCCGATCGACGTTTAAGACATCGCTGGTCGCCTGCGCCATGAAGCCAAGCATGATCGATGACGGAAAAGGCCATGGCTGCGAAGAATGATAATGAATGTCGGTAATCTCGACACCGGCTTCTTCAAATATCTCCCGTGCGACGGCATCTTCCAAACTTTCGCCCGGTTCCACGAAGCCCGCCAAGACGGAATGCTGACCCGGCGGCCAATTCTTCTGCCGGCCGAGGATCAGGCGGTCGCCGCCATCATGAACCAGCATGATCACAGCAGGGTCGAGACGCGGGAAATGCTGCGCCGCGCAGTCGGCATTAGTACATTTCCGCATATGACCCGAATCCTGACTAGTCGTGGCGCTGCCGCAAACACCGCAGAACTGATGCCGCAAATGCCACTGAATCGTCGCCCGCGCATAAACCAGCAAGGCGCCTTCCTGGTGGGGAAGCAATTGCCCGATGCCTCGCATATCGCGGAATTGTCCATGTTCTTCCAGGGGAGGATCATCATAAGCCGAAAAATCAGCGGCGAAATGCGGGACGTCTTCCACAAGGCCGAGAAATACGACTGCCCCCGCGCCCATCAAAAGGCCCCTATTGGCTTCCACGGCGACCCCCACGGGCGTGTCACCAGCCTGAACGAGATTCTGTGATCGCCAGATCGGCACGATCCGCGCAATGCGGTCTTCGATCTGCTGCTTGATCCATTCCTCGTCGGCGCGAAGGTGCGCAGCACGGTCAATACCGCCCGACGCATAGAAATTTGGTGTTTTCATGGTCCGAAATCTGCCATGCCAACAAAATTCGTGCAATTGGGTCGCGACTCCCCTTGCCGGACCGGGGTCGAGTCCTGATATACTCCAATCGGAAGGCTGGCGTGCGGACGAGGTCCTCGCCAACCCGGTCAGATCCGGAAGGAAGCAGCCGTAACGAGTTCGCCACGGGTCGTGGGTCCAGTCTTCCACTTTTATTTTTTGTGCGAAAGCCTTAAAAACTGCCAGTTAACGACGGCGAGCGTTTCCTGACGATATGAACGATAGTTCCAATTCCACCGGATACCGCGTCCTTGCGCGCAAGTACCGGCCGCGTGGGTTCGATGAACTGATCGGACAGGAAGCGCTGGTTCGCACACTATCGAACGCCATTGCGACCAACCGGATTGCACACGCCTTCGTGCTTACGGGCGTGCGCGGTGTCGGAAAAACAACGACGGCGCGGATTATTGCCCGCGCCCTGAATTGCGTTGGAGCCGATGGCAGCGGTGGCCCGACCGTGGAGCCTTGCGGCGTCTGCGAAAATTGTACGTCGATCGCCGAAGACCGCCATGTCGACGTCATCGAAATGGACGCCGCCAGCCGCACCGGCATCGACGATATCCGCGAGCTAATCGAGGGTGTCCGCTATAAGCCCGTCTCGGCACGGTACAAGGTCTATATCATTGACGAGGTTCACATGCTGTCGCGGCAAGCCTTCAATGGTCTGCTGAAAACGCTGGAGGAGCCACCCGATCACGTCATTTTCGTTTTCGCCACTACGGAAATCCGCAAAGTTCCGGTCACCGTTCTATCGCGCTGCCAACGCTTCGATTTACGCCGCATCGAACGCGAGCAGCTAGCCGATCATTTTCGCATGGTTTCCGGTAAAGAGGCTGTCGAAATCGAAGAAGAAGCCGTCGATATTATCGCCAGGGCTGCCGATGGTTCCGTCCGCGACGGGCTGTCGTTGCTCGACCAAGCGATTGCCTTGTCCGGTGGAAAAATTACGGCGGTGCAAGTTCGGGATATGCTTGGCCTCGCCGACCGTGGCGCCGTATTCGACCTTTTCGACGCGGTTATGTCCGGAGATATCGCAACGGCGCTCGAACGGTTCCGCACGATGTACCGGGACGGCGTGGACCCCATTGTTGTCCTGCAAGACCTGCTGGACCTCACGCACTGGCTGACGCGCGTCAAAATCGCGCCCGATCTGGTCAATGAGCCGGGCGTTCCGGAAGAGGAACGCGTGCGAGGCGCAAAACTATCCCAAAGCCTGACGATGCCGACGCTGACCCGATGCTGGCAGATGTTGCTGAAAGGGTTAGGCGAGACACAAGTTGCACCGTCATCATTGGCCGCGGGGGAGATGGTGCTCGTTCGGCTTGTCTTTGCGGCGGACCTTCCACCGCCGGGCGATCTTGTCAAGCGGCTGCAAAATGAAAAGGGGCGTGAAAGCGCAACGACACCACCCGCAGCCGCGCCGCAGACTAGCGCCGCACCTGTACCGGCATCTCCCGCCGGATCCGGTGCTTCGGCCGCTATCGAGCGAGCACCTGACCCTGAATATTATCCTGATCCCGAGCCGTATTCCGATCCGGTACCGCAAGCGCAGTCAGCATCGGAGCCCGTGCAGGCCTTGCGCTCTTTTGCGGATGTGGTAGCGCTGTTCGAAGAGAAGCGGGAAGGCATCCTGACGACCCATTTGCGCCAAGACTTCCACCTCGTGCATTTCGACGTCGGCCGGATTGAGTTTCGGCCTGGTCCGCTTGCTCCGCGCGATCTTGCAAATCGCATCGGCAAGCTTCTCTCGGAATGGACCGGAAATCGCTGGATTGTCAGCGTCTCGGATGCCGAAGGCGAAGCGACGCTCGCCGAAAAAGCACAGGCGGTCGAAAATCAACGCTTCGCCGAAGCCGAGCAGCACCCGCTCGTGAATGCCGTTAAGGACGCATTCCCCGGTGCGAAGATAATAAAAGTCAATGACCGGACGACCTCCGGACCCGACGAAAGTTAGTGGAGTAACCCAGCATGAAAAATCTTGGCCAGCTTATGAAGCAAGCCCAGGAAATGCAGTCTAAAATGGCGGAGATGCAGCAGCGCCTCGCGGATGTCGAGATCACGGGCACTGCCGCCGCCGGCATGGTAACCGTCGTGCTCAATGGGAAGGGCGAAATGCGCAAGGCGAAGATCGACCCATCTCTGATTGTTCCGGAGGAAGCAGAGGTCCTGGAAGATTTGATCGTTGCCGCGCAAAACGATGCCCGCGCCAAGGTCGATGCGCATATGCAGGAAGAAACATCGAAAATGATGGGCGGCGTTGATTTGCCGCCTGGTTTCAAAATGCCGTTCTAGCGGCGCATTCATGCAAGAAATCGAACGACTGATCCAATTGCTCGCGCGGCTGCCGGGACTGGGCCCGCGCTCCGCCCGGCGTGCGGCACTGCATTTAATCAAAAAACCGGACACGCTGATGGAACCATTGGCGCGCGCGATTGGCGATGCCGCAGCGGCGATTCGGACCTGCTCAAGTTGCGGCAGTATCGATACGACGGATCCATGCTCGATTTGTACGAACCCGGAGCGCGACAAATCGCAACTCTGCATTGTCGAGGAAGTCGCTGATTTATGGGCGATCGAACGCACAGGCAGTTTCCCCGGATGCTACCATGTGCTTGGCGGCCGCCTTTCCGCGCTTGACGGTATCGGCCCCGAAGATCTGAACATCGCGTCTCTTGTTGCCCGCGTATCCGCAGAAGGCATCAAGGAAGTTATCCTGGCAACCAACCTAACAGTCGATGGGCAAACGACAGCGCACTACATTACCGAACGACTCGAGCCGACAGGCGTCGATGTGACCCGGCTGGCGCATGGCGTCCCAGTCGGCGGGGAGCTTGACTATCTCGACGACGGGACGCTAACCGCCGCCCTTCGCGCAAGACGATCACTTTAACACCACGTTTTAGGATCCATAATTTTGCCGCGTTTCGGCCATGTTTGTGTGTTTTGATTTCTGGATTATTCAGTTCAGGGGAATTCTTTGATGTTAATGCGTACATTGCTTGCTTCCGTTCTTATCGCCACATCGCTTACGGCTTCAGCCGCCGAACAATCCACCAGACCAGAAGATCAAACCGCCGTCACGCTGACGGTGTATCAGCAAAATTTGGCGCTGATTCGGGAACTGCGTCGGGTGTCGCTGTCCCAAGGCCGTAGTCGCCTCGCCGTGATCGGCGTTCCTTCTTCGCTGATGCCGGAGACAGTGCTGGCGGGCGGGACCACCAAAGACCGGCTCAGCGTCGTCGGACAGGTTTACGAATCCGCCCTTCTTACACCCGAGGCGCTTTTGCAGGCGTCTGTTGGAAAATCGGTTCAAGTCGTAACAAGAAACCGCGAAACCGGCGCCGAATCTTTTGCAACAGCGGAAGTGCTTCGCGCACAGGGTCGGGAAGCGTTGCTGCGTCTCGACGGCCGTATCCGAACAATCGACGTCAGACGGATCGCATTCGATTCTGCCCCCTCGAACTTGCGGTCCCGACCGACACTCGTCCTCGACTTGGACAACGCCGCAGCGGGAGACGAAACGCTTTCCCTCAGCTACCTGACGCGCGGCATGGTCTGGCGTGCGGACTATGTCGCGCGGTTGAGCGAAGATGAATCTGGCATGCAACTCGCAGGCTGGGTGACTTTGACGAACTCGACGGGAACTGCCTTCAAGAACGCCCAACTCCGGGTCGTGGCCGGCAACGTCAACCGGGCCACCGAGAGATCGCGGTCGACAGGTATTATGGCCATGCAATCCGTCGCGGCGAAGGGAAGGCGAGCGCCGGTGGAAACCGCCGTTTCCGATTTGCGTGTCTTCGGTTTCGACGAAAAAATGTCTATCGGCGGCAAGGAGTCACGCCAATTGGCGTTATTGGCATCCACACCAATTAAGATCGAAAAGGAATACCGTCTATACGGGAACGCGTCCCATTTTGGCAGTGTGCGCCGGGATACGCAGCGTGCGAATCCTGCCGTGCGGTTCAAATTTGATAACACCAAAACAGCGGGCCTGGGACGCAGCCTTCCCGGGGGTACGGTTCGGCTGTACGCCCCATCGAAAGGTGGCGATATATTCCGGGGTCAGGATGGCATCCGTCACACGCCCGTCGGCGAGAAGGTCACGCTGACGGCAGGGCAGGCGACCGATATCACAAGCGAGCGCCGCCAGACTGAATTTCGCCGCGATGGACTGCCGAAAAATGTCGTCGAAACCGGCCATTCCATCACCCTCCGCAACGCCAAGGAACAAGCCGTAACCGTGGTGGTTATCGAACGCATTCCTGGCGATTGGAAGATGCTCTCGGAATCGCATGGTCATACCAAACAATCATCCAATGAGGCGCTTTGGCGCATCACGGTGCCGGCGGGTGGCGAGACTGAATTAACCTATAAGGTCCGCACGCGCTTCTGAACGGTCGCAGGAACATTGCGCCCTTTGACGTTCCGTGCTCCATATACTTGGGCAATGATCGCAGCCGGTGTATTGGGAATATGAGCAAGCCAATTGTCATTATGGGAGCTGGTGGGCACGGCAAAGTGCTCTTCGATATCTGTCGCGAAACAGGCCGGGATGTCGGTGGTTTTTTAGACCAAAATGTCGAAGGAGAGGTGCATGGCCTGCCCGTGCTCGGCAACGATACGATGCTCGACGATGCCGGTTTCGTTTCGGCGCACGATTTTGTCCTCGGTATCGGCAACCCTGCACTGCATAAACGGTTGTCGGCGTTGATCGTTGAAAAGGGGGGGGCGCTGGCAACCCTGGTGCACCCTGCTGCAACGATATCGCAATCGGTTTCTCTTGGCAGCGGTTGTGCCGTGATGGCGGGCGTTGTCATCAATATCGATGCCCAAATCGGCGACAATTGCATCATCAATACGAGGGCGTCGATCGATCACGACTGCCGCCTCGGGAACGATGTTCAAATTTGTCCCGGCGCCACGCTGGCCGGCGTCGTGGAATGCGGCGATGATGTATTCGTTGGCGCTGGTGCGACTATTTTGCCCACGGTCAAGATTGGCGCGCGGACCGTCGTCGGCGCCGGTGCCCTGGTGAACAGAGACATACCTGCCGACAAGACTGTCGTCAGCCGGTCGTTCCGATTTGCAAATGGGAGTTCGTCTTGAGCTACAAAGGCATCAAGGTTCTGGTTACAGGTGCCGACGGGTTCATCGGATCTCATCTTGCTGAGACGCTCGCGGCGCAAGGGGCCCGTGTCACGGCGCTCGCTCAATATAATTCGTTCGGATTGAACGGCTGGTTGGACGAAACGCCAGAAGAATTGCTAGCGGCCATCGACATCCGCCGCGGTGATATTCGAGACGGCGGTTTCGTGCGGGGATTAATCGAAGGACAGGATACGGTCTTCCATCTCGCGGCCCTGATCGCCATCCCGCATTCCTACAACGCGCCGCAATCCTACGTCGACGTGAATGTTACCGGAACCTTGAACGTTCTTGAAGCCGCGCGGCAGTTTAGCGTTGCGAAGGTCGTTCAGACATCGACAAGCGAAGTCTATGGCACGGCCTTACAAAAACCGATCGATGAAGGTCATCCCCTGCAAGGTCAATCGCCTTATTCGGCCAGTAAAATTGCCGCGGATATGATGGCTGAAGCCTATGTCCGATCGTTCTCATTACCCGTCGTAACATTGCGGCCCTTTAACACGTTCGGCCCCCGGCAAAGCGAGCGCGCCGTTCTCTCGACGATGATTCGGCAGGCGCTTGATCCGGACTGCACCGAAATCCGGCTTGGCGATTTGAGTCCGACACGCGACTTCAACTACGTCTCCAACACCGTAGATGCCTTCCTCGCGATCGGCGCCAGCGACACCGTCGAACAAGGGCAGCCCTATAATGCCGGCACGGGTGTCGAGGTCTCGATCGGCGACATGGTCGAAATAGTCCAAGCCGCGACGGGCACGAACAAACCCGTCACCCAGGAAGAGTCTCGTCTCCGCCCCGCAGGGTCGGAAGTTCGGGCCCTGGTCGCCAATTCCGAAAAACTTACAGCGGCGTGCGGCTGGTCTCCGGCAGTCGATCTCGATGAAGGTGTGGCGCGAACGATCGATTGGTGGCGAAGCCGCATTAAATCAGGGCATATCCGACGGTCCGCGGACTATCTGACCTGATCGAGACTCTTTGTTGCGACCAGTGATATCCTTCAACCTGAATTCGGACAGGAGACGGCGCGATGACCCAGGCACCACCAAAGAAACGCCCGACATTGGAAGAAGCCGCGAAAACGCATAACGCACCGATCTTCGGACGACCCGACACGATGGATGCGGAAATGGGGCGTTTCGCCAACACCACGCAAATGATCTTCCATCCAACCAATGAGAACCCGACCGCTCCAAATGCCGGCGTGCTGACCTATGAAGCGGGTTCAGGCTTTCCGTTACACCTGCATGATTTCGCGCAGGTTTGGTATGTGCTGGACGGTGAATGTCAGTTCGGTGACCGGACCCTGACACCGGGCGACATGGTCTATATGGAAGACCCGCATTTCGAACACGAAATGCGCACGGAAAATGGCTGTCGTATCATGTTCGTGCAATATCCGGGGCCCAATACCGGCGGTCGGCCGATTTACGATGGGCGGTTCAACAAAACCGAAAAATCGGATATCGAAAAGGAAGACCTGACCCACTGAGGTTTCCGTTGAATTAGGCCTGCCATCTCAATTTCTGATTTGGTCTATCAAAACAATTCATTTTTTTTGCATCACTCGCGCCTATAAAGTCGGCGGCTCCTGACGATTTCAGCCTTGTGAACCGCAATGGAGAGACCGATGTGGCCGGACCGCCGAATTATTGACCTCTTTGGCATTGAACATCCCATTATCCAGGCTCCCATGGCCGGATCGAATGGCTCAGCCATGGTTATCGCGGCGAGCCAGGCTGGCGGCCTTGGCTCCTTGCCTTGCGCGATGCTGGATGCGGAGAAGATGCGCGCCGAACTGGGCGTCATCCGGCAACAGACATCGAATCCGATCAACGTCAACTTTTTCTGCCACACGCCACCGGATCCCGATCCGGCGCGGGACGCCGCGTGGAAGGCGCGTTTGACGGAGTATTATGTTGAGCTTGGGCTCGATGCCAACGCATCGGCCCCAGCCGTCAATCGTGCGCCCTTCGACGACGCCATGTGCGAAATTGTTGAGGAAACAAAGCCGACGGTTGTCAGTTTTCATTTCGGGTTGCCAGCGGAAACCTTGCTCGAGCGCGTTAAGGCTGCCGGATGCATTGTCATCAGCTCGGCAACG
This sequence comes from Alphaproteobacteria bacterium, assembly GCA_021774435.1. Lineage (GTDB taxonomy): Bacteria > Pseudomonadota > Alphaproteobacteria > UBA8366. Next base: position 38,468 of record JAJFJB010000067.1, read on the forward strand.
ACGGCGGATGAAGCGCGCTGGCTTGCCGACAATGGCTGTGACGCGATTATCGCCCAAGGCTACGAAGCCGGCGGCCATCGCGGCATGTTCCTCACCGACAATGTGGCGACTCAAGCAGGCACCATGGCATTGGTGCCGCAGGTCGTGGACGCTGTGTCCGTTCCCGTTATCGCAGCCGGCGGTATCGCCGATGGCAGGGGAATCGCGGCTGCCTTCGCGCTCGGCGCATCGGGCGTGCAAATCGGTACGGCCTACCTGTTTACGCCGGAGTCGCTCGTTAGCGACTTACATCGCACCGCTCTTCAGGAAACGCGGGACGATCAAACCGCATTGACCAACCTTTTTTCCGGCCGGCCGGCACGGGGAATCATGAACCGGTTGATGCGGGAAGTGGGCCCAATGTCGGATGCACCGTCAGCATTTCCCACGGCCGGAGGAGCGCTGGCACCGCTGAAAGCCGCAGCGGAGGAGAAAGGAGCAGCGGATTTCACATCGTTGTGGTCCGGACAATCGGCACGGCTGGGCCACGAAATCGGCGCTGCCGACTTGACCCGGCAACTCGCGGAAGATGCTCTCTTACGCATGACGGCCATCGCACCGGTTAAGGCCTGATCGACTAACGAGGCGCGGCGGCACGCCAGCGCTTCAACGACGCGGCGTCGTCGACATCGATCAGCGTGTCGAGCAATTCATAGTCGTAGCGGTTACCAAGGTTGTCGATCGTGTCCGCAAGCGCGTGTCTGGTCGACCAGCGCACAGGGGAAAATAGAGCTGGGTGTGATGGCCGCCGCCGCAACCCGACGAGCCAGTAGCCGCCATCGTCTGCGGGTCCGAAAACCGCATCGCGCCGCCCGAGCGCACAAAACGCCGCGTTGATATGGTCGGTCGATATGTCTGGAATATCAGATCCAATGATAACCACGGGGCCGGGTCCGAACCCACGCATAACCCGGTCCATGCGTTGTCCCAGATCACCGCGTGGTTGATCCATTCGCTTCACGGTTGCCGGCCATTGTGCCGGGCCGCCCGTAACCGCCAGCCAGCATTCCCAACGTGGATCCCGCGCAAGGCGGCGCAACGTCCGTTCTAATGCCAATTTCTGAAATCGCCACGCTGCGACCCTGCCGATATCGGCGGCAAGCCGGCTCTTTACCCGCCCAAGGCGCGGCGCCTTGGCGAAAATGACAAGCCGGTTTTTCATCCGTAAAACTTCGCTATCAATCGCGGCGGCACGCCGAAAAAAAAGGCCGAAAGACAGAAAAAATTGCGGACTGAACGTCGCACATAGCCATCCCGCTCATATCGTTCCGCTGATGTCACCGCATTGCGGCCGAGGTGCACGAGACGTGTCCGGCCTATCCGTCGGACAAAATCCACATCCTCCATCAGCGGTATCGCGCGATAGCCGCCCAGTTCATTGTAAAACGATCTCGAAATCAAAAGACCCTGATCGCCATACGGCAATCCGAACAGGCGGACGCGCAACGCGACAAAACGTTCCAGCAATTTCGCTCGTTTTCGTTTGTCGTCGAGTTTGAACCTGAAATAGCCGGCACGCCGATCATTGTCCGGTTCATGCAAGAACGACCAGACGGCCTCGTACCAACGGGGATCGAGGCTCGTATCCGCATGCAGAAAGAGTAGCCATCGACCTGTTGCGGCCTTGGCCCCGGCGCCTAATTGCAGGCCGCGGCCACGCTCTGAGATCACGACATTCGCACCGGCAGCTTCGGCAACTTCTAGCGTTTCATCCGTCGAACCGCCATCCGCAAAAATAACCTCATGCACCAAATTGACCGAATCGAACTCGGCAAGCGGCGGGAGGCTTCGCTGCAAGCCTGTGCCAGCGTTCAAAGTCGGAATTATGATACTCAATTCGGCCATACCCGGTTTTTATCCCCCACGCACCATGCGGGAGCAACCAGCAAATCTCCTTGCATGTTCTTCTTTTGTTCTATTATAATAAACTATGGACATGATAACGCCCCGACAAGCACGCAAAGGCCGTGGCGCGTCGAGCAATGACAGCGGTCGGTTCGAAGCGCAAAAGCGCGTGTACTTTGACGACGGATGGGTCGGCGACGGTGAGGATCCACCTCCACTGCGCACAACTGTCGGCGTGGACCGTGCCCGCAAAGCAATTGCCTATAATAAATCCCCCGACGTGCCGTTCGACCGGTCGATTAATCCCTACCGCGGCTGCGAACATGGCTGTATTTATTGTTTTGCCCGGCCCACGCACGCCTATTACGGCCTTTCGCCAGGTCTCGATTTTGAGACAAAACTGTTTCAGAAGCCGGACGCGCCGGAAAGGCTGGCGGAGGAATTGCGGAAACCGGGCTACAAACCCGCATTCGTCGCGCTCGGGGCGAACACCGACCCCTACCAGCCGATCGAGCGCGACTTGAAGATTACGCGGCGTATTCTCCAGACACTCTCCGACTTCAAACATCCGTTCGCCATCGTTACCAAATCGCCCCTCGTCGTGCGCGATCTCGATATCATTGCCCCCCTTGCCGCCGAGGGTCTCGCCATGGTTTCGGTTTCGATCACGACGCTTAACCGGACCCTCGCCCGGCAACTCGAACCCCGTGCCCCAACAGCCTCAAAACGGCTGGGCGCGGTCGCGGCGCTAAGCGAAGCCCGTGTTCCGACTTGCGTTCTCGCCGCGCCCATGATCCCGGCGCTGAACGACATGGAACTCGAATCGATCCTCGCCGCGGCGAAGGATGCGGGCGCGAGCTACGCCGATTACACGCTTCTCCGCTTGCCACTCGAAATCCGCGACCTCTTCGTCGAGTGGCTTGAAGCGCACTACCCCGACCGGGCGCGCCATGTCATGAGTCTGGTTCGCGACACGCGTAACGGGTCCGATTACAACTCAAGCTGGGGCCAGCGCCGCACGGGGACAGGCGTCTATGCGGAAATGCTCAGCAAGCGGTTTCGCCTCGCCCGCCGCAAACTCGGAATGGATATGCGCCCACTCAACCTGGACATATCGCAATTCAGAAAACCGTCCGCAAAAGGCGATCAATTGACATTGATTTAACCATCTTTGTGTTAGATTGCCTGACATGGAAAGCGGCCTTGAATTAACGGCGATTGCGGTGGTGGCCGGCGCCGCAACTTTATGCGGCACATTGCTGAGCCGACTCGGACAACCCGCCATTGTCGGCTATATCTTCGCTGGAGTTCTCCTCGGCCCTTCTGGATTGGCGTTGATCACCGACCGGGGGCAAGTCGGTACGCTGGCCGAGCTCGGCGTGCTGATGCTGCTGTACTTCGTCGGCATGGAGCTATCGCTGCGCAATTTCCGGCGCGGCTGGCGCATTGCGGTGTTCACCACCCTCATGCAAATCGTCGCCAGCGTCGTGGTGCTTTTGGCGCTGACTCGTTTCTTCGATTGGCCCGCAACACACGCCATACTGTTCGGGTTCGTTCTGGCGCTCAGCAGTACAGTTGTGGCAATCCGCATGCTTGAGGAAGTCGGCGAACTGCGAACCCGGGTTGGACGCATCACCGTCAGTGTCCTCGTCGCGCAAGACCTCGCCGTCGCACCAATGCTGCTCGTCGTCGGCGCCATCTCCGGCGGCGGCTTCGAATATTCGGTTGTTTTCAAAATCGCGCTTTCAATTGGCTTACTGACAGCCGCCACCGTCTATTTAAGCCAGCGGCGGCATGTCGATTTACCGCTCGGCGCTTTTATGATCGGTGGCCTCGATTTGACGCCGGTTGCCGCGTTGACCTGGTGTTTTGGGTTCGCTGCCATTGCCGGATTAATTGGGCTTTCGCCTGCATTCGGTGCCTTCTTTGCAGGACTTTTAGTCGGCAGCAGCACGCAACGGCAAGCTGTCGTTGAAACTGCGCGGCCCATTCAAAGCATTCTTCTGATGGTGTTCTTCCTATCGATCGGCCTACTGATCGATTTGAATTTCCTGTGGCAGAATCTTGGACTTGTTCTGCTGCTGTGGCTCTTCGTGGCAGTCTTCAAAACCGCCCTGAATACCGGAGTTTTGCGGTTTATGGGCGAGCCCTGGCAAAGGGCCTTTTTGTCCAGCCTGATCCTCGCGCAGATCGGCGAGTTCTCCTTCGTGCTCGGCGCCGCGGCCATCGACCGGCAAGTCATTGACGCCGATATTCACCGGCTGATCGTCGCCGTAACGGTCATATCACTGGTGACAAGCCCTCTTTGGTTGAACAGCGCGCGACGCCTGCATCACAGGTCCGCGCAACATCCCGATAGTCTTGGTGCACTATTGCGGTTGATCTATTTCCGGGAGTGGCGGCTGACGCGCCGGGTAACGGCGGCTTTGGCTGCCGTTGCGGTAGCGGGCGTCAATCGGGTCCACCACGTCTATCAAGCCATCACCAATCGCCGAGCGGCCAAAGAGAACCAGCAACCGGAGCGGCTCGAACAGGAAACCATGCCGGCACTGCCACCGCCGCAGGATTCAACGGACACTCCCGCAAAAGCAGAAGATGCCTGATTTCGCGCTGGAAATTGCAGCAGACGGCCTGGTTGCGGGGATTGAC
>JAJFJB010000068.1 GCA_021774435.1 Alphaproteobacteria bacterium
CGTGGCCTGCGACCTGGCGGAAATGGGTCTCGTCGCCCCGCAAAACATGCTGGACGGGGAATTCGGGTATTTTTCCCTATTCGAAGAAGGTCATTCGCTAGAGAAAACTGTCGCTGATTTGGGCAAGGTCTGGCGCATAACGGAAGTCGCCCACAAGCCGTTCCCCAGCGGACGGGCAACGCACGGCGTGCTCGACGCGGTTCTCGAACTGCAGCGCGAAGAGAAATTCAGCACCGCGGAAGTCGCAGCGATTGAAGCCCATGTTCCGCCATTGACCTACCAGCTGGTCGCCCGTCCACCGCGTGCCGGTATGACACCGAACCAGGCCCGGCTTTGCATTCCCTATGTCGTCGCTCGCGCCTTGCGCGATGGATCGCTCAGCGTCCGTGATTTTACCACCGAAGCGCTTTCCGATCGCGATACGTTTGCATTGGCCGACAGAATATTGGTGGCGCGGGACAACAACCCCAACCCGAGCGCGCTGGCGCCCGTTACAGCCTCAATTACGCTTCTGAATGGGAAGTCTTTTAGACGCGAAAAGACCGTAATTTACGGGAATCCGAAAAATCCGATGACCCACGAAGCGCATATCGAAAAATTCCGCACCAATTGGCAGTCGGGGATCGCCCGGTTACCGGAGGAAAATTGTGAGAAATTAATCAAGAGCGTCGACCAAATTGAGCAGTGCGATGGTGTTGGCGCACTGATCGACCTCATGATACCGGCAAGCTGATTCAGTCGTCAGGGAATCAGCGTCTGTGGTTACAGGCCGAGCAACGCATCGATTTTCGCCGGCTCCAATTCCTGACCATGCAACAGCGCATCATCGACCTGCAGCACCGGCGACGAGCGGATGTTTTTGGAATCGATGAATTCAGCAGCGTCCTCATCCATCATTAGGTCTTTTGCAACGAACTCGACGCCGCGATCGCGGAGATACGACTTTAGCTGCTCACACGGGGCACAAAACGGCGTGGAATAAACGGTGACTTCGGCCATGGTTATACTTTCCCTTGCTCTTTGAGCTTCCGATAGAGCGCTTTCTTCTCTTTCCATTCGCGCTCCGTGTCCGGATCCTGGAAGGGCTGCGCTTCCGTGAAGATAAGCTCTTTCCATTTTCCGCCACTGCTCCAATCAAACGGTGCGCGTTGTGTCGTGCGGGGCGCCGTCGCGCTTTCCAACAGGTCTAGCGCCATGGCGAAAATATGCCTCTGCATATCCAACTTCGCGGGCTCACCGACAGGATTGCCAAGTGGAAAATCCGTAAAGATAAAGCGGGCAACACCGCAATGTTCGACAATGTCCCGCGCTGTTCCTATCACGACCGTCGGAATGCCGTTTTCTTCGAGATGCCGGGCAACCAGACTCACGGTCTGGTGGCAGACGGGTCAGACCGGAGTCAGAACGGCGACATCGACCTCTTCATTGCGGCAACGCCTCAATACCTCAGGCGCATCCGTTTCGCGGGTCTTGCGCTGGCTGTAGGCGTTGTAGACTCCATAAAAAGTCGGCGCGACCTCGCCGAACCGCCCGTCCGCGACAGCCTCGTGCATCCGGGTGATCGGAAAATAAGTGTTTACGTCCTCCAAAGTCGTCGCATGCTGATCGAAGTCTGGAGTCTGGCTATACAATTCCTCAATCGGCGTATCGGACGGAATACCGTAGACATTCGGCGCCGCTCCTTTCTCGAGCGGAGTCCGCTGATCATCCCAACTGCGCACTGCAATTTCGCTGGTCGAGACCAGCGTTACGCGCGACTCCGAGAGCGGTTTCTTCAGCGGCGTGAACGGCACATCGTCGAAATGCGCCCATCGATAAGGCTTATCGTAACCTTGCGAGAGATAGTAGGCCCGCGTCCGATCGATATATTTAACGTGGCTCACGGTATTCCCCTTGCGATGAAAGGTCCGGCCAGGATGCCACGCCTCGCCTATGTCATCAATCCGCTGCCACTTTTTCTGAGTCGTCAGGCACTTTCTCCCGCATGGTGACGAATTCCTCCGCCGCGGTCGGATGAATGCCGACCGTCGCGTCAAACTGCGCCTTCGTCGCCCCACATTTGAAAGCGATACCGACCCCTTGCGTGGTCTCGCCTGCATCCGGACCGACCATATGGAAACCGACAACGCGATCGCTGGCCCGGTCGACGATAAGCTTCATGAACGTCTTCTCATCGCTGTCCGCCAGCGTGTATTTCATCGGTGTGAAGGACGATGTGTAAATATCGACGGCGCCATATGTTTCCCGCGCTTGTGCCTCGGTGAGCCCAACAGTTCCGATATTCGGCTGACTAAAGACAGCCGTCGGCACATCCTCGTAATCCATTGTGCCGGACCCGCCACGGAAGAGATTATCCGACAGGACCATGCCTTCCGCGATTGCGACTGGCGTCAGCGCGATGCGATCGATCACGTCGCCGATGGCGTAAATCGAGTCCACGGACGTCTTGAAATAATCGTCGACGACAACGGCTCCCTTTCGATTCAGTTCGACGCCGGCTTCCTCGAGTCCAATGCCGCTCGCATTAGGATCGCGGCCGGTGGCGTACATAATGACGTCGGCTTCCATTTCGGTACCGTCTTCCATTTCCGCCAGTAACGTGTCGCCACGCTTTTCGATACGGGCGATGTTGGTATTGAAGCGAAGATCGACGCCTTTCTTACGCATCTCATCGGCGAGGAAATGCCGAACGTCGTCATCGAAGCCGCGCAAAAAATGCGGCCCGCGATAGAGCTGGGTCACCTGACTGCCAAGGCCATTGAAAATACCCGCGAACTCAACCGCGATATAACCGCCGCCCACGACGATGACGCGCTTCGGCAGGTCATCGAGGAAGAACGCCTCGTTCGACGTAATCGCGTGTTCCTTGCCGGGTATATCGGGTACGGCAGGCCAGCCGCCCGTCGCGACCAGAATGTATTTAGCCGTGTAGGTTTGCCCGTTGACGGAAACCGTATGCGGGTCGACCACAGTCGCCCGGCCTTCATGCAGATCGACGCCGGCGTTGCCGAGCAGCCGCCCGTAAATGCCATTCAGGCGCTCGATTTCCTTGTTCTTGTTCGCAATCAGCGTCGGCCAGTGAAAACTGGACTTGCCCACGGTCCAGCCGAACCCCGCTGCATCCTCGAAATCTTCGGCATAATGCGACGCGTAGACGAGGAGCTTCTTCGGCACACAGCCGACATTGACGCAGGTCCCGCCGAGATAGCGATCTTCCGCGATCCCAACTTTCGCGCCATAACTCGCCGAAATCCGAGCCGCCCGGACACCGCCGGACCCGGCACCGATCGTATATAGATCGTAATCATACTCGGCCATTGCTCTCCACCCTTTGCTGAAATCTTTGTACGCGTCCACATATAGGTCCGCCGCCCCGAAAAGGGAATAAGGCTTCCGTGATCGCGTTGTGAACTAGGATTTACCGGAAACCTGGCATAGCATTGTCGAGCGAACCCTGAAGGGAGAGAAAATCATGGCTAATATCGCCCTTATCGTGGAATTCAATGTCAAATCCGAGCATCGCGTGGCCTTCATCACGCTGCTGCGCGAGCATGCCGCAGGCACGGTTGCGGACGAAGATGGCTGCGTGCAATTCGACGTCTTGCTGCCCATAGAAAATGGTCACGTGTTCCTCTACGAAGTTTACCGCGATGAAGACGCCCTCAAGATACATATGGACTCGGAAAGGTTGGCGAAAACCCGCAGTGCTTATCAAGACTGGATCGAAGATCGGACGATCCATGTTTGCACGGTGGGATAGCGCTCGCCGCTACCTGTCAAAGCGCACATGCCAGCGTCTGCATCTTGATGGGGCGATCCCACTCGTTGTTCTCAAAGGTACCGGTTTCGACAAAGCCGTGCCGATCATACAGCGCGCGCGCCGCATCTAGACCGGCAAACGTGGTCAGCCAGACACGCCGGTAGCATTGATCACGGCAAAATGTCATTGCCGCGCCCATTAAGGCACCGCCGATACCGCGGCCAACAATATGCGGTTCGGCAATGAACCAGCGTAAGTGAGCACCGTCTTGGTTCCCCTGCGGCTCGCCGTCAATCGTGATGGATCCGACCATGCGACCGTCCAGCCAAGCCAGCCAGAACCCATCCCGGGCCGGGTCAAGACGGGACAGGAAGGCGGCAGCTTCTGTCGCAATATTCGCTTCAAACCGAAGGTCGAAGCCCCATTCGGTGCCATAATAGCGGCCGTGCAGCTCCACCATTTTCCCCAAACCGCCGGGCTGATAGCCTGTCAGTTCGACTAACTGTTCTCTTTGCGACATCGCGTCATCCAAAAAATGAATCTAATTCATTTTATCGTATAAATTTAATAATCTTCAATGATATAAATCTTTTAAAGAAAATTAGTGCACCAATGGACGGTATTTGCAAATCCGGAGAAATCGAAATTGGCCTATCGCAAAACGGCCCGAACCGAAGCGCGAAAGGCCGATATTCGCCGACGCTTGATCGACGTCGCCCGTCAGATTGTCGCTGAGGGCGGCTTCACTGCAATTCAAATCAGCACGGTCGCACAATTGGCCGGTGTCGCGACCGGAACGGTCTACCGTTATTTCCCGTCCAAAGCCGATTTGTCTGCCGAAGTCTTCCATGTCATTTCGCAGCACGAAATCGATGTCGCAGCGGAAATCAGCCTTTCAGGCGGCTCGGCAGCCGATAGATTGGTTGCCACGATCCGCGCGGTCGCGAGCCGGGCCATACAAGGCCGCATAACGGCCTATGCGCTCATCGCCGAACCTGCTGACGAAGCGATCGATACCCAGCGCCTTGTACACAAGCGCGCGTTAGCGCGCGTGTTCGAGAGAATATTGGAAGACGGTATCGCCAAATCCGAGTTCCCCCAGCAGAATGTCGAAGCGAGCGCTGCCTGTATCGTGGGTGCCGTCATGGAATCTCTAGTAAGCCCCTTGGCGCCGGATTCTACCTCTTTCGACAAGGATGGCCGATCGCTCTTCGACGCTGTCGCCGGATTTTGCCTGCGTGGCATACTCGAAGACCGCACATCGCAAACATGAACACCCCTTCCCTCTTCGCGCGCGCCGTCGTCGCAGCCATGGTTGCCGGGATGCTCGTTGGGTCGGGTATTGTTGCGACCCGTTTCGTCATTGGGCAAACGGAGCCCGCTGCGCTCGCCTTTCTGCGTTACGCGATCGGGCTGGCCTGTCTGCTTCCCCCTGTCTTGCTCACGAGATGGCCACGATTTCGACGCCGCGACCTGCTGCCGATCGCACTGCTCGGTATAGGTCAGTTCGGTATATTGATCGTGCTGCTGAACTACGGCTTGCAATTCATGCCCGCCGCACGCGGCGCGTTGATCTTTGCCACCTTTCCCCTGATGACAATGCTGCTGGCGGCGAGCATGGGCAAAGAAAGCCTGAACAGATTTAAGATTATAGGTGTCATGGCGACCTTCGTCGGCGTCGCGTTGGTTCTTGGCGAAAAGGCCATAGTCGCCGGACCCAGTGGCTGGATTGGCGAGATCGCCGTATTGGGCAGCGCCATAAGCGGGGCGCTCTGCAGCGTTCTCTATCGTCCCTACCTGCAGCGCTATCCACCGCTTTCGGTCAGCGCCTTCGCGATGCTGGCCTCGGTTCTGTTTCTCGCGGTTCTTGCCGGTGCCGAAGGATTCTTTGCCGCCAGTCCGGACGTCACCTGGGGCGGTTGGCTTGCCATCCTTTTCATCGGGGCAAGCAGTGGCATCGGTTATTTCCTGTGGCTATGGGCCCTAAAACATACCACGCCGACCCGCGTCGCCGTGTTCCTCAGTCTCAGCCCGGTTACCGCGACAATCTTGGGCACGGTGCTCCTGTCGGAATCGATCTCGGCCTATTTCATCGCCGGACTTGGCGCTGTCGCGCTGGGCCTTGTTATCGCGCACCGCGACGCATAGGCGCCGAAGCTAAGGCAGCTCGAATTCTGGATTATAAATCAAACCGATTACGTTGCCCCAAGGGTCCTTAATCGACGCGGTGACGATCTCACCTCCGACATTCATCGGCGCCTCGTCTTCCGTCGCCCCCAAACCGATAAAATGCTGCATCGCCGCCTCGATATTTTCGACGCCCCAATAGGTCATCACATTTCGCGTTTTCGCCTCTCCGGGTGCGTCTTCCTGCATGAGGCCCAGTTCGTATCCCGCGATATTGAAGCCAATATAGGGCTCGGCTTCAAAATACGGCTCAGCCTCAAAGGCCTTCACATACCAGGCTTTGGCTTTTTGCATATCGTCAACTTTGTAGATGGCAGTGCGAAGTCCGAGAATCGGGACCGACATTTCCAAACTTTCCAATTAATTTGTACGTTTAACCACGCGGCACCAGACCGCATCAATTACAGTAACAAAAAAGAACAAAATAGCAACACATCTGTTTATTAAGATGCCTTCATCAGATTTGAACGTTGCGCCGCTGGAATACTTTGTTCGTCACACAAAATAGGTTCAGCTCGAAAAGTTTGCGTATATCCGCTCGCTCCGAACGATATTGTCCCGCGGGGCGGTAAATTTAGTTCGATAAGCCAGGTATAATATTCGTAGTTCGGCCTCTTTAATTCTTCTACGCGGGTTATTGAGGCAATAGAGAGCTCATTTAACGACTGGCTGAGCTCGCTCGTAAAGTCCACGTCCAGTTTGAGATTGGTGACGTCATGGAATGTCAGCGTCGCAGGAGCGACCAAAAATCTTACGCCGCCGTCATCGCCGCGAACCCACTCGACGATATGATCGATATCCAGAATTAGATTGCTGTGCCAAAGATTGCGGTCGGGGTCAGGTGCTTCAATATGCAAGGCATAGATAAGATTGTCGTGCCAGGATGTTTCCATCTTCGCCGTCATCCCTGCCCTTTATCCTCCCGCAACAAATCGATACCCGGCCTCCAATCAGAGGCCTCCGCGTCTTCAAGGGCGGTTGAGCAATCGTCAATTCGCGTCCGCAAGTCGCCCTTCGCCCCGTAGCGAAGCAACAACTCGATGGCACTCGATGCCTTTTGTGCGACCGCCATATGCAGTGGCGTCCAGTCGTTGATGCCGCGTTGAGCAGTATCCGCACCGTTATCAAGCAATAGTGTCAAAAGCGCATCGCCATCTTGACGTGCCGCTGACAGCACGGCGATAAGCGACGGGAAGCCGGCCTCATCTGAATAATTTACATCCGCCTCTAAAGAGATCAGTGCCTTGATAAAGGCGAGCGGGCTCCAATAGATCGCGTATTCGAGCGGATACCCACCCACGCCAAGCCGCACCGGTTGGAGGCAATTCGGAAAGTCGGGCGGATCGCCGAGGATCCGCCGCAAAGCGGCTAGATCCCCGTCCAGATAAGCTTGGTGCGCCTCAATGGAGCGCGCCATCTGCCGGCCCGTTACTTCGAAACGTCGCCCATGCAAAGATATTTGACCTCGAGGTAATCCTCGATGCCATATTTTGATCCTTCGCGGCCCAGACCAGATTCTTTCACACCGCCGAACGGCGCAACTTCTGTCGAGATGATGCCCGTGTTGGCACCGACAATGCCGTATTCGAGACCTTCGGAGACCCGCCAGATACGGCCCACATCGCGGCTATAGAAGTAGGACGCCAGACCGAACTCCGTATCGTTCGCCATTTGAATGGCTTGATCTTCGGTGTTGAAGCGAAATAGAGGGGCAACTGGCCCAAAAGTCTCTTCCCTGGTGACGGCCATGTCCGTCGTCACGTCAGCAAGAACCGTTGGCTCGAAAAATGTACCGCCCATCGCGTGACGGTTACCGCCGACAACCACGCGCGCGCCTTTCGATACCGCATCGGCGATATGGCTTTCGACTTTCTCGACCGCCCCCATATCGATCAGGGGGCCTTGGCTGACGCCGGTGTTCATGCCGTCACCGACCAGCAGGCCGCTGACCGCCTGCGACAATTTTGCGGCAAACTCGTCATAAACCCCGTCCTGGACCAGCATCCGGTTGGCGCAGACGCAGGTTTGTCCGGCATTGCGGTATTTCGATGCCATCGCACCCTCGACCGCGGAGTCGATGTCGGCATCGTCGAAGACGATGAACGGTGCGTTGCCGCCCAACTCCATGCTGACCTTTTTCATGGTCGCCGCACATTGCTGGGTCAGAATTTTGCCGACTTCCGTCGAGCCTGTGAATGTCAGTTTACGAACGATCGGATTAGAGGTCATCTCGCCACCGATTGCACCCGCCGATCCTGTCACGACGCTAAAGACACCCGCCGGGACACCGGCACGTGCCGCGAGATCTGCCATCGCCAGTGCCGAATAGGGCGTCGCCGTCGCCGGTTTGCAGACCATCGTGCAACCCGCCGCGAGAGCCGGCCCAACCTTGCGGGCGATCATCGCGGACGGAAAATTCCACGGCGTGATCGCCGCACAGACTCCGATCGGCTCCTTGGTCACGACAATACGCCAATCACCATTCGGTGCCGGAATGGTATCGCCATAGATCCGCTTGCCCTCTTCCGCGAACCACTCAAGGAAGGACGCTGAGTACAATACTTCGCCCATGGCTTCCGGAAGCGGCTTACCCTGTTCTTTCGTCATTAGAACGGCCAAGTCTTCCTGGTTCTCGAGCATCAAATCGAACCATTTGCGGAGAATGACGGAGCGTTCCTTGGCCGTCTTTGCGCGCCAGGCCGGCAAAGCGGCATCCGCCGCCGCAATGGCCCGTGCGGTTTCCGAGGCACCCATTTTCGGGATCGTGCCCAAATTCTCGCCGGTCGCAGGATTATTGACGTCGATCGTCTCACCGCTTTCGGCATCCGCCCAGGCGCCGTCTACGTAACATTTATCGTGGAAAAGGCTGCTGTCCTTGAGTTCCATGTCCCTGCCTCCAATTGGCGAAATGATGTTTTAACTAATGTAGTCCTCACTATGGCGCGCGGAAAGGTGCAGATAGTCGCGGCTTATCCATTGATCTATTGGTTCAGGCCGCTATTTCTGTATCCCAGACGCCAGAACGGGAACAAAAATGAACTCGAACAGCACACCGGATGCCGAAAAGCAGCGCACGATCAATATTTGCATCAATTTTCGTGCCGGCAATTTATTGCCGTCTTGCGGCGCCGTCGGCAGCCGGGAACTGGCCGATGCACTCGAAGCCGGCATTGCCGAAAGAGGTTTACCGTTCACCTTCAAGCGGCTGCACTGTATGGGAAAATGCCATATCGGCCCGACAGTCAAACTATCGCATGGTGGGCCTTTTATTATGGGCGCGAAGGAGAGCGATGTGCCGCAAATTCTGGATTGGTTGGAAGCGGAGAACTTCGACGCATTAAAGGCAGCGTTTCCGCTGCCAAAGGTCAATTTGAACCTTGAGGAAGATTACTAGGACTTGCCGTAGTCGGCCGACAACCACGCTTCCGGGGTTATCGTCACTTTTATCCCATTACCTTGGGCGTACTTTCCCCGCATTCCCGCAATAAAGTCGGCCCGTCCTGATTCTCCTAGATAGCGTGCCGCCATCGCTCCCAAATCGCGCTCCAAGTCATAATGAGTGATCTCGGAAACAGGGCCCTCGACGGTGACATATTGGTAGGGCCGCACCTCTTGCTGCACGCAAACGCTCACACGGGACCCTACTTCCAGAAGCTGCCCTTTTCGAGAGTCGGCCTGCATCAAAATCCAGAGCGCCCCGCCCGGTTCGTAGTCGTACCACACCGGTGACGACAGCGGCCCCTTCCCCGGTTGCGGCACGCTCAAAATTGCCGGGCGTGGCGCCTTCAGAAAGGCCTCACGCTCGGCTTTTGTCATCGGTTTGGGCATAGTCCGCCGCCCCTATAACTCCGGCGAGCGAATAACGAGCATCTTTTCGATCTGCATATCGTGCATCGTGTGGTGGATGCCGCCGACATTGTAGCCGGAATGCTTGAGCCCAGCGAAGGGCATCCAATCGACCCGGAACGCCGTGTGATCGTTGACCATCACCGCGCTGGCGTCGAGCTTCCGGAAACAACGCATCGCGCGGTCGAGATCCTGCGTGCAGACCGCCGATTGGAAGGCGAAGGGCAGCGAATTCGACCGCGCAATGGCCTCGTCCATATCGCTGTAAGGATAAACACAGACACCCGGTCCAAATATTTCCAAGGTGCTGACTTTTGCGTCCGCGGGGGGATTATACAGCACGGTCGCGTCATGACAGCTGGCCGAGATCTTATTACCGCCGGAGACGATTTCCGCACCGCCATCGACCGCTTCGGCAAACCACTCCGCCACGCGATCGCACTCGTTGGTACGGATCAGCGGGCCGATTTCAGTCGTCGCCAAGGTCGGATCGCCGACCGGCATTTTCGCGCCGAGATCGCCAATACGTTCGGCAACGTCCCGCGCAATCGACTCATGCGCAAAGACACGTTGAACGGAAACGCAAACCTGCCCGGCGTGGTAGAAGCCACCTTTGGCGAGCAGCGGCAAGACCGCGTCCAGATTGGCGTCCTCAGCCACGATGACCGGCGCGGCACCGCCATGCTCCAGCGCACAACGGGTTCCCGGTGCGAGTTGAGAGCGCAGCATCCAACCGACCTTCGGCGACCCGATAAAGCTGAAGAACCCAACCCGGGAATCCGTGACAAGTTTTTGCGAAACTTCGCGCCCGCCCGTGATAACGACTTGGCACCATTCTTCGGGTAAGCCCGCTTCGCGCAGAATTTCGACAAACCGGATACAGGAGAGCGGCGTCACTTCTGCCGGTTTCACGATACAGGGGCAACCGACCGCAATAGCCGGCGCGACCTGGTGCACTATCAGATTCAAGGGATGATTGAACGCGCTGACCGCTACGACGACACCGATCGGCTCGTGCGTGGTCATTGCGATGCGGTTCATTGATGACGCGTTCAGACCCATGGGAATTTCCGTCCCGTGCTGTGTGCGCAACGATTCGACACACAGCTTTACGCCATCTATCGCGCGCGCCACTTCGACCTGGCTGTCCGGCAAGGGTTTCCCGCCCTCCCGTGCCGCCTCGATCGCAAGGGTCTCAAAACGTTCGCCCATAATTTCAGCAGTCTTTTCGAGGATTTCGATACGCTTTTCCGCGCTCAGCCAGCCAGCACGATCTTGATACAGCCGTGTTGCTGTATCGAGCGCCTTGTCGACCACATCAACACCGGAAATCGCGACATTTGCAATTTCGGCACCGTCATACGGTGCCCAAACCATGACCTCTTGGTCCGACGTCGCACCCGGAACCATCAGCGGAAAGCTATCGACCATCTTCTCCCCCTCTACGCATTCTTCAATTGCGGAATCGCGCTACATTAACGTGATCTGGTCTGGAACGGTAGGCCGATAACCTTAGCCCGGCGTTAAAAATGGTGCCGCGAGCTTGTCCCTACGCCGCATATCTCGATAATGAAAGCAGATTTCCCCAATTCCCAGAGGAGCACGCCCGTGAGCGACAACCGTCTCCCCCTTTCCCGTTTTACCGTCATCGACCTGACGGCACACCGTGCCGGCCCAACCTGTGTCCGGCAACTCGCCGATTGGGGCGCCAATGTCATCAAAATTGAGGCCCCTTCGGCAATTAATAAGGATAAAGGCGGATTGACCGGCGCGCGGCACGGGTTCGATTTTCAGAATCTGCACCGCAACAAGCGCAGCTTGACGCTCGATCTCAAAAGCGAAGGCGGGAAAGAGATTTTCTTCAAGATCGTCGAAAAGGCGGATGTTGTTGTCGAGAATTTCCGCTCCGCGGTGAAACATCGCCTTGGCATCGACTACGAAGCATGCGCAAAGGTCAATCCACGCATTGTCTATGGCAGTATCGCAGGCTTCGGCCAGGACGGTCCCTACGGCAAACGTCCTGGTGTCGACCAGATCGCACAAGGCATGGGTGGCCTGATGTCGATTACCGGTCTGCCAGGCCAAGGACCGGTCCGGGTCGGCATTCCAATTTGCGATCTAACCTCGGGTATCTTCCTGGCACAGGGCATTCTGATGGCACTACTTGACCGGGAAGTAACGGACAAAGGCCAGTGGGTTCATACCTCTCTCTTGGAATCGATCATGCAGATGCTGGACTTCCAGGCTTCGCGCTGGACCCTTGCCGGTGAAGTCGCACCGCAAGCGGGCAACAATCATCCAACCGGCATCCCAACGGGGGTCTTTCCCACCTCAGATGGGCACATCAATATCGCCGCATCGGGCAATAACCTCTGGCAAAGGTTCTGCAAGACGATCGGGCACGAAGACCTTATCGAAAACCCGGACTACGCGACAGGTGATGCGCGTTCCGCCAACCGCGATGCGCTCAATGCGCTGCTCGGCGAAATCACCAGCCAGAAATCCAGCCAGGAATGGATCGATCTGCTTAATGAGGCCGGGGTTCCGTGCGGCCCCATCTATTCAATCGATCAGGTCTTTGCCGACCCGCAGGTCGAACACCTGCAAATGACCCGGCCGGCAGACCATCCCACTTTGGGAGAACAACAACTGCTTGGTCAGGCACTAAATCTGACCGCCACACCGGAGCCGGATCGTATTCGGCGGCCGACCCCGGATTTGGGTGAGCACACCGACGAAATATTGGCCGAAATTGGCTACGACGAAACCGCTATTGCCGCGTTCCACGAAAGCGGCAACGTTTAAGCAGAAATCCGAGGGAGCAGAATGGAACTTCAAACCGAAAAGATGATCGCGTCGAAAGAGAACGGGATCGGCTGGATGACTTTCAATAACCCGGCCCGGCGCAACGCGACATCGCTTGAAATGTGGCAGGCGATAGAAATTATCCTCAGTGATTTTGAGGCCGATGATTCCGTGCGTGTGGTCGTAATGCAGGGCGCTGGAGACAAGGCCTTTGTGTCGGGCGCCGACATTTCGGAGTTCAAGGAAAAGCGCAACAATGCCGAAGCGGCGGCCGAATACACGCGTATTTCGGAATCGGCGCGCTCCAAGCTTGCGAACTTTCCCAAGCCTTTGATCGCGATGATCCGCGGCTACTGCCTCGGCGGCGGCCTCGCGACGGCTATGTGCGCCGACATGCGCTTCGCGACGGAAGATGCGCAGTTTGGCGTCCCGGCAGCCCGGCTCGGAATCGCCTATGGTTTCGAGGGATTACGGAAATTGGTCTCGCTGGTCGGTCCCGCAATGGCGAATGAAATCATGTTTACCGCCCGCCGCCTGAATGCCGAGGAGGCCGCGAGCGCTGGCCTCATCAATCGCGTCATCCCGGCAGCCGAACTCGAAGACACGGTGAGCAAGCTCGCCCTGACAATTGGCCGTAATGCGCCGCTGTCGATCAATGCCTCAAAGGTGACCATCAAGGAAATTCTGAAAGACGCCGACGACCGCGACATGGGCCGGTTAGAGCAAATCACCAAGACCTGCTTCGACAGCGCCGATTACAAGGAAGGCCGCGAAGCATTCATGGAAAAACGTGAACCAGTGTTTACAGGCAGTTAGCGCCGTATAAGGCTGGTCTACGATCCGGCAGCCCCCATCCCGCTGCGGTTACTCCACGGTCACGCTTTTGGCGAGGTTGCGTGGTTGATCGACATCCGTACCCTTGAGTACCGCCGTGTGGTAGGCGAGCAGCTGCACCGGGATCGAGTACAATATCGGTGCCACGAACGGATCGACCTCCGGCAACACAAGACTTGCCGTCGGCGTGGCCTGGCTTTCCATGCGTTCAACGCCGCTCTTGTCGGATAAAAAGATCACGTTACCGCCGCGGGCGATGACTTCCTGGACATTCCCGGCTGTTTTCTCGAAGAGCGGGTCGTTGCCGGGCGCGATGACGATGACGGGCACATTCTCATCGATGAGTGCGATGGGTCCGTGCTTCATTTCGCCGGCGGCGTATCCTTCGGCATGAATATAGGAAATTTCCTTGAGTTTCAGCGCACCTTCCAAGGCTATCGGGTAAGCCGTGCCGCGACCCAGATAAAGAACATCACGCGCCTCGACCAAAATATGCGCCAATTTTTCTATAGCTTTGTCTTGATTCAAGACTTCCAGCGCGCGCCCCGGCACTTCCGTCAGGGCATGGGAAAGTTCCCTTTCCCGAGCACTGTCGATAGCACCGCGTGCCCGCGCAATCTCGATCGACAGACATGCAAGAACGGTGAGTTGTGTTGTAAACGCTTTCGTCGACGCGACGCCGATTTCCGGACCGGCATGTGTTCGCAACACGGCATCGCTTTCGCGTGCAATACTCGATTCCGGAACATTCACAACCGAGATGATGTGCTGAGCTTCTTGTCGTGCATAGCGAAGGCTCGAAATCGTATCCATCGTCTCGCCCGACTGGCTGATGAAGACGGCGAGGCCATCGTCCGGCATCGGCGCCTCCCGGTACCGGAATTCAGAAGCGACATCGATTTCAACAGGAACGCGCGCATGTTGCTCAAGCCAATATTTTGCGACAAGCCCCGCGTAATAGGCTGTACCACAGGCACTGATCGTAACGCGTGGAATTTTCGCAAAATCACAAGGCAACGGTGGCATCGTGATCGTGTTCGTTGCCGGATTCAGGACACCATGCAATGTGTCCCCGATGACAGCGGGTTGCTCATAAATTTCCTTGAGCATGAAGTGGCGGTAATTTCCTTTGCCGATCAAGGCACCGGATAGTGCGGTCTCCACGACTGGCCTTTCGACAGCCTCGCCATCGGTGTTGAAGAGTCGGGCGCCTTCGCGCGAAATAACAGCCCAATCGCCTTCTTCGAGATAACAGATGCGTTGGGTGAGAGGCGCTAATGCAAGCGCGTCGGAGCCGAAATACATTTCGCCTTCGCCGTAACCGATCGCAAGCGGACTTCCCCGGCGTGCGCCGATCATCAAATTCTCTTCGCCTGAGAATATCATGACCAGTGAGAAAGCACCCTCGAGTCGCGGTAACGCTGCCGCCACGGCCTGTTCGGGTGACATGCCTTCATCCAAATAATGCGATACCAAATGTACGACGGCTTCCGTATCGGTCTCCGTCTCGAACGCCCTGCCACTATCGGCGAGCGATGCGCGCAATTCCTGGAAGTTTTCGATGATGCCATTGTGGACGAGCGCAACACGATCGGTTGCATGCGGGTGCGCATTATTCTCTGTTGGCAGGCCATGCGTCGCCCAACGGGTATGACCAATGCCAATCGTCCCGTCCAGAGGCGAGCTTTCGACGATACTCTCCAGATTGACTATTTTTCCTTCCGCGCGCCGGCGATCAATCTGACCATTCACCAGCGTCGCGACGCCTGCTGAATCATATCCTCGATATTCGAGCCGCTTCAGACCGTCGACCAGAAGGCTTGCCGCCGGCTGTGTCCCGATTATTCCAATTATTCCGCACATACGGGTTTCAATCTCCACCTTTCTTAATCTGGTCTTTTTTTGCCTGCTGCGAGGTTCGGAATTTTGCCGCCCAACCATCGCTGCCGCCCTGTCGCCCGCGAGCTACAGCCAACGCATCTCCCTCGACGTCTTCGGTGATAACGCTTCCCGCGCCGATGATTGCGCCGTCCCCGACCGCAACCGGGGCGACGAGTGCCGTGTTAGATCCTATGAACGCACCGGCACCAATCTTAGTCCGATATTTGAAATAGCCATCGTAATTGCAGGTAATCGTACCCGCGCCAATATTGGCTTCCATGCCCACCTCGGCATCTCCAATGTAGGACAAGTGGCTGGCCTTCGCGCCTTTGCCGAGCACCGCGTTTTTCACTTCGACAAAGTTGCCGATTTTCACGCCATCTTCCAGCACCGCGCCCGGGCGCAAACGGGCAAAAGGCCCCACAGTTACTGATTCGCCAATCACGACACCTTCGAGGTGGCTGAAGGCCTTTATTTCGGTCCCGCACCCAACTTTAACGCCGGGCCCAAAGGCAACATTGGGGCCAATGGTAACATCGGGTGCTAACTTCGTGTCATAGCTAAAATAGACTGTTGCCGGGTCGATCAACGTAACCCCGCCGTCCATCGCCTGATAACGACGTTGTTCTTGCCAAAATGCTTCTGCAGCCGCCAAGTCTACACGACTGTTAATTCCCTGCAGTTCCTCCGCATTCGCCTCGACGACCGCGCAACCGATATTATCCTTGCGGGCCAAGGCGACGATGTCGGTGAGGTAAAATTCGCCTTTCGCATTGTCATCATTGACAGCATCGACCAAACCGAACAACAGCGCTGCATCTATAGCCATTACGCCCGAGTTGCATAGCGTGACCGCACGCTCCGCGTCACTTGCTTCGCTAAATTCAACGATCCGCGTTAGGTTCTCTGTTTCGTCAACTATAAGTCTGCCATAGGCGCCCGGATCATCGGGTCGAAATCCCAGCACGACGACTCCTGCACCCGCAGTTCGCCTATCGAGCATGGCATTTAATGTATCTGTCCCAATAAAAGGGGTGTCACCGTAAAGGATAAAAACGGTTCCTGTCATAAAGTCGGCCAGCGCAACACGGGCTGCCTTGACTGCGTCCGCGGTACCACGCTGCTCTGACTGAATAGCTGTCGGATGTGGGGCGGCTTCAGCCGCCACATCTTCCATGTCCGGTCCAACAACGACGACGACCCGTTCCGGATCCAAAGTTGTTGCGGTATCGAGAACATGTCCCAATAGAGAACGCCCCGCGACCGGATGCAAAACCTTCGAACGCGTGGACTTCATGCGCGTCCCTTTTCCGGCCGCCAAGACCACAACAGCGACTTGCCTCTTACTCATGACGTAAACTCCGCAAAAGCGGCCTCAGATAGTCAAAACATTGCGCCGCGCAAACTGCCATAGGCATGTATTACTCGCCAAGTAACGAAATGTTACCGGATTTTTCATCCGGCCCTCCCTCGAATATTTACACGCAAAATATTATCAGATCGCAAATGACGGCTTAGATTACGATGTGTATATAAAGTATTTAGGAATCACGAAGTCGAAAGGACGCTAGCGGATCGTGACGAATCAAGCCGCACATGAGGAATTTAGGGAGCGCGAGGCAATAAAGGGCTCCTCAGATCGGTCGTTTGGCATCGTGTTTGCCGTTGTCTTCTCAGTCGTCGCTTTTTTCCCGCTCCTTGGATCCTCCGAACCGCGGTGGTGGGCGCTGGGACTGGCTTCTTTGTTTCTAATATCAGCGCTTGCCTTTCCCCGGTTACTCGCCCCTCTCAATCGGCTATGGATGCGATTCGGGCTTCTCCTGCATCGAATCGTCAATCCTCTGGTGATGGGAATGTTGTTTTTTCTTGTAGTCACACCGATTGCACTGATTATGCGGATGGCTGGCAAGCGCCCGCTCGATTTGGAAACGGAACCGAATGCGAAATCCTACTGGATACATCGTGACCCGCCAGGTCCTTCGCCAGAGACAATGAAGCAGCAATTTTGATTGAACGGGACTGAACCAACGTTATGTCATTTTTGAAAGAGCTTTGGACCTTCATGCGGGTCCGCAAGAAGTTCTGGCTCCTGCCAATTTTTATAATGATGGTCGTTTTTGGTGGGCTCATCGTTCTGACCCAAGGCAGTGCCGTGGCTCCTTTCATCTACACGATTTTCTAAATATCTCATGCGTGTTTTAGGCGTCTCAGCCTTTTATCATGACAGCGCCGCGGCGCTCGTCGAGGACGGAAAGATCACTGCGGCCGCACAGGAAGAGCGCTTCACCCGACGAAAACACGATTCCGATTATCCTGCCAACGCCATCGATTACTGCTTATCGGCCGCAGATATATCCCTCGGCGATGTCGATTTCGTCGCCTTCTATGACAAACCCTTCCTCAAATTCGAACGGTTGCTCGAAACTTACACCGCCTTCGCGCCACGAGGCTTTAAGAGCTTCTCCATGGCAATCCCCGTCTGGATCAAGGAGAAGCTGTTTCAGAAATCAATGCTGATCCGCAAACTGAATGAACAGGCCCCGGACTACGATTGGGAAACTCGCCTGCTATTTGCGGAACATCATCAAAGCCACGCCGCCAGCGCCTTCTTCCCGTCCCCGTTCGAGAACGCGACAGTACTGACAATGGACGGCGTTGGCGAATGGGCCACAGCATCCGTTGCACAGGGTGCAGGCAACGCGCTTGCCATGACACGCGAGATACACTGGCCGCACTCGTTGGGCCTTCTGTACTCGGCTTTCACCTATTATACCGGCTTCCGAGTGAACTCCGGTGAATACAAGGTCATGGGTCTCGCGCCTTACGGAGAGCCAAAGTACCGCGACCTTATTCTCGACAAGCTGATCGACCTTAAGGACGATGGATCCTTCCGCTTAAATCTGGACTATTTTGATTACTGCACCGGTTTGCGGATGACGAATAGCCGCTTCGACGAATTGTTCGAAGGAGCGGCCCGGCAGCCTGAAGAGCTACTGACGCCCAAGCACATGGATCTTGCGGCATCGATTCAAGCCGTCACGGAAGAAGTCATGTTGCGATTAACCCGCGCTCTCGCAGCCGAGTCGGATAGCGGTAATCTGTGCCTTGCCGGCGGAGTCGCGCTGAACTGTGTCGCGAACGGCAAGGTTCTGCGCGACGGCGCATTCAAGAATATATGGGTACAACCAGCAGCAGGTGATGCCGGAGGTGCTCTGGGGGCCGCCCTTACCGCCTATCATGGATTCCAAAACCAACCCCGCCACTTAAATGGTTCAATTGACGCGATGGCGGGAAGTTATCTGGGGCCAACCTATTCGCAAGAAGACATCGAACGCCGCCTCCTAGCCGAAGGCGCAAAATTCAACGTTGTGAGCGAATCCGATTTGATCGATCAGGTTGCAGGCGCTCTAGCGAACGACCACGCCATCGGCTGGTTTCAAGGCCGCATGGAATTCGGACCGCGCGCGCTGGGCGGACGATCAATCCTGGGCGATCCCAGAACGCCCAGCATGCAAAAGACGCTGAATCTTAAAGTCAAATACCGCGAGAGCTTCCGCCCCTTTGCCCCCTCGGTCTTGCGCGAGGATGTTGCCGACTGGTTCGACATCGACACGGACAGTCCCTATATGCTGATGGTCGCGGATGTCGCGTCTGAACGTCAGCGTAAAATGACCAACGATGAAGAGGCGCTCTTTGGAATCGATAAATTGAACGTCGCACGCTCGGACATTCCGGCCGTGACCCATGTCGACTATTCCGCCCGCATCCAGACCGTACATGCCGAAACCAATCCGCGCTACCATGCGCTCATTTCGGCGTTCAAGACGCGCACGGGCTGCCCTGTTTTGGTCAATACGAGTTTCAATGTCCGTGGCGAACCGATCGTTTGCACGCCGGAAGATGCCTTCCGATGCTTTATGGGGACCGAGCTGGACGTCTTAGCCGTAGGCAATTGTATCTTGCGCAAAGCGGATCAGGATCCCGCCCTGAAACGCGACTACAAGGACGCTTTCGAACTCGACTGATTCGAGTTTCACATGCCGTGATAGTCGCGGAACCAGGCGATGAATTTGGGAATACCGTCTTCGATCGGCGTACGCGGCTCAAAACCAAAATCGCGCTTGATCGCCTCAATATCCGCGAACGTTTCCTGCACATCGCCAGCTTGCATGGGTTGCAGATCGAGCGTTGCCTTGCGGCCCATTGCTTTCTCAATCAGTTCGATAAATCGCAGCAAAGGTTCCGCATCGTTATTCCCGATGTTGTAGACGCGATGCGGTACACCCTCCCCACTTTTCGGCGGATTGTCCGTAACCGCGAGAACACCCGCAACGATGTCATCGATAAAGGTAAAGTCACGGCGCATATCGCCATGATTAAACACCGGAATTGGTCGGCCTTCCGATATCGCCTTGGCAAATATGTAGGCTGCCATATCCGGCCGTCCCCAGGGTCCGTAAACAGTGAAGAAACGCAACCCTGTCGCGGGTAGACCATAAAGATGGCTGTAGCAATGGCCCATCAACTCATCGCTTTTCTTCGTCGCCGCATAGAGCGACACGGGTGTGTCCGTCGGATCGCCAATCGCAAACGGCAATTTTGTATTGCCGCCATAAACGGAGGACGAACTGGCATATACCAACTGCTCTAGCCGATCCATATTGCGGCAGGCTTCCAGAATCACTAGCTGCCCAACGACATTCGATTGAATATAGGCGAACGGATTTTCAATCGAATACCGGACGCCGGCCTGGGCTGCCAGATGAATGACATGAGTAATTTCCGAATGCGCCGAAAACACGGCATTTACCGCCTCGCGGTCGGAAAGTTCCGTTTGGTAAAATGTAAAATTCGCTTTCGGCGCGAGCCGGTCTCGCCGCGCCTCCTTCAGCGTGACGTCATAGTAATCGTTTAGGTTATCCAAACCGACGACGCGATGGCCCCGCGCCAGCAGTGCCTCACATACATGGTATCCGATGAATCCCGCCGCGCCGGTAACTAGATAGGACATGACAACTATCGTGCAGTTGGAAGTGGGCTTCTGTATAACCGTCAGCACGGTATAAATCACGGTCGATTGTCGTTTACAGCCGATACAGCGACGATTTAGATATCGTGCTGCAATTGCGAAGTGTTTCTTGACCTAATTTTCCGTATGAAGGAAATAATTCGGATTTCCAATGTTCTCCATGAATTTCAAACGAGCCATGGTGCTAGCCCCCCACACCGATGACGGCGAGCTCGGCTGCGGTGGCGCTATCGCCAGAATGATCGAGGAAGGTACGGAAGTTTTCTATTCCGCGTTTTCCTTATGCGAACAGAGTGTCCCGCCGCCGTTCGAACCGGATACGCTGAAATTCGAACTACTGAACGCCATGAAAACATTCGGTATTCCTGAAGAACGCGTTTTTATCCAGAATTATGAAGTCCGCCGCTTCCCCGAATATCGGCAAGACATTCTGCAAAATATTATTGACGTTAAACGAAAGGTGCAGCCTGACATCGTCTTCATGCCCTGCCTCGAAGACGTACATCAGGACCATCAGGTTGTCGCCAAAGAAGGACTCCGCGCCTACAAGGACCGGACGCTCATTTCTTATGAATTGCCTTGGAACAACCTGAATCTCAGCACCTCGACATTCGTCAGACTAGAGAAGCGCCACATCGATAAAAAAATCGAAGCATTGCAATGCTATAAATCCCAAGCGGGCCGCGCGTATAGCAAACCTGAATTCACCGAATCGCTGGCACGGACCAGAGGTGTTCAAATTGGTTGTGAATTTGCGGAAGTGTTCGAAACAGTGCGATGGGTGATTTAATGGTCGAGCCGAATATAGCCGTTATTGGCTGTGGCTATTGGGGCAAAAATCTCGTCCGGAACTTCCATGGTCTCGGTGCGCTTGCGGCGATTTGTGAAAACAACCCAGAACTCGGCACGGCAATGGCCCAAGAGTACGAAGTGCCTTTGCGCCCCGTGGCGGAGGTCCTCACGGATATCAAAATAGAAGCTGTTGTGATTGCAGCACCGGCAGAACACCACAAGGCGCTCGTCTCCGAAGCGCTTCTGGCTGGGAAGCATGTGTTCGTAGAGAAGCCACTGGCACTCACGGCGCAAGACGGCGCTGAGCTTTGTGACTTGGCCGCAAAATCAAAGCGGACACTGATGGTAGGGCATTTGCTGCAATACCACCCAGCATTCCTAAAACTTATGTCATTATGCCGGGACGGCGCCTTGGGAAAGGTTAACTATATCGCCTCAAACCGGCTCAACTTCGGCAAAATTCGGGTTAATGAAAACGCGCTTTGGAGCTTTGCCCCCCACGATATCTCGATGATCTTGGCACTCTTCAATGACGAACCGGATACAGTCAACGCGGTAGGACATTGCTACCTCAATAAAACTGTCGCGGACGTAACGACAACGCATCTAACCTTCGCATCCGGCCAAGCCGCCCATATTCACGTTTCCTGGCTGCACCCGATCAAGGAACAGCGGTTGTTCGTTATAGGCGACAAAGGCATGGCGTTCTTCGATGATGGCGAGGATTGGCCTTCGAAGATCTCGCTATTTGATCACAAAGTCGACTGGCGCGACGGGATCCCCATCCCCACGAAGGCCGACGGCGTACCCGTTCCCGTCGACCCTGCGGAACCATTGCGTCTGGAATGCCAGCATTTTCTGGATTGCATGGCATCGGGCGAAACACCTCGCACGGATGGCGTCGAAGCGCTTCGGGTTTTGCGTGTCCTTGATGCGGCGCAACGGTCCATGAACGAACAGAAACCCGTCTTGCTGTCGGCACTGTCTGCGCCGACAAACGAGCACATCCATCCCACCGCTTGCATAGACTCACCGAGCGAAATCGGAGCAGGCACGAAAATCTGGCATTTTTCTCATGTGCTGAAGAATTCTAAAATCGGCGAAAACTGCAATGTTGGGCAAAATGTCGTCGTTGGCCCCAATGTAACGATCGGCGACGGGTGCAAAATTCAAAACAATGTCAGCGTCTATGATGGGGTTACACTCGAGGATGATGTCTTTTGCGGCCCAAGCATGGTGTTTACGAATGTGACCAACCCGCGGGCCGCAGTCTCCCGCAAGGATGCGTTCAATCGAACGCTCGTGCGAAAGGGAACATCGATCGGCGCAAATGCGACCATCGTTTGCGGCACGGAAATTGGACGTTATGCCTTTATTGGTGCTGGCGCCGTCGTCACCAAAGATGTTCCGGATCACGCCTTGATGGTCGGTAATCCTGCCCAGCAAATTGGCAATATGTGCATTTGCGGTGAACGCCTGCCTGACGGCAATTGGACGGAGGCCGAATGCGGCTCCTGCGGCCAGACTTTTATCCAAAAAGACGGCCACGTAAGAACGACAAGCGATAACTAGCGGTTTGGCTAATCCTCGCGAAAGGCTCTTCCCAGACTTTGCGTTAGGGGCCTAAAAATATAATCAAGCATGGTTCGCTCACCGGTAACGATCATGACTTCTGCCTGCATGCCTGGATACAGGGACACGGCGAGATCTTTTGACAGATCCTCAACAAGAACGACGCGGGCCAGGAAATAAGGCACGCCTGTCCGTTCGTCCGTCAAGCTGTCAGCGGAAACCGTTAAAACCTTACCTTCGATCGGGCTAAGATTCCGCTGGTTGAAGGCGGTAAGTCGGACCTGCGCCGCTAATCCAGCATGCACAACATCGATATCGTTTGGATCAACCTGAGACTCGATGACCATGCTGGCGCCACTTGGTACGAGGTCCATGAGGGGTTCTCCCGGACCGATCACGCCGCCTGGTGTGTGAATTTGCAGGCTGACGATCGTGCCGTCGAGCGGCGCAATTATTTTAGTCCGTAGCAACACATCTTTCGCCGACCGAATTCGTTCATCGAGATCGAACAGTTCGGTCTGTATCGCCCTTAGTTCCTCAACGACCTGGTTCATCATTTGTGTGCCAAGTTCAGAGATCCTCAGCCGGGTTTCGGCGATCTGCTGTCGCGCGCGGGCAACGGCCGCGGTGTTGCGGCTGCGGGTACCTTCAATCTCGGCACGGTTGCGCATTAAGGCCAACAAGCGGGATCGCTTCGCGAGTCCTTTATCGACAAGTTCTTTAACATCCTTGAGTTCCGATTGGATCAGATCGAGCTGCGTATTTTCAGCGGCGATTTGACCGCGCAAGCCGGCAATCTCTTCGGAGAGTTGCGCTATTTGCTGTCCAAGGATCTGCTTCTGCCCCGCAAGCGCGTCCTTTCTGGTGCTAAAAATATTGGACTGACCGGCAAGGATCTCAGCATTCGCCTTTGCCGCTTCCGATGTTAATAAAAAGGCCGGGAACGTAATATCTTCCCTACCGTCGCGCTCCGCGATCAGCCTTGCCTCCAACGCGCGCCCGGAGATCACACGGCCCGTTAATCGCTCCAGCGTCACGCGTGCCTGCGTATCGTCGAGCCTAATCAACGTTTGCCCCGCCTTTACCACATCGCCGTCGCGGACCATAATTTCGGCGACAATCCCCCCTTCAAGATGCTTGATCGTTTTACGGTTTGATTCGACTGCGACAACACCAGGCGCAATGGCCGCGCTTTTCAGCGGCGCAAGCGCCGCCCACCCGCCAAACACGACAAAGAACAGGAGAATGACGGCCGTACCCGCCAAAAGGATTGGCGCGACGCCGGTTCCGTGCCCTTGCTTACTATTTTCGCTTGGATACGTCATTTTAACCGCCCGACGCCGCGGCTCGAGTTACCGAGGGTATGACTTCCTCTGGCGTGCCGAAGGATCGCACCGCACCATCCTGCAAAATCAGGACTTTATCGACGTCCCGAAGCAGGCTGGGTCTGTGCGCGATAAGTACGACGGTAGTTCCCTTCTGCTTCAGCGCCGAAATCGTTTCCAGCAAGGCCGTCTCGCCCGCATTGTCCAGGCTCGCATTCGGCTCATCCAGGACAACGATACTCGGTTCGCCGTATACGGCACGGGCAAGCGCAATTCGTTGCCGTTGCCCGCCAGAGAGTGCCGCGCCACCTTCCCCGATCTGCGTTTCATAAGCAGCGGGAAGATGCAGGATCATCTCATGCACTCCGGCGAAGGTGGCTGCCGCAATGACGGCATCGGTATCGCCTTCTGCCATCCTGGCTATATTCTCCCGCACGGTCCCTCCGAAGAGCTCTACATCTTGCGGCAAGTAGCCGACATACTGACCCCGATCACTTGCGTCCCATTGCGCGACATCCATGCCATCCAGCCGAACGTGACCGGCGCGCGGCATCAAATTGCCGACCAAAAGACTGGCAAGCGTACTCTTACCCGAGGCCGTGGGGCCAATAAGTCCGAGCAGTTCACCCGGCTGCACGATGAACGAAACATTTCGTATTACGGGTTTGTCCGAGCCAGGATAAACGAAAGCGACATTTTCCGCCGTGATGAGGCCTTTTGGCCGCGGGAGTTCGGTACCTGCCTTCTTGGATGGAATTTCTTCCATCAGGCGGCGAACCCGGGCATAGGCTTCGCGCGCACCAACCGCAGTGCGCCAACTACCGATCGCCATTTCGACCGGCGCCAAGGCTCGCGCCATCAAAATCGATGCCGCGATCATGGACCCCGGGCCCAACTCATTCAGGATCACCAGATAGGCACCAAGGCCCAAAACACTAATTTGCAGGATCAGGCGGAGGAATTTCGAGGCTGCGGTAATCGCGCCGCTTCGCGTGCTGGCACGGGTCTGAAGCTGCAATGCCGCGCCGCTCTCATCGCGCCAGCGACGCACAATATTTGGCAGCATCCCCATCGCTTCGATCACATCGGCATTTCGAACCGCGGACTCGGCACGTCGAACCGCCTGCATCGAAACCCCTTCTGCGTCACGCAAGAGCGAACGGCTTGCAAACTCGTTGCTCAGTGCCAATACAAACAAAATGACGGCCCCGACAACGGCCAGAATTCCAAGCCAAGGATGCAACAAGAAAATCACAGCGAGAAAGATTGGTGTCCATGGTGCATCGAGGATCGGAAATATCGCCGATCCCGTCAGAAACCCACGCAGAACCGATATATCGCGCAACCCCTGAACCGATGGATCCCTCCCGTGCTGCAGTGCCGCGGAAACACTCCGTGACAATATTTCGGCTCCCAACTGGCGTTCGATCCACCCAGCGACCCGGATGAATGCCATACTCCGCACGAATTCCAGCAAGCCGTGCGTCAACAGCGCCGCGACAGCGATCAACGATATGAACAGGAGTGTTTCGGTGCTTCGGCTGGAGAGAACGCGGTCGAAAACCTGCATCATGTAAAGCGGTGCCGTAAGCATCAGTACGTTGATGAACAGGCTAATTATTGCCACGCCCGCAATCGCCCGCCGACAGGCGGACACCGTAATTTTTAGAGTATCATTCGACGGCATACGTTCCCCTTAGCGAGGCTTCGACCTGTTGCGCTAAGCTTTTCACCATTCGTCCTATTCTCTAGAGAGAGCATTCTTCGGTGCAACTCATGGCATTACTACCTGCGTCGAAATCAATGCTGTCCAGATACCAGTTCATTGAAAACTTAGCAATAAAACGGCTATTCGCGAATTAGTCGCATTTTACGGAACTCGGACCCTATAATCGGCGAAATGTTATTACAGGGAGACGCGCGTCGTCATGATCCACGAACTCAGAACCTATACGTTTTTTCCTGGCAAACAGGGCGAATATCTTAAGCTGGCGGAAGAGGTCGGTCGCCCGATCCGAGGCAACGATTACGGCTTGAACCAAGGTTACTGGACAACCGAGGTCGGCACGTTGGGACAAATCTGGCATCTGTGGAGCTACGAAGACCTGAATGAGCGCGAAGCATTGCGTCAAAAACTTGCCAAGAACGATGCCTGGCGCAACGACTACGTCGCCAATATTCGCGGCCTGATCCAGAAACAGGAAATACGGTTCCTTAATCCCGTCATCGATTTCCAGGCACCAACCACGACTGGAAATATCTATGAGCTCCGCCATTATCAGGCACAGACCGGACGCGCGGCTGAATTCCTGAATCACTTCAAGGAAATCATGCCGGTGCGCCGGAAATACTCCGACCCGGTCTGCCTATGGCAGGGCGAAGCCCCCTTCCCCAATAATGTCCTGCATATGTGGGCCTATGGCAGCATGCAGGAACGCGACGATGTGCGCGACAAAGCCGGCGCCGACCCTGAATGGCGCAAATTTCTAGGGATTGCCCCGACGCTCCTTTCCAATATGGAATCTATCATCCTCGTTCCCACCAACTATTCACCATTGAAGTAGAGCCATGCTGAAACAAGTCAGGCGTATCGTTACGGGCCATGATGCCGATGGCCGCTCCATCTTCATTAGCGACGAAATTTCAACGCACACACGACCGAGTCCCGTGTATCCAAACCGTGGTTTAACCGATCTGTGGCGCACGAATGAAGCGCCCGCCGACAATAGCGGCGATGCCGATAACGCGGCGACTGAGGTCATCCTGACACCGCCGAAGAACGGGTCGGTGTTCCGCTATTTCCAAATCCCACCGGACGACAATGATCCGAATAAAACCCCTGAACAAATTCAAGCCGACGCCGACAAGACCTTTGCGTCCATGGGGGCTTCCCATAACCGAGATCCGAACGCCCGGCACCCTAATATGCACAAGACGGATTCGGTCGATTACATCATTCTCCTGGAAGGTGAAGTGACGCTGATCCTCGACGAAGGCGAAGTCGATATGAAACCGATGGACGTCGTCGTCCAGCGCGGCACCAACCATGCCTGGTCGAACCGGGGCGACAAAATCGCTGTCCTGGCCGGTATCCTAATCGATGCGGAGCCGATCTAGCCTATGTGATGATTCCAGCATCCCGAAGCCCGCTAATCTCCTCGGCACCCATATTCAACACCTCGGTTAGCACCGCGTCCGTGTGCTGTCCCAGAAGCGGTGGTGCAACCGGTTCCACGACGGGTGTCTCGGAAAACCGAAGGGGCGAGCTGATCATCCGATAGTCGCCGATCGTCGGGTGCGGCGCGGTCGATATCATGCCGCGCGCTTTCGTTTCCGGCGCGTTGAGCGCTTCCGCCACTGTCCGCACAGCGCCGCCCGGAACACCGCCTTCGATTATTTTCGTAAGCCAGTAGTCGCGCGGCTTCTGCAGCAGGACCTCCGAAATTAACGCGACAAGCGCTTCCCGGTTCTGAATTCGGCCATCGCGCGTGCCATAAGGCGGTTCGGTCGCCAGTTCCGGCTGCTCAAGGACATTATTGCAGAACAGTGTCCAGAGCCGCTGATTGCCGACCGCGATGTAAATCGGGTCGGTCGCCGTGTGGAACATTCCGTTCGGTACCGAAGAGCCTCGCGAATTACCGCGCTGAACGGGCTCTTCCCCCGCGACCAAATAATTCGCCCCAATATCCGAAAGCACGGCGAGCGCGCAGTCGTAGAGGGCTAAATCGATACACTGTCCCCGACCCGTGCGCTGGCGCGTCAAGATTGCGCCCATGATCGCTTGGGTCGCAAACAGGGACGTATAGGTATCGATGATCGAGAGAGGATGGCGCAAGGGATCCTGTCCCGGCTGGCCGCTGAACGACATCATGCCGGACTCCGCTTGCAGGATGGGATCATAGCCCGGCAGATCCGCCAAGGGGCTCGAACGGCCATAAGCCGAAATCGAGCAGTAGATCAGGTGGGGATGCCGTTCCTTGATGGCGTCGTAATCGAGATCGCGCCGCGACATGACACCCTTGCGAAAATTCTCGACCAGCACATCGCATTTGGCTGCCAACGCGTGGAAAATCTCACCGCCTTCCGGCGTCGTGAAGTCGAGGCCAACGCTGTGCTTGTTGCGGTTGGCAGACAAAAAGAACGCCGCCTCGCCGCCCGCTTCCGGCGGCCGCATCGAGCGCGTATCGTCTCCCGTCCTCGGATGCTCGATCTTGATGATCTCCGCGCCCATATCCGACATCTGCATCGTGCAGAGTGGTCCCGCCAGAACCCGTGACAGATCGAGTACGCGGATGCCCGCCAGCGGCCTGTTGTCTTCCATCGCCATTCCTAATCCCTTATCTGACAAAGTGGCGCGCCGGAAGGTGAAACAACCGGCGCGCGAATTGTCGTTGCCAAGCAATCACTCACCATACAATGATGGCAACGCCTCTGTCAGCGGGACCACGCGAATGAACGGCAAGACGAACAAACCGCACTATCTCGGCCACCGCCAGCGGCTGCGCGACCGCTTCATGGCGACAGGCGGTGACGGGATGCCGGATTACGAAATTCTGGAATTGTTGCTGTCGCAGGCGATCCCTCGTGCTGACGTGAAGCCGATCGCCAAGGACCTAATCGCACGGTTCGGCAGTCTTGGCGAAGTACTCAGTGCGCCATCGGAGAAGCTCGGTGAGATCAAGGGTATTGGCGACGCCGCCGCCGTCGCGCTGAAGGTCGTGCAGGCTGCGGGATTACGCCTATCGCGCCAACAAATCATGAATACGAACGCCATCGGGTCCTGGGATCAGGTCCTTGATTATTGCAAATCCGCGATGGGCTATGAAAAGACTGAGCAGTTACGGATTCTGTTTCTCGACCGAAAGAACATGCTGATCGCCGA
>JAJFJB010000069.1 GCA_021774435.1 Alphaproteobacteria bacterium
CTGAGCTGGTGCCCTTCTTGTGTGCTGCATCTCGGCGAAACAATCGACGGATTTCAGGAGACGAGTTTTAATTTCGATCACGTCACCGATTTTCTCGCTGACAAGGCGGAGGGTCTGCGAAACCGCTTCGTAAAGCCGGTCAAAAAGCGCATCTTGTTGCATGTCCATGACGGCATGGCGGAAATTGGCGAAAATGTTGCGAACCTCCTCAAGTCGGTACCGGGATTGACCTTCGTCGATACCGTCTCGGAACCGGGCTACACCTGTGGCGGTTCCGGCGCCGACCGCTCGCCGGAACTGAAACGGATCAAACGCGAAGAAACGTTGCGGCGCGCTGAAGCGGACGATGTGGACGTTCTCGTGACCTTGTTCCATGGATGCCACGGTCAGCTGTCCGGTCACGAAAAGCATGGCAAGTTCGAGGTATTGAATTGGACCGATATTCTGGTCGAGGCCCTCGGTGGAAAACCGCACGATGATATTTCAAAGCGGTACCGCATGCAGGACGACTGGGACATGATCCTCGACGAGGGCGAAATTTATCTGCGCGCCAATGGCGTCGACGTCGACCGGGAATGGCTCAAGAGTGTTTTGCCGGATATCTTTGCGCAAACGGAATTCAAAGGTGGATTGGACAGCTTTGCGACGCCAGCAAGATAGTTCACTGTCGGTGCCAACGGGCATGGTCAAACAACTGAATTTGCCGCTGTGTCGTAGAAGCAAGACATAGCGGAAATTAGATGATGAAATCTTCGCCCCTAAGACTGTTAAGCGTTGTTTTCGCTGCGTTCCTCGCTGCATGTTCCACGCATGGGCCTTATACGGGATCGACGACGTATGGCGGTGGCGACGAGTATGGCGTCACCGTTTACAAGACGATTTACAGCACAACCGAACAGGCAGAGGCAGAAGCAATTTTGCACTGTAAGAGGTTCGATAAAGTGGCGCGTCTTCTCAGTTGTAGTTCGATCTTGGTGAACAGTTGTACTTTTGCATGCGATCGGAATGTAACGGCGTTTCTGCCGCCAAAGGGAAATGAGAATTCCAGTAAATTGCGTTCGGGCAGTGGTTTTTTCGTCAGCGATGACGGCCACGTCGTTACGAACGAGCATGTCATTCGGAGTTGCAATAGCTTCACGTTGCTCCGCGGCTCGGAGTCACGACTTGAAGCGACGGTGGTCGCGAAAGATCAAGTGTTAGATCTCGCTTTGCTGAAAGTTACCGAAAAACCAGCGCATATTGCGCGCTTCCGTCGTGGCCGCCGGATTCGAGTTGGAAACGATATCGTATCCTTCGGGTTCCCGTTAACGGGGCTACTTTCAAGCGAAGGAAATTTTTCGAAGGGATCGGTTACGGCCCTGAGCGGAATTGATGACAGTTCATCCATGCTGCAAATTTCCGCACCATTGCAGCCTGGTAACAGTGGTGGGCCGTTGATGGATTACAGCGGAAATGTTGTTGGTGTCATTGTCGGTAAGCTTTCAGCGGTAAAAGTTGCGGAGGCGACCGGCGACATTCCACAAAATGTCAATTTTGCGATTAAGCAAGGCATTGTCGAAAAATTTCTTGCGGGCAATGATGTTGGGCTCGAACATTACAAAAGCATCGAGACATTGGATGCGGCGGACATTGCGGATACTGCAAAATTATTCACCGTCCAAATTGTGTGTTGGTAGAGCGTGGATTCTGACTTGTAGGACTTGACCAGGAAAGAAGGCGAAAATGCTTAAGGGCAAGAGCGCGCTCGTAACAGGCTCTTCACGAGGTATTGGCGAGGCAATCGCGAGAGCACTGGCCGCAGAAGGCTGCAATGTGATGATGAATGGCTTTGGCGATGCCGGGGAGATTGAGCGAAAGCGTGCTTCGATAGAAGCGGAGACCGGCGCAAATGTCAGGTTCCACGGTGCGGACCTGGCGGAAGAGAGCCAAGTCGATGATTTATTCCGAAGCGCAGAAGACGCATTCGGGTCTGTCGATATTCTCGTCAACAACGCGGTCATTCGCTACTTCCACACTATCGAGGAATTCGATCGCACCGATTGGCAGCATGCGCTAGCGGTTAATGTGACGGCACCGTTTCTGCTCTGTCAGAATGTGCTGCCGGGCATGCGGGCGCAGGGCTGGGGAAGGATCGTGAACTTTTCGTCCGTCTTAGGACTCGCCGCCCGCTCTGGGCGGGCGGATTATGTAACGGCGAAGACAGCAATGCTTGGCCTTACGCGGGCTGTCGCGGCGGAAACGCGAAGTGAGAAAAATATCACCTGTAATGCCCTTTGTCCTGGCTCCGTTCTGACACCGAACACGGAGATCAAAATTGCCGAGCTGGCAGAGGAAGAAGGGTTGAGTGCTGAGGAGGCGAAGGAGGCTTACCTTCGCCGGCGTGGACAGACGACGGGGTATATTGATCCGGCGCGTGTCGCGGGGTTGATTGCGTTCTTATGCCAGGACGCGGCAAGCGATATTACCGGCGCGGCAATACCAATTGACCGCGGTCGATCGGCGACGTGGCTCGACGGTGGCAACGGCTAAAAGCAAAACCCTAATTACTTGCGGTCGATAATTTGGGATTGTTTGGATGTTGCTCAAGAAAATGATGCAGTACGGCCTTGAGTTCGAATACGCGTTTTAAATCTTCCCGCGCTTCCGCGTCACGAATGTCGTCCAGAATGATGCGACGAATGCGACTTTCGCCCTCTGATGTCCGTACGAGGTATGCACCCAGTTCTGCGGCCACGATCTCCGGAATATGTTCATGTTCGCTAATTGCCCGAATTTCCTCTTCGGTCAGTTCGCAAAGACCAACGCAATCTTCGTACGTCAACATTGTTGAACCCTCTGAGCAGCTTAATCGGACAACTTCCGATTCAAATTGATAACGCCCTGGGCTGAAAAAGGCATTGATATGAATCATTGAGGGAAGAGTAAGCATTGCTATCGTTTTATGCTAACAAGTGTTAGCTATATTTGCCGGGGAAGGGGAAGCGATGAAACGATCTACATATCCCATTCAAGACAAAGCAGAAGTCGCAATTGACTTTCCAGACAAGGTTTATATGGGATCATTTTCCCGGGGGGCCAAGTTCGAAGCGCGCGCCGAGAACGATGGCCTTTTGGTCAAACTCATCCGTGAGGGGGAAGAGAGCCGCGTCGTGGAAGTCCATCTCCACCATCATCTGCTCGCGGATATCCTCACGACATGGAGTGAGTCCTTGGCGGACGAGCCGCCGATGGATCCGGACCATAGGGAAACACTGTTAGAAGCCCTAAAGAAAGTAGAGAAGGCAGTTCGAAAACGCCGTTAACGCACGATCAGTCGGATTGAGTCCTCTATGAGGTGTAGCCGAATTTTTGTTCCATATCGCCGACCGCGCCGTCGATAATTTCGATGATCCGCTCGACCTGATCCCTCGTGATGCAGAGGGGTGGGGACAGAGAGATGATGTGACTGGCCCGCGTCAGGAGCCCTCTTTCACGAAGCGCATTGTTCAGATGCTTAATTTCGTCGCTCGATTCAGCGAACTTCTCTTTGGTTCCCCTGTCCTTGACGAGTTCCACGCCGGCGATTAGGCCCAATCCGCGGACATCGCCCAGTGTCGGGTGATGATCGAGCGATTTGAGGCCTTCCAGCAAATGCGCGCCCATCTTAGCTGAATTTTCAACCAGGCCCTCATTCTCGATGATCGAGATATTCGCGAGTGCTGCCGCGCAGGCCGCCGCATGTCCGCCGTATGTCAACAGGTGAGTGAGTTTGTTGTCGCCCTCGAACGCCTCGACGACATGGGGCCGGCACATTACGGCGCCAATCGGCGCGTAGCCACTCGATAACCCCTTGGCCATTGTCAGGATATCGCCGACCAAATTCCAATGTTCGGAGGCGAACATCTTGCCCGTACGGCCAAAACCATTGATGACCTCGTCGGTGATCAGAAGGACACCATGATTGTCGCAGATTTCGCGCAACCGGGTCCAATAGCCGTCCGGCGGCACGACGATGCCGTTCGAAGCGGAAATCGGTTCGGCGATGACCGCGGCAACCGTTTGTGGGTCCTCGTAGCGGATCATTTGGTCGATTTGGTCGGCGCATAACAGATCGCAAGCCGGGAATTCCTGGCGGAAGTCGCAGCGATAGCAATAGGGCGGCGAGGCGTGCAGAACGCCATGCATGAATGGGCTGTGATAGGGTTCCGAGTTCGGGCGGGTTCCGCTGACACTCATCGCGCCATAGGTGGCGCCATGGTAGGAGCCGCGCCGGCCGATGATCTTCAGCCGCTTCGGATCGCCATTGTGATAATGGAACTGACGCGCGATCTTGATCGCCGATTCGACGGCCTCCGAGCCGCCGGAGCAGAAGAATGCGGTGCCGAGGTCGCCCGGCGTGATTTCAGCCAGATGCGTCGCTAGTTGGATCGCCGGTATGGTGGTGGCCTGCGTTGAACTGGCATAGGCGAGCGTTCCTGCCTGGCGTGCCATGGCCTCACCGATTTCTTTTCTGCCGTGCCCGACATTGACCAGCCAGAGCCCGGCAAGGGCGTCGATGAATTCGTTGCCGTCTATATCCTTGACGATGCACCCCTTGCCTTCGACAAGGATGCGTTTGCCCATATCGTTTGCCAACGCGCGATAGGGCGAGGCATGCATGAAGAGATGGTCGCTGCCGGCTTCTCTCAGCGCGGCTTCGTTTGAGCTGCTTGGCAGACGGTCCTGAATATCGGCAGACGACATAGGTTTCCCCCTTGCGC
>JAJFJB010000070.1 GCA_021774435.1 Alphaproteobacteria bacterium
GGTACAAAAACTCCGGCGCCACTACCGAACCCGGCTGGCACAGGGGAGGCGAATTTAAATGAGTGTTGCTGTCGCGGAGCGGATGTTGCTCGATGCCGACAAGAGCCCTGAACTTGCTAATGTCTTTCGTGTCATCGCGGATGCTGAATGCGATGGTGTTCTGAAGTTTTCCCCGTCTCTGTGCCGCGAACTCGCCCGGACCGTCGTCTGCCGAGTGTACGCACCGCCATTACTTGAACTGTGCCATCTGGTTCGTGCGGCCGATGCGTGCGGTGGCGGATATAGCACGTTTTTCTGGGGTAGCGGCCCTGCGCGTCCCGCTGTGTTCCGGTCTTATATTGAGCGGAGCCGCATTGCGGCACCCGATGTCGTTCGAACCCGATCGGGAATGGAGCTGAAATATCCCGACGGTGATTTTGCCGTCACATACAGCCGTATGCCGTTCCTGTCCGCGCTCATGGAGTTCCTTGTCTCGTCGATTGGTTTTCAGGCACTTGATGACGCGGTACAGGAATTGGTCGGCTTTGACGTTACCGCGAAGCAAGTCAGCGATACCGCGAAAAATCTTGCGTCGCAGGTATACGCCTTTTTGAAGCCAAACCTATCCAGTGCGCAAAATCAGCGAAAATTTCGCCACCTTTTGGCCTACCTCGGTAGCGAAGGTGATGTTTCGCCGGAAAATATCAGCGATGACCTTGTCTTGGCCTTTTGGGTGGCGGAATCCGCGGGCAAGGAGGGCGCCGACTTCAAGACATTTCGCGCCGTCTTCGCGGCGTTCCTCAGTTTCATTCAAGCGCTGGCCGCGGCACGTGATTACGCGGCACTTGAGAACGTCAGTACACTGGGCGCGGACCGGGCGGCGGGGGAAATCGACCCTGGCGACTTTGAATATGGTATGGAGCAAGCGATAGAAATGGATAATCCGCTTGACCGTCTCGCCACGCCTCCAGTCGATGAAATTCGATTTTTCACGAAACCGGAATCGCAGCCTCTTGAACACCTGGTCAATGCCGGTGCCCTGGCGGAGCGTCTGCCGCTTTCCGTCTTGCGCAACGAAATTTTTGGGACGGCGCAATCTAGAGTGACACAAGGACTTCGCCGGCGATTGGATGCCCAGGCTATGTCTGCGCTTATCGACGATAGCATTGCCACGAACTACGCCGGCAACCGCGAACGGTATCGATCCCTGGCAACGCACTTGGATCGGGTCGCGCTGGCAGGTTTTCAAGTTTTGGCCGAAGCGGGACGCGCCGAGGCCCTTCTAATTCTCTTGGAACTCCGGCCCGGTTTGGATTTCAGTGCGCTCGCCGGGTATTTCGAACAAGATGAAATGCTGGGCGACAACGTCGAATCGTTTTCGAAACACGGCGTAACGTCCCGCTTTATGACCATAATTGAAACGACGGAGCGATTACCAAAGCCCTTATGTGACTTCATAGCGGACTCAAAAACAGCCTTTACCGGACTTTCCCGCAAAGGATTTCGCGAGTCGGATACTCAGGACGTGGCGGTTATCGATGGTTTTGCCGCAAGTTGCGTGCCGTTGTTTACACTTCGCAAATGTCTGGGCGGTTTCAGGCAATGCCTCGATCGAATTGGCGATAGCAATATGGATTGGCAAGCACGGTTTGACGCGGACAAGGCCGTATTTCTTCGCCAATTTCACTTACTATATGGAGAAAATACATGACGGGCGGTTGGAATGACTTTAACCCGCGACAGAGGCAGGCTGCCGAGCATATGTTCGGCGTGTTAAGCACGATGGGTACGGTCTGCGAAGCAATCGAGGAAGAACGGCCCCGCTGCGTGGGTTTTTCCGATTTGTACACATTTGCCACAAATCCTGATGTTGAGATGTCGCCCGCGCTTGAAGCGGCCCTGCAACAAAACGGACAGCTGGAAAAAGACTTAACACGGCTTCTGGAGAAGACGGCGGGTTATCATTTTCCGAAAGCGGCCGCGGCCAGCACTGGGGCAATTGCACGAAGGGATGGCGATTTGTACCGCATCTCCCTTCGTCCCTCTCGGGCAGATTCAAATCAGGTCTATGTGGTGATCGACTTAAGCGACGTTTCCGCGGTACCGCCGCAAACGCTTTACGTGTGCCGGCCGGGGCGTGCATGTGAGAAACATCGTTTGCCAGTTGCCCATGACGGCACAATTCAAATTCTTGCTGACGCGGCGTCCGGTCTTGTCGAAGGTTTGCAGGATCACGCGGCTGAGGTGTTTTTGCGTTGAAATCGGTCCGCGTCTTCATCCTGACAACGGAGGGGCCGGTTGAAGTACAGCGGATCACGCCAGAGGATCCTGGCGTTCAGTCGGTTATCTGTCTTGATGGTAAAGCTGTTTCCCTCCCGGTCAGCCCGGCCTACGAAGCGTTCGTCCGATCGCCCACCGGCGTGATCGAAGCATGCTTTGGCCACCCGGCCTATCGCCTCGATGTGTCGGGACGGATTACGGAGGGGCGGAGCTGGCAGCTTGGCGTGTTTCTCGCGCACTCTCTGTACTGCGCCGATATTCTTGCGCACGGTTCTGGCGACATCGCCGTGTTTACCACAGGTGAGGTCGACCGGGATTTGAACGTCCTCGCGGTCAATGACGTGACGGAAAAGCTGCGCCAGGCGGATCAGCGCATCACCGAACTTCTTCAGCAAGGAATGGAGGTGACGGTCTTTCTGCCGCGTGAAAACATGCCTTCCCGACACGCGGCGGTGCCACTTGTACCGGTTTCTGCGGTTGCGGATGTCTTTGCCAAGCTCGGTTTGAAAGCGCCGCCTGTTTCGTTGCCGCCGCGCACTGAAATGCCACGCAAACGTTCGCGTTCAACGGGACTGATTATTTTTGGCCTTGCTGCGGTAACTGCAATAGCGGCACTCGCATACCATTATGCGCTGTGGGAAAACAAAGCCGTCGCGCCGGTGGCCGAACCTGTAAAGCAGCTGCCGGGCGTTGAGCTGACAACGACGGTCATTGAAACGCGCGCGCCGGCAGGGAAGACCTGCGCCGCGGTTCATTTCAACAAGACGCGCCCAAACATTGTTGAAACTGTTGTATCCAACAGCGGCCGGTTTATCGACAGCAGGCTTCGCGCCCTGTGTGGCCTCGTCTATCGGATAACCAACAAGGGGCCGCCGGTTAATCTGACGGTTTTGGGAGTCCGAAGCGCGCAAGGCGACAAAACCTTGCGCGCTAAACTGTTCTTTCGTGGGCAGCATATCGACAGAGCTGGCCACGTTTCCATGACGATAAAGGCACTTCGGTCAGATGTCCCGATTCAACTCCAATTCCTGCTATTTGCGGATATGATCCGAGATGGTGTTAGCCGGTTGCCGGAACGCATAGACGCGTTGCCCGAACCGGTGACCGCAGAATATTTCGATGCCTTATCTTCCGAGCGCCCGAGCGAAGGGCTGAGCATTTACAGAGTATCCCATATTCTGGCGCCATAGAGTTCGTATTAAATGGCAGATTAATTTTCGGCGTTCTCCAATAACCGCCTCGTCCTGACGCAAAAAATACTTTCTGGCGATCAAGCATAACTAATAACGGTGCCTAGCCCTTTCATAACTGGTTTAGACAATCAGGAAAGGACGCAGGTGATGAATTGCAAAGAGAAACCGTGCCGACTTGCTGTGCGTACGGGCGCTATCGCCTTTGCGCTTTTCGGACTTACCGCGTGCGTCAGCAATGGTGCGACGACTGCATACGAAGGTATCGGGTTTCGCGAGGCACGCTTCAACGAAATATCGGCAATGCGAAGCTACCGGCAGTGCCGCGACGAAGCGGTGTCGCTGGACGAACTGGCGCGCAAGGATGGTTCACGAGCCCGCTATTTGGCGAGCGCGCAACTGCTGGAAAAATGCGAGTCGGAATTGGGTGCGGAAGGGCGCGGCATTGCGGTCGATGAGCGCATGCGTGCCTATGCGTTGAGCGTCCAAAACTATTTCAAGGCTGGTGATATGGGGCGGGCAC
>JAJFJB010000008.1 GCA_021774435.1 Alphaproteobacteria bacterium
TACCCGTGTGCTTGAGATTGATCGCGCCAAGGTGATCCGTGTCCTCCTTCTCGGTGATAAACCGGCCGAACCAGCCGAGAGCGATGCCATGTTCTATATCGTCTTCGTACATGGCCCGCAGGAACGATGGATTTGCTTTGACGATCCGTGTGATGTTCTGACGCAGTCCGGCGGCAAGGCCGGCTTCCCCATATACACAGTGGAAATCAAAAAAAATGTCAGAGAAACGCAGCGCCACAAGATTTTGCCGGCGGCACCACAGTGCGATTTGATCTCGCCATTGCGTCGCTGTTTTCCGCCAAACCGGATTGGTTGCCATGACGTGCCCTTTGCAGAGCGGAATGCCAATTTTATCGAGATCGCGTGTCATGCGGTCGGCCAGTTCGATAAAATAACGGTCGATCTCCGTATGTTGGGAATCCGGATAATCGTCGAGGATGAAGCCGTTGTCTTGATCGGGATAGAGGTAGCTCTCGCCACGCCCACCAGACCCCATAACGATGACGCAAAAGGGGATTGGTGGTTCGCCCCAATCGGTTTTTGCCATATCCTCAAGGTTTGCCTCGACGACACGACGATACAGATCATTGTTGATGTGAGTCAGGACCGACTGAATTTCTGGAACCGGCAAATTCTCGGAGAATAATTCTTCCGCAAGGTCGACCTGAGCCGCTTTTACCTCGGCAAAGCCGTCAATCGATCGATCCCTGGTCAAACGGTCGATCTGATTCAGCCGAGCCTCGGATGCGACGCCGATTGCGTCATCGAGATGGACCATGCCGGTGATGGCACCGGCAGTGTCGATGACAGGCAGGTGCCGCAATCCACGGCGCCGCATTTGCGCGATTGCATAATAGAGAAAATCGTCTTCGGTAACGCTTTGCACCGGCTGAGACATATAGGTGCAAACGGGGGCATCGCCCGGCGCCTGAAAAGCGACCCGGCGCAAGACGTCTTGCTCCGTCACGATGCCTTGGACGCGGTTTTCTCGCGAGACGATCAACGCTGCCGTGGCCCGTTTTTCGGTCATGCGCAAAACGACGTCACGCAAGGCTAACGTTGGTTCAATGACGACGGCTGCGGGGCGCATATGGTCGCCCACCCGCTGTGTGAAAATTGCCGTCTGTCCCGTGTTCATGTTGGCGCTCGCCCTCACGGTGCACGTGCTCACATTCAATCTTCAACGATAATGTGTTGCAACGCGCGGAGAGTTAACTGATTCGCGCTATGTATTACGCGCACTTGGTATTGATCATGAAACTATATTGCGTCGCAATAAGTGCCGATACTTACTATCGTATTCTCAAAATATACCGAGGTGGAGTTTAACCAGTATCTGCCTGATTAATAAATATTTTCTGAGATCGCAACCCTGATTACTTTGACCTTTTGTCCGAAAACATTCCTGCTAGCCATAACACTATGCCTTTCGCTTGCAAAAAATCCCAAACTTTGTTAACCACGATTATTGGGAGATTAGAGTTCTTTGCTTCGCTCGGCGTAAAAATGCCGCAGTTTGATTTGCAAAAGACGGCTGCCGGATGATGTGAAAGGGCATGTTGCGCAGGAGCGGCAACCGGCTTCTTGAACGTATTGAGGCGTCGGCGCTGCAGTCAAATGGGAGGGACTCGCCTTGTCTGCAAAAGTGATGTGGCTTTTTGCCTTCGTCGCGCTTTATTGGGCCTACTGTATTTATTGGGGTATCCGCGGTGCGATGACCGCGAAAACGGCGTCGGATTATTTTATCGCTGGCCGCCGGCTTTCGATGATTGTTTTTATACTCGCCGCGACGGCAACGTCGTTTTCCGGCTGGACGTTCATGGGGCATCCGGGGTTGGTTTACCGGGATGGCTTCCAATACGCCTATGCCTCGTTTTACACGATAACGATTCCGTTCACCGGGGTGCTGTTTTTGAAACGGCAATGGATGCTCGGAAAACGGTATGGCTATGTGACGCCGGGTGAAATGCTCTCCGACTATTTCCGAGGGGATGCCATTCGCATTCTGACGGTGATCGTCGCGCTGCTTTTCTCGATCCCTTATCTGGGTGTGCAGCTCGGTGCGTCGGGTTTCTTGTTTAACGTCCTGACCGATGACTTCCTCGACGTTAATACGGGTATGTGGGTGCTGTCGCTCGTCGTGTTCATCTATGTGGCGTCGGGTGGACTCCGCGCTGTCGCCTATGTGGATACGCTACAGTGTATTCTGCTCGCCCTTGGCATCATCATCACCGGTTTTATCGCGTTAAACGCAGCGGGGGGCTGGGATGCATTGAATGCAGGATTTGCCAAACTTGCCGCGTCGGATATTGGTAAGTGGGGCACGACCAAAGGATTTGGCGGTGGTGATTATAACGCCTACTTCGCCATACCTGGCGTGATCCAATTTACGGCCGGTCTCGGCATCGAAACGCCGGTCGGCGGTCTCTGGACGGGTATCATGTGCCTGACTTACATGTTCGCCCTTATGGGGATTCAATCCGCTCCGGCCTTCTCAATGTGGTCTTTCTCGAACACAGACCCGTCA
The DNA here is from genome assembly GCA_021774435.1 of Alphaproteobacteria bacterium. Classification (GTDB taxonomy): domain Bacteria; phylum Pseudomonadota; class Alphaproteobacteria; order UBA8366. The sequence continues at coordinate 2,528 of JAJFJB010000008.1, forward strand.
CCGTTTGCGCCGCAGCAGGTCATTGCATCGTCGTTCTGCATCGGGCTGATTTTGTTCTTCTTTACGGCGTTCCAGGGCATGGGCGGACATCTGTTGGGTGCTAATCAGGCGGTGACGGATGCGGGGCTGGCCCTGTCCACCGTTTTGCCAGATCTAACCGCAAACAAGCAGGGCGGTTTGGTGCCGCATTACTTCAACACGATCGGCGATTCGGCGCCATGGCTTGTTGGCTTGCTGGCGGTGTGCGCGCTGGCGGCTATGCAGTCGACCGGTGCGGCCTATATGTCGACCGCTGGTGCGATGCTGACGCGGGACTTGTACAAACGGTACTTGAACCCCACTGCGGATCATGGGACGCAAAAACTGTTCGGCCGCATTGGGGTTGCCTTCATCGTGTTGGCGGCGCTGCTTGTCGCGACATACAGCCGTGATGCCCTTGTCCTGCTTGGCGGTTTGGCGGTTGCCTTTGGGTTCCAGATGTGGCCATCCCTGGCGGCTGTTACTTGGTTCCCATGGATAACTCGTCAGGGTGCGACGTTGGGACTGGCGGTTGGCTTGATTGCCGTAATCTTCACTGAAAAATTTGGTACATCTATTGCTGGATTTGTCGGAGTTGAACTGCCTTGGGGCCGCTGGCCGTGGACCATTCACAGTGCCGGCTGGGGAATGTTCTTCAATCTATTGGTTTGTCTGCCGGTTTCGGCCATGACGCAAAATTCGGCAGAGCGCGAACACCGTATGACGTACCACAATTTCCTGCGCCAACATGCAAGTCTGCCGCCTGAGAAGAAAAGTCTGGTGCCGATTGCATGGCTCATCACGCTGGCCTGGATGTTCTTTGGGATCGGGCCGGGAGCGGTTATTGGCAACGATATCTTTGGAGCACCAAATGCCGGCGTCGAAGGTTGGACATTTGGTATTCCGTCAATTTGGGCATGGCAGATCCTGTTCTGGCTTCTGGGCGTTTTCATGATGTGGTTCTTGGCCTACAAGATGGAAATGTCGACGGTTCCCGGTACGGAGGTCGAAGCGCTGGTTGAAGATATCGGTGACGAGGTGGTCAAAGGCGCTGCGGACTGAGCGGTGCTTTCGTAAAATGCCTAATGTGGGGGAAGCTTGCTTCCCCCATTTTTTCTGACCTTCCGCATGATTCTGATACACTTGATATCAGGCCAGTTTGGGGATGCTACGGCGAATTATGGCGACTTTCTTTAGCGCCGATTACCAGTTTGTGTGGGCGGGTGTCCTGGCTCTCGCATTGTTTTTCCCTGTTCGCCGCTTGATCTGGGTCCTTATGGTCCGGCGGGCGGAACGGGATGCAAAAACCGATGAGGTAGAGCGTCAAAGATTGCGAAAACGGGCGGGCGTCACGGCGGGGCTGCTCTGCATGGTGTTTTCAGTCCTTTACACCGCAACCTTGTTCAAGGTGCCCACGTGACGGCCGCTGTCCTACGCCGGTTTATTCTGCTCATGATCGTACTGATCGTTGTCGTGGTGATGGGAACGCAGGCATACGAATCCTTCACTTCCCGGGTGCCGGGCGACCTCGAAACGGAACTCGGTGTGCAAAGGTTCGAGGATGGCCAACATCAGATCGCGCTGGATTATTTTGCTAAAGCGTTGGCCGAACAGCCGGATCATCGCGGTGCGTTGATGGGCCGGGCCTTGGTTTTTATCCAAACGGAACGGTATGATGATGCGATCGCCGAACTGACATATTTGATCGATTATCTGAACCGCACACTGACGTCGGATGACACGACCGGTAAGGGTGTTCTGGCCGCTGCCTTCGCGAATCGTGGGATCGTGAATGATCGCAGCGGTCATTACAAAAAGGCGTTTGCGGATTATGTCTCGGCCTTGAAAACCGATGAAGGTGCCGTCGATGAACCAGGCATGATCCACAAAGTCCTGTACGGCATTCCCAACCCATCTTCGGTCCGTAAACGCGCCGCTTATCTGCAACAGCAACTTAAATTGTCGCCCGAGAATCGCCTCATGCGCGTGCCTGAAATCGATGACGAGCAGCGTATGCGCAAACCGTAGTCACTTAGCCGAACGACACCACTCCCAAGACGTCCTGAAACAAAACCATGAAAAAAAACACTGCGGCAATAGAGCCGAACAAGAGCCGTACGAAATCCGTGTTACCTTCCTCATCACGGAACCGTATTCCGTGCCAAGCGACACCAGCCGTCACGATCAGGAAGATGATGTTGATAAGCGGTTCGTATTCGCCCCCGAACTCGAACATGTCTCTTTCCTAAGTCGTTAGGACCCCGGCCCCACGCCGCCACGCCTGGGTTTGGTTGTTAACTCCTTTTCATCAAAATAAGGGGGCAATATCGAAACCGATTTGCCGCCCGCAGCCAAATGACCAACCCATAAGCTTCCGCCGACAAAGACCACTAATGCGGCCGTTGCAATGCAGAACCGACGAATGCCGCCTGGTGCTAGCACGCTATAGCCGCGGTCATAGCGGTGAAAGGTGGTATCGCCCGAGTCGAGCAATCCTCTATCGTCCCAATCATTGATGCGACGCGCATAATGCCGGGCCCAATGGGGAACCTGTTTACGGATCATATAGTCCGTAAACAGGCTGTCCGTAAGCGTGTCGGGAAGTTCTTCGCCATACCATTCTGCGTAGGCGAGTTGAAGGAGCTGAAATTCGCCAATTTGCAGCAGATTCGCTGCCTGCGCGATTTCCGCGCCTTCAGGATTCGTTTCCTCACTATCGGGACGAATCAGGGTTCGAATAATTTTCAGCATGACAATGTAAGCAAAATGAGGTGAAAGGCCGGGAAAAGCAAGGCGCCCGGTTACTATAGAAATCACTTTCCCGTGCTCCCTTTGCAATGTACAGGAGTGCCAAGGGCGCAGGAGTTCATGCTGATGCATACATCCGATATACGATCCAGTCTTTGGACCGATACCGCTATCGATACGCCAATCACGCCCTCTCTAAAGGAGGAACGGCGCGCGGATGCTATCGTCATCGGCGGCGGATATACCGGGCTGTCGGCGGCGCTGCATCTCGCTGAAAGGGGGGCCGACGCGGTTCTTTTGGAAGCGCAGACAGCGGGTTTCGGGGCCTCTGGACGCAATAACGGGCAGGTCATTCCGACCTATACGCGCCACAGTCCGGATGATGTAGTACGGGAATTCGGCCCCGAGCAGGGCGAGCGTATGAACGCTTGGGTCGCAGGATCGGCGGATTTAGTCTTCGATTTGATCCGAAGGCATGGAATCGACTGCGATGCGGCTCAGAATGGTTGGCTGCAGCCAGCGCACGCCATCAGCCGTATGGCTGGGGTTCAGGCCAAACATGATCAATGGGCGGCGCGTGGCGCACCCGTTGAAATGGTCGATCGTGATAGAACCGCGGAGCTGACGGGCAGTCCGATTTATCATGGCGGCTGGCTGCACCGCAGCGGCGGACATATTCAACCGCTCAGTTTCGCGCGCGGCATGGCTAAGGCGGCAATCGACGCGGGAGCTGCAATTCACTGCGAGTCTCCCGCAATCGAGCTGCGGCGTGACGGCAATGGCTGGCTTGTCATGACGCCACATGGTTCGGTTCGAACCCAGTCAGTCCTGTTGGCGACGAACGCGTATACCGACCAATTGTGGCCGGGCCTGTCGCGCAGTATCGTTCCCGTCCGGTCCTTTCATATCGCGACGGCGCCACTCAGCGCGAATGTTGCAGCGACAATTTTGCCTCAGGGGCAGGGCTTTTCCGATACGCGGCAGGCGCTTTGGGCGTTTCGGCAAGATCGGAATCGCCGGTTGATTACCACATGCATGCCTGTCACGACCTTTGGTGTCCGGGGGACGCTGCGGCGGTCGACGCTAAAACGGTTGCACGAAGCGTTTCCCCAAATTAGCGGAACCGAGTTTGACTATATCTGGGAATGCAAGGTCGCGATGACGATTGACCGTTTGCCGCGCTATCACGAATTAGCGCCGGGCCTGTGCGCTGGCCTCGGCTACAGCGGCCGGGGCATTGCGATCGGCACCGCAATGGGCAAATTTCTCGCGGAACGGGTATCAGGAGGCGCGGACATTGATCCTCCAATCCCCTCCACGCCGGTTCAGGGCCTGCCGCTTCATGATCTCATCGTGCCGCTGAGCCGCATATTGGTGCTGTACTATCGATGGCGCGATTATCGCGCCTGACGGCATGCTGAAGAGGAATTCGACGAATGGTGACACAAGAGAGCACAGGGTACGAGAATCCGGAATTGCTCTGGACCAGAGAGACGATGGCTGCGCGGTTAGACGATCCGTCATTGCGCATTATCGATGTCCGTCCCGGCGAACGTTTTGGGATGGGACACATTCCCGGTGCCAGGCATTTCGATATTTATGCGGTGAATTGCGATGACACGGATCAGGCGCCGCTCGACTCCTTTACTCGGATGTGGGCGTTTCTGCTGGCGCGTCGCGGGGTCTCGTTCGACGATACGATCGTGTTCTGCGGTGAAATTACAGGCATGACCGCGGCACGCGGACTTTGGTTTCTTGAATATCTAGGGCACAAGGATGTGCATGTTCTTGATGGGGGGTATTCTGGCTGGGAAGCGGCGGGGTTGGCCACGACCCGCGACGCTGAAGTCCCGAAACCATCCGTCTTCGTGCCGCAAATTGATCGGAGTTGTCTCGCAACCTATCTCGATGTTAAGGCCGCGATCGATGCGCGGGATAAAGTCATCTTGGACACGCGTGGCCGGGCCGAATGGACCGGTGATGACCGGCGTGCGGCGCGGGGCGGTACAATTCCGGGGTCCGTGCATTTAGAATGGATTAACCATTTAACGGCGCAGGGTACAATGAAACCGGGCGGCGACCTGCGGGCGTTATTTGAAGCGAACGGTGTTACAGCCGATAAGGAAGTCATTGCACTCTGCCAGACCGGTTACCGTTCGGCTCATGCCTATCTCGCGCTACGATTGCTTGGTTATGCCCAGGTACGGAATTACCTAGGTTCTTGGAACGAGTGGGGCAATCGCGAAGGACTGCCTGTCCAAGTTCCGAACTCCTAAACCGCGCAATTAATCGATGAATTGCATTGCTTGGCCGTAAAGGCTCCGTTAACGGAATAGCATTATTGTCTCCTCTCTATAACCGCTGAAGCGCCGATCATTTGTGAATTGGTGACGCGACCCCTGTGTGCGAGGAGTGCCCTATGAGTGAACTAGCTGTCGTCGATAGCATGGAACAAGCCAGCGACGATTTCGATAAGGTCGCCATCGATAAGGAACAACTTGTCACAATGGTAATTGAAGGACAGTTGTTCGGGGTACCGATCCTTCAGGTACAGGATATTGTCGAGTCGCGTTTGATTACGCCAGTTCCACTCGCGCCTTCTGCGATTGCCGGTGTGATGAATTTGCGTGGCCGGATTGTCACGGTAATCAATCTACGCCGTTGTCTGGGTGTCGACGCTACCTTGGAAAATGAACGCGGCATGGGGATTACCGTGGAATATCGCGGCGATCTATACACCCTTTTGGTCGACTCCATTGGTGACGTGAGAGATTTGCCGCGTCGAGACTTTGAAAAACCGCCAGCGACGCTCGACGAAAAACTGCGCCGCCTCAGCACGGGTGTTTTCCGCCTGCCGGACGATCTTCTGGTGGTGCTCGATATCGAGCGCGTGCTGGATACGGAAATATTGATGAAGACTCCCCCAGTGACCCTCAAACGGCGGGTGTCCGAGGCGGAACTTGCGGCCAAGAAAAAGGCGCAAGCGACTAAAGCGCCTGTTGCGAAGGAACCGAGCGAAGATGCCGAGGTTGCTGTTGAACCGCAACCAGAGGCTTCGGCGAAACCGGAGAGCGCGCCGGTAAAAACCAAACCGGAGGCGAAGACGGACAAAGAAAACGTCGTCAAGTTTCCGGAACCGGAAGCTGCTGCGCCCGAAACCGAAGATTTAGCGCCACTCCCCTCAGGCGACAGTTTGTTCGAGCGAATTGGGGGCGATGACGCGGTCGAGGCAGCGGTCGATATCTTCTACTCGAAGGTTATCGGCGATGAGACGCTGAAGCCTTTCTTCCGCGGCGTGGATATGGACCGCCAATCGTTTATGCAGCGCATTTTCCTAACCGGCGCGTTCGGTGGGCCGCAGGCCTATACCGGTCGTTCCTTGCGCGAAGCCCACAAAAAACTCGTCGAAGAACAAGGCTTGGGCGAAGCGCATTTTGCCGCTGTTGCCGGTCATTTGCAGGCGACTCTCGAAGATCTCGACGTGCCAGCCGATTTGATCAAGGAAGTGATGACGATCGCCGCAAGTACACATGACGACGTATTGAACCTATAGCCTGCGAAGTGTCAGTTGGATCACTTCCGATGATCCAACTGACGATTGGACTTTAGCGATTTCGCCTAAAGCGCCTTGAAGAAGTCGTTACCCTTATCGTCGATCACGATAAAGGCGGGGAAATTCTCGACTTCGATCCGCCAAATCGCTTCCATGCCGAGATCTTCGTACTCGACCACCTCAACCTTTTTGATGCAGTCTTGCGCAAGTCGTGCGGCAGGGCCGCCAATAGATCCGAGGTAAAATCCGCCATGCTTTTGACAAGCTTGGCGTACCATGTCCGACCGGTTGCCTTTCGCCAGCATGATCATGCTACCAGCGGCGGCCTGAAACTGATCGACATAGGAATCCATCCGGCCTGCGGTTGTGGGGCCGAACGATCCCGAGGCAAACCCTTCCGGGGTTTTCGCCGGGCCGGCATAATATACCGGATGATCCTTCATATATTGCGGCAGTTCTTTGCCCTCATCCAGCAACGTTTTAAGGCGCGCATGCGCCAAATCGCGTGCGACAATGATCGACCCGGTCAAAGACAGACGCGTCTTGATCGGATATCGCGTTAGCGTGCCAAGAATATCGGACATCGGTTGGTTGAGGTCGATATTGACGACTTCGCCGCCAAGGTCTTCGGAAACTGTTTCCGGCAGGAATTTAGCGGGGTTGGTTTCGAGTTGCTCCAGATAGATGCCGTCAGCGGTTATTTTGCCTTGCGCCTGACGGTCAGCGGAACACGAAACGCCGATTCCGATCGGCAGGCTTGCGCCATGTCTCGGCAGCCGGACGACCCGGACATCGTGGCAAAAGTATTTGCCGCCGAACTGCGCGCCAATTCCCATGTCCTGGGACATCTTGAAGATCGTTTCTTCCATTTCCAGGTCGCGGAACGCTTGTCCTTTGTCGCCACCTTGAGTGGGCAGCGCATCCAGATAATGGCAGCTTGCCAGTTTCACAGTCTTCAAATTGAATTCGGCGGACGTCCCGCCGATGACAACGGATAAATGGTAGGGCGGGCAGGCAGCGGTTCCCAGCGCCTTGATTTTTTCATCGAGAAACGGAAGCAGCTTTTCCGGATTCAACATTGCCGGTGTTTCTTGGAAAAGATAGGTCTTGTTGGCGGAACCGCCGCCCTTCGCGACAAACAAGAATTTATAGGCGTCGCCGGGCTCGGCATATATTTCAATCTGGCCGGGAAGGTTCGTCTTCGTGTTGGTTTCCTCGTACATCGATAGAGGAGAAACTTGGCTATAGCGTAAATTCGTCCCGGTGTATGTCCGCATAACGCCTTCGGCGAGCGCCGACTCGTCGTTTCCGCCAGTCCAAACACGCTCGCCCTTCTTGCCCATAACAATGGCCGTTCCGGTGTCCTGACACATTGGCAGGATACCGCCCGCGGCAATGTTGGCGTTTTTCAATAGGTCGAAGGCAACGAACTTATCATTGTCTGAGGCTTCGTCATCGTCGAGAATTTTTCGCAACTGGCCCAGATGTCCAGGCCTGAGAAAATGATTGATATCGTGAAACGCCTCCGCCGCCAGGAGAGATAGCGCTTCTGGCGCCACTTTGAGAACCGTTTTCCCGTCGAATGGGACCGTGCTGACATGGTCCGACGTAAGTTTCCGATAGGGCGTATCGTCGGCGCCAAGCGGAAACATCGTGGGATGATCAGTGTCGGACATGGTGCTACCCCCTATGAAACATTCACGATCCAAGTGTGCAGTCTACCGCGCTGCGGGGCTATGCACCATACTACCCGTATCTCGATTTCTTTCTTTTTAAACGGTCAATTTGCCCCTGGGCCGCATCGCGATCGTGCACGAGGCAATGTCAAAAACCGCGGGCTTTTATTTTTTGCGGAAGGTGTCGAGCGTTACCACATTGCCGTTCGGCTTTGCTGGCGCGTCTGCTGTCAGTTCCGTGTCTTCCGGCGCTGAATCGTTTTGCCCTTCGACGGGTGTATCGGAATCGGGTGAGACAAACTGGCCCGGTGCCGCTTCTTCGGCCTCATCGAATTTGAACTGAAGGCCAAAGTTGGCCGATGGGTCGGCAAATGCCGAAACAGCGTCGAAGGGAATGTTCAGGCGTTCTTGTACATTGTTGAAATTTAGGGAGACGGAAAAACCGTCCTCATGAACCTCTAAACTCTCGTACTGGTGCTGAAGGACAATCGTCATTTCGTCGGGATATCGTTCGGTGAGGTAATCGGGAATTTGGACGTTGGATTCATGCGTACGAAACGTAATGTACAGGTGATGCTCGCCTGGAAGTCCCTCGGCGGCGACCCGCACCATCGCTTCCCGCACGACTGCGCGCAACGCACCTTCGACCATAAGGTCGTATCGCATCATGTCTTCTGTCATGATCCCCCTGCAATGCGCCCCGTTGACTGGCACTGTCCGCGCCATTCGAATTCGTTGGGGGGCTTCTGTTGCCCGGCGCCCCCCGGGCCGCGCTTACTTAGTTAGACTAAGCAGCGAGACGGGCTTCGCCCGCAAAGTTATCGTTCGCAATTAGCGAATCGGCCCGATAACGGCGGTACCATGCCGGGCGCAAACCAAATCTTTACCACGCGCGTCGATCCTAGTTCGCCCCCCAAATTCATCCAAACAACTCGAAATTGGTGGAGGCGCCGGGTACCGCCCCCGGGTCCGCAACGCTTATTCCATAAGGCCCTGTAACGCCATAGTCGGTCACCCGACAGTTGAAATATAGGCGCTCTGGACAGATAAAAAAAGGTTCGATGCCATAGCGCGGCAATTTGTGCTATTCGGGCGGAAAATTCACTTTCCGATATTGCCCTGACGCGAATCGGTTAAAATCCAGGATACCATGGACCAATATCTCAGTTTAATGCGCAAAGTTCGTGAAACTGGCGCTTACAAGGAAGATCGTACCGGCGTCGGTACGCGCAGCATCTTCGGGCACCAAATGCGGTTCGATTTGGCAGACGGCTTTCCCATGCTGACAACCAAAAAGCTGCATTTGCGGTCGATCGTGCATGAATTGCTGTGGTTCCTTGCCGGCGATACGAATGTCGCCTATCTACGCGATAACGGCGTCCGGATTTGGGACGAATGGGCGGACGAAAATGGTGAGTTAGGGCCTGTTTACGGCGCGCAGTGGCGTTCCTGGCCGACGCCCGACGGGGGCCACATCGATCAAGTCGGACGCCTCGTCGAGCAAATAAAGGCGAACCCGAATTCCCGACGTCACATCGTATGCGCTTGGAATGTCGCTCAGGTTGACGATATGGCGTTGCCGCCCTGTCACTGCCTATTCCAGTTCTACGTCGCCGAGGGCAGGCTCTCCTGCCAGCTTTATCAACGCAGCGCCGATGTCTTCCTTGGCGTTCCCTTCAACATTGCCTCCTATGCGTTGCTTACGCTCATGATGGCGCAAGCAACGGGGCTTGAGCCGGGGGAATTCGTGCACAGCTTCGGCGATACGCATATTTATTCCAATCACCTGGAGCAGGTTGATATTCAACTTCAACGGACACCTTATGCGCTGCCGTTAATGCGCCTTAATCCTGACGTGGATGATTTGTTTGCGTTCCGATATGACGATTTTTCTTTAGAAAATTATCAAACGCATCCGCATATTGCCGGCAAGGTTGCCGTATGAGCGCTCGATTGTGCCTCGTGGTCGCGATGGCCCAAAATCGGGTTATCGGAAAGAACGGTGGCTTACCCTGGCGCCTGCCCGCTGATTTGCGCCAGTTCAAGGCCATAACAATGGGCAAACCGATGATCATGGGTCGCAAGACCTTTGACTCGATCGGCAGACCCTTGCCCGGGCGCACCAACATTGTTGTCACGCGAAAGGCAGATTATGCCGCAGAGGGCGTTGTTATTGTCGGTGATATGACGGAAGCATTGAAAGTAGCGCAAGAAATCGCCAGCGCCGACGGTACCGGTGAAATCGCCGCGATCGGTGGCGGTGAAATCTACGCGATGGCGCTGCCGTTGGCGGACCGGGTTTATTTGACCGAGGTTCAAATCGATGTCGACGGGGATGTCAAATTCCCTCCCTTCGCGCGGGAGGATTGGTCAGAGCGCGAGCGGATATCGCATTTGGCTGAGGGTGATCGGCCTGGATATGATTTTGTGGTTCTCGACCGAAGGGTTCCGGCGAACTAGCTGTTTAGTTTCGCTTGGCGCCGGCCATGTTGAATTCCGATAAATCAATGCCGGAAAGGTCCGCATCCGTCAGGATCGCATTCTCCAGCGATGGCTTACGGATTTTCCCAGTGGGTTTTCCTTCTTTGGATAGGATCGGGATGGAACCGACCCGTGCGCCCTTAAGCCTTGCGCCGGTCAAATCCGCATCGGTCATGATGACTCCGATCAATTCCGCGTTCTCCAAATTTACGCCGCGTAGGTCGGCGCCGCGCAGATCGCAAAGCGTCAGCGTACTGCCTTGCAAATTTGCGCCACGGAGATGCGCACCCATCAATTTCATGCCACTCAAATTTTGCCCGGCAAGATCGAAATACTCAAAGGTCTCGCCGGATAGAAGGCCGGGATTGCCTGAACTGCCGCCGGTCTCGAGCCATTTGATATGGGCCTTCAAGGCAAGGCGAAGACGGGAGGGGAAGTTATCGAAGGCAACCCAGCTTGCCGCGTCGCCAAGCGTACAGTTATTCGGGTCAAGCTCGGCATGCTGTTGCTCGTCGAGCAGGGCGCCGCGCAAGTCCGTTCCCTCAAAGACCGCATTGCGCAACTGCGTACCGCGCAGATCTGCACGTTCCAGTATGGTTTTCGACAGTCGGGCGTCGGATAGATCGGCACCTCTTAAGTCGGCGTTGCTCAGGTCGGTGCCGGAAAGGTCGGCACCGAAAAGAAAGGCACCTTCGAGTTTTGCGCCAACCAACCGGGCACCGCGTAGGTCGACGCCGGACATGCGCGCACGGCGCATCGTCGCGTAGTTCATGAAGCAATCGGATAGGTCGGTATTCTCACGCCCCAGGGAACCGTTGCCGTCCGCCTCAAGAATAATCCCGCCTCTGAGGTCCGCATCGGTAAGGACGGCATTCTCCAGATTGGACCCTTTTAACGTGGCGCCTTTCAGCACAGCCTTTGTCAGGTCGGCTTCGCGCAAGTCGACACCCGATAGATCCGCGCCAAATAGGTCCGCTTCGATCAAATTGGCACGAACCAGATTGGCATCGCGTAAGTTGGCACCGACCAGCGTTGCGCGTTCCAGCGATTTGCGGGAAAAATCTTTATGGAGCAATTCCTGACGGGAGAGATCCGCTTGCTGTCCACCGTTTTTGTTGCGCAGCCACAATTCGTGCCGGTTCAGGATCTTGAGAATACCCGGATTCAGCGCCCTGTCGTTTGCGCTTGGGCTCTTAAGGTTTTGTGTCATTGCTCTGGAAAATCGTTTGGCCTCGAAGATACCACATAAGGTTTCATGCCTGAGAGGATTGCATTAAGCATCGCTTGATCGGGTGTCGTTGGAACCTTGTTTGGCCATTTTCGGCCACACTCTGATCACTGCAATAGGCGATGTCCACTACAAAGGTAGGCGGACGAGTGCGCGCAGGCCACCATGTGGCGATGTTTCCACGACGATGTCGCCACCGTGCGCCCGCGCGATATCGCGGGCGATCGCGAGCCCGAGCCCTGTTCCGCCGGTCTCCGGGTTGCGGGACTGGTCGAGCCGAAAAAATGGCCGAAACACCGTTTCGCGCGACTCTTCCGGAATGCCGGGGCCGTCGTCGTCGATAGCAATTTCCGTGACATCGCCACGTTTACCCGCCCGCACCCAGATCTGGGTACCATAGCGGTTGGCATTGGCAATCAAATTATCGAGACACCGCTTAATCGCGTTTGGTCGGCACCAGGCATCGAGTCGGCCCTCCACATGCGCATCGATGGTCGCGCCATTCCGTTTCCATTGCGCTACGACTTCCTCGACGATTTCGCTCAGGTTCGTTTCGAAGGCTTCCTCGTCTCCTTCGCCACGGGCAAAGGTCAGGTAGCCTTCGATCATCTTCTCCATCTCGTCGACATCGGCTTTCAGCTCGTCGATTTCCGGCGATCGCCCAAGCATGGCCAATTGCAATTTCATCCGGGTGAGCGGCGTGCGTAGATCATGACTAACGCCGGACAACATGTCGGTGCGTTGCCGAATTTGCCGGTGGATCCTTTCTCGCATGAGATTGAACGCCGATGCGGCCTGGCGGACCTCCTGTGCACCGCCCGATCGAAAATCCTCGTCCACGGGGCGGCCCTTGCCGAAACTGTCGACGGCGCGCGCAAGGCGGCGGATGGGACGGATCTGGTTGCGCATGAAAATCGAGGCGACAGCAAACAGAATTAGAGATGAGCCAACCATCCACATGATGAAGATGTAAGTTGTCGAACTGAACAACCGGTCACCCGGGGCTTCTACCCGCAACACGGCATCAGCCAATTGTACGTCGATAATTACCTTTTTCTTGAAGGACGACGTATCGATCTGGAACGGCCGGCTGATGCGCTGCTGAAGGGCAACGGTCAAAAATCTGTCGATCCGCTCATTTGCAGGAGACTCTTTGTTCGGCAAAATGACGCCGGGCTCTAATGTGATTAGGAAGCCAAATGTGGTCCGGGCCTGTTCAAAAATCGCTGCGCGGCGTTCCGGCGCCGGATCCTCCCGCATCCTGTTGAGAACCATCGAGATGTCGCCGGCAATCGAACTCGACAGCCTCCTGGTGATCGTGTCCCAATGCCGATCGTAAAAAATGTGTGTCGAAATTACTTGGAGCAAGATCAATGGCGATACGATGATTAGCAGCGACCGGCCGAACAGGGTTCGGGGCAGAAACCGTTTGATTAGGAGCGCCGGACTCATGATGTCAGTCCGGACGCAGCACGTATCCCTGCCCACGCACGGTCTGCAGGTATCGTGGCGCTTTTGAGTCCGGCTCGATCTTGCGTCGAAGCCGCGTAACCTGGACGTCGATCATGCGGTCGGTGCCGTCGATTGCACACAGGCGTGTCAGGGCTTCTCGGCTCAAGATCCGGCCCGCATTTTCGGCCAGTACGCGCAACAAGCTCGCCTCGGTCGTTGTCAGCCTGAGCGCACCCTCCCCACCGCGCAAGATTTCGCGCTCAATATCGAAAACATAATTGCCGAGACGGATTTCTCGTTCCGTCCCTATTGGCGCTTGTTCCGCTCGGCGCAGGATCATCCCAATTCGCAAGACCAATTCGCGGGGTTCGAAAGGTTTAGACAGATAATCGTCGACTCCGCCCTCGAGACCGTCGATCCGCGCTTCGGTTTCCCCCATCGCGGTCAGCATGAGGATCGGTACTGTGCTGGTCTTGCGTAGTGACCTGGTAAACGCAAGCCCGTCCTCGCCGGGCATCATTCGGTCCATGATGATCAGGTCGAATTCCATTGCCCGCAGGCGCTGCCGGGCATTATCCGCATCGGTTGCAACGGTGACCCGAAACCCATTGTCCATCAAATATTTCTGAAGCAGGTCCCGCAGCCGTCTATCGTCGTCGACGACGAGGATATGAGACATATCCAAGTTCATCTCGGAAGTATAGCGGGGCTGGTTCGTGAATGCATGGCCACGTTTCAGCGTGATATATCTTTATGCGGGGTAAAGCGGCTGCGGTCTTCGTCGCGCGATATGAGACCCAATATCACTTTGCGGAAGCCTTCGACGGCTTCTTCGCCGGCGTCACTGTAGGCCCGCGCAAATCGGGCCCTCTGATCCGCCGTAAGTTGGTGTTCCATCTCGCGGCCCTTTTTGGTCAGGCTTAACAGTCGTTGCCGGCGGTCTTTCAGTCCTTTGTCCTGGTTGATGTACCCTTCGCGGATGAGCTGCCCGAGAACGCGACTCAAGCTCTGCTTGGTAATTTGCAGGATATCGAGCAGCGCTGAAACCGTCGTATCGGGATATCGGCCAACGAAATAAATCACACGGTGGTGGGCGCGTCCGAACCCCGATCGGCGAAGGATCGTGTCCGGTTCCGCGATGAAATCGCGATAGGCATAGAAAAGCATCTCGATACCCTGGCGCAATTCCTCGTCCTTCAAGAACTGCGGATTGGTAGTGATATTTGCTGGCGTCTTCACAATTATATTCGCTCCATAATGCTAGAAGAAAAATTATACGTCAGCATTATTGACATAAAAAAGTTAGAATGTTACAACCCGGGCAGAAATGACGACGGTATGTTACGTTTTTGACGGTGTTTGGTAAAACTTATGCATATGCGCACGTTAGAATGTTTATGCGCTACCCGGCCATAAAAATTGCTGCACGGGTTTGGCGAGAGGCCACAGGAGATGAGTTATGGAAATGAGCTACGATGATCGGCCTGGGAAAATTTGGCTGGATGGCGCGCTGGTGCCGTGGAAAGAGGCGAATACACACGTGCTGTCGCACGCGTTGCATTACGCGTCTTGCGTCTTCGAGGGCGAACGCGCCTATGACGGCCGCATTTTCAAGTTGAGGGAACATACGGAGCGTCTGTTCGATGGTGCAGCCTCGATGGATATGGAGATGCCGTACACGGTCGACGAAATCGATGCCGCTTGCGAGCTCGTCGTAAAGACACAAGGCATCAAGGACGGTTACCTGCGGCCGATCGTGTGGCGTGGATCGGAAATGATGGGCGTTTCCGCGCAGACAGCGCAAATTCATGTCGCCGTCGCGGCCTGGGAATGGCCGGATTATTTCGCGGACCGGATGGCCGGCATCCGCATGAAATGGGCGAAATGGCGTCGTCCGGACCCGGCAACGATCCCTTGTAAGACGAAAGCCGGCGGCCTTTACATGATCTGTACTTTGTCCAAGCATGATGCCGAAAAGGAAGGTTTCGCCGATGCGTTGATGCTGGACTACCGTGGCTACATCGCCGAGGCAACGGGTGCGAACATCTTTTTGCTGCTCGAAGATGGCAAATTGCATACGCCGGAGCCGGATTGCTTCCTCGACGGAATTACCAAACGGACGGTCATGGCGCTGGCCAAGGCGCGAGGCTATGACATCGTGCAGCGGCATATCAAGCCGGAAGAGCTGGCTGGCGCAAAGGAAGTCTTCCTGACCGGAACCGCGGTCGAGGTGACGCCGGTGCGCGAAATCGGCGAATACAGCTTCACACCCGGTGAGGTGACGCAGACGCTGATGGAAGATTATGACTCTGAAGTTCGGCGTGAGGTGCCGGCGACGATGAACGCGGCATAGTGATCTATGGATTGGCTTTCGCGGCCGCCTCGACGGCGCGAAGGTCGATTTCAGCCCCTCCGTACCGCACAGCTGGAAACCATAGAAGCCTACCAGGCCATATCCAGTATTTCGCGGACCTGTTCCGGAGATGTGATTTTGCGTGGGTTGGTGTGGATGTAGCGGTCGTGCATGGATTTGTGGGCGATTTCGTCCAGTTGGTGTTGCGCGACGCCGACCTCCCGCAAGCAGCCCGGTTGATCGAGACGCGCGACAAGTTCACGCACGATATCCGCGGCATCGTCGCCGGGCCGTTCGAACGCCGCGCTGACCATCTTTTGCTGCTCGGCGTTGACGGATTTATTGTAGCGTAGGACATTCGGCAGCATGACGCAGGATGTATGTCCGTGCGGTACGTTGGCCGTGCCGCCGAGGACGTGTCCAATGCCGTGGCTCGCGCCCTTCATCACGCCCGCCATGGCGCCGGTCATCGACAGCCACGCACCGTTCAGGCAATCAAGGCGCGCGTCGAGGTCGTTCGGGTTTTCCTTTACGCGTGTTAGGCCGCGCCCGAGCAGTTTTAAGGCATGTGCAGAGGTTCCGTCGACGTAACTCAGCGGATTGGTCGAGCAAAGGTTTTCCACGGCATGATCGACGGCACGGATGCCTGTTGAGAGCCAAAGCCATTCCGGCGTGTGTACCGTTACCGCCGAATCGAAGATGACGGTCTGCGGTGCCAAAAGACGGTGCCGATACAACTGTTTCATACGTCGCGCAGTATCGGTACAGCCGGCTGTGAGATTAAACTCGCCACCGGAAAGTGTCGTAGGTATCGCGACCATGCGAACCTCGGGCGCGGTAATGTCGGGTTGTTCGCTTGCACCATCATCGGCAACCCGCGTGTAGTAGCGGTCGAGATCGGCGGGATCGCGGACATCGTTGGCGAGGCACAAGACGACCATTTTGCCGCCGTCGGTAACGGAGCCGCCGCCAAGGGTGACGATAAGGTCGGCATTCGCGTCTCGTGCCAAATTGCCCGCCTCGACGATAGCCGTTCGAGGCGTGTGCGCACTAATCTTGTCGTAGTGGCCGGCATACTTTGTGCCGAGCGTATGTTTCAATCGCTCAAGGCTGTCGGTTTCCCGGACCAGGGTGCCGCTGGCCAGAACGAATACACGTTTTGCGTCGAGTTGCGCGGCCTCGGCTGCCGTTGCCTCTTCGAAGGACGAACCGTACCGGACTCGTTCGATTGCGGTGTATTGAAATACCCCGGCCTGTGGCATCGGTTATTCCGAGTCGTCCGGCTGTTTGGTCTCTGGTTTAGCCCGATCTAGCTTCTTGCCTTCTATCTCGGCTTCGGCGCTCTCGGCCGCGTCCTGGTCGCGTGCTGTTTCGACTTTACTGCGCCCAGAAATCGCACGGTTCCGCGCCGCCTTAGTCGATTTCGCCTTTCGGTCTCTGCTTTTTCGAAATTCGCGCAGATTGATAATTTCTGCCATGACTAACCCGCTCTTTTCTTTCCCTCGTTTGCCTCCCAGCGCGCGGCCGCCGCATCGTCAGTTTCCTTGGCTTCGACCCAGCGCGTTGTCCCGTCCTGTGCCTCTTCAAGTTTCCAGAACGGTGCCCGCGTCTTCAGCCAATCGATCAGAAATCGGCATGCTTCGAATGCCGCATCGCGGTGTGGACTGGCTGTGATAACGAGGACAATGCGATCCCCAGCCTCAAGCCGTCCATAGCGATGGATGATCAGACTGGCTTCCAACGGCCACCGATCATGCGCTTCGGCATCGATCTCGGCCAGCATTTTTTCCGTCATGCCGGGATAATGTTCCAATGTCATCGCGCTCGTTTGCTCGCCATCGGACATATCGCGGACCAGACCGGTAAAACTCGTAACGCCGCCAATACTCGGATTGCCTTCAGTGAGTGCGGTAATTTCTGCGCCGACATCGAAATCTTCCTGCTGTACCCGGATGGCCAAATCAGCCTCCCGTCATCGGCGGAAACAACGCGACTTCTTCGTTACCTGTCAGGGCCGTATCGAGCGTTGCAAATTCCTGGTCGACGGCAACACGTATTGAGCTGGTGTCCTGCAGCGCTTCCGCGAAATCGGGCCCACGCTGCTTCAGCCACTCAATCAACGATCCAACGTCACGAACCGCTGCAGGCAGTGTGATGTCTTCTTCTCCGACTCCGGTGCGCTGGCGCAGCCAGGCAAAATAAAGGATCTTCATGGCATGACCTCGGTGAATGGCAGGAAGTCTACCATGCTTCCCGATTCAAGAAAGGTCATGTCCTCCGGCAACGAGACCAAGCCATCTGCGCCGACGAGTGAGGACAGAACACCGGCGCCGCTGCGGCCGTGCTTTTCCGCCACGGGTACGCCATCGCTGCCGGTAACGATTTTGGCGCGCACGAATTCGCGACGGCTGACCTTTTTCCGGTGCTCGAAACCGGCCCGCACCCGGTAGCTGATGGGCGCAACATCCCGGGCGCCGGATAGCCGCAGAATGAGGGGGCGCGCCACGACCAAAAAAGTGACCATCGCCGCGACCGGGTTTCCGGGGAGCCCCGCGAAGGGAACCGGCCCGTTCAATGAATCGATTTGGCCGAGCGCGACGGGGCGTCCCGGCTTAATGGCCAGGCGCCAGAAGTGGAGCGAGCCCAATGACTCGACCGCCGCTTTGACATGATCTTCTTCACCTGTCGACATGCCGCCTGATGTAATGAGTAGGTCGTGTTCCGGGGCGGCTTCGCGCAGCGCATCACGGACCGTATCGACATCGTCTCGAATTATTCCCAAATCCGTAACCAGGCAGCCGAACTGCTTGAGAGCTGCCACCAAAGTGAACCGGTTAGAATCAAAAATTGCTCCAGGGTCGAGCAGCGCGCCGGGCTCGCGCAATTCGTCACCGCTGGAGAATACGGCGACGCGCAGCGGTTCGAAGACTCGCAAGTGCGTCCGTCCCAAAGAGGCAGCAACGCCAACTTCCTGTGGCCGTAGCTGCACGCCAGCATGCAGCACGGTATCATCTTCGCGAATATCCTCTCCGGCAGCGCGCCGGTTCGCGCCTCGCTTGATGCCTGGCATAATGACCACATCGTTGCCGTCGGCGCGGCAATCTTCCTGCATCATGACGGTATCGGGCGCGTCTTGCCCAACAGGCATGGCGGCACCGGTGAAGATCCGAACCGCCTCGCCCCGCCGCGCCGGCCTGCCCAACGGATGTCCGGCGGCAGCACGACCTGAAACCGGCAGGCGGGTTTCGGCATCAGGGTCGAGATCGTCGAAATAAACCGCATAACCGTCGACGGCAGCGTTGTCGTGCGGCGGCACATTGAAGGGGGCGACAACGTCCTGTGCCAGGATGCGGCCGATCGCGGCAGACAGGTGTATCTCACATATTTCGGCGATAGGCCGTGTCCGCTCGGTCAGCATTTTTAGTGCCTCGTCCAGCGGTGTCAGCGCCTCACCAAACGCGAAGCAATCGTCGCTAAGCTGCGCCACGGGATTCGCTTTCTTCCAACCCCGCATGGGCGACAATGAAGTCGGCAATGCTTGTTACGTCGTTTAAATCCAACACCGGGACAGGAACATGCGGGAGTTTCTCGTCACTGGCGACGGCAACGATCCGGGGATCGTTGATGCATAGCAATTCCTTTCCCGTCGCGGGGCGGTGAACTTCCATTTTGGCGTGGCCGTAGCGCTTGAATCCTTCGACGAGAAGCAGATCGACGGGCGCCATCCGCGCGACCAGCGCGTCGAGGTCCGGTTCCGCATCGCCGCGGTTTTCATGCATCAGAGCCCAGCGGTTGGCAGAACTGACCATCACTTCAGTCGCACCGGCACGACGATGTTCGTAGGAATCCTTGCCAGGTATGTCGATGTCGAAATTGTGATGGGCATGCTTCACCGTTGAAACTGCGTAACCACGTCCAATCAATTCCGGTAGAAGCTGCATGACCAGGGTGGTCTTACCGCTTCCGCTCCATCCGGCGAGCCCAAAAATTTTCATCGGTTGTTTTCTCGGACCCGCATCATCGCACACTATCCTTAGCAATATGCGTCTCGGTGCTCGTATTTGAAGCCTCCGTTGGGACCGGGTCGTTTGCTGTCAGATATTTGAGGCCGGTTTTCAGATAATCATATCCGGTAACGATCGTGAGCCCCGCAGCGATCCAAAGACCGGTTTCGCCGATTAGGACTGCTGGAATTACGGCCGGTGCGGCGTCGCCGACGATCAGAAAACCAAGTGTGACCATCTGGATCATGGTTTTCCATTTCGCAAGACCGCTGACTGGAACGCCGACTTTGATATCGGCGAGAAATTCCCGCAATCCGGAAACCAGCATTTCGCGGCACAGGATCACCAAGCCTGCCAAAATGGATGGTCCCGTGACACGGTCGAACGCGACCAGCATCAGGATAACGGCGGCAACAAGTAGTTTGTCGGCGACGGGATCGAGAAACTTTCCAAAATTTGAAATCGTGCCCATCGACCGGGCGGCATAGCCATCAAAAAAGTCGGTCAGGCAAGCAAATGTGTACAAGCCGAGCATCACCCAGCGAATCGCGGTCCCATCAAACCAGAACAGTGCAACGATGGCCGGTATAACGCCAATCCGCGACAGCGTCAGAAGGTTCGGCAGGCTGGTGATCATTCATCTATCTCCTTGGACAAACAGGCCTTTTCGCCAGCTTGCCAATTTGATTTTATTCTACTGATCAGTGTGAAAATGGCCATAAATTTTCTCGGCGACCGTTTTACTGATCCCGCCAACGGCTTCCAGGTCGGCGAGTCCCGCTCGGGCGACATTGCGCGCTGATCCAAAATGAAGCAACAGGGCCTTTTTGCGTTTTGCGCCGATGCCCTCGATTTCGTCAAGCGGTGACGCGGCCATCTCCCGCGACCGCTTTGCCCGGTGCGTCGTAATAGCAAAGCGGTGCGCTTCGTCTCGCAGCCGTTGAACAAAATATAGTAATGGATCCCGGGGCGGTAGCGTGAACCCACTCCCGCCAGGCTGATAGAAACGTTCCCTTCCGGCATTACGGTCAGGACCCTTGGCAACGCCCAGCAGGTTCACGTCGTCGATGCCGAGTTCCGCGAAGACTTCCTCCGCAATGCCAAGCTGTCCGCGCCCGCCGTCGACGATGACGAGGTCGGGCCAATTGCCCTCGGAACGATCTGGATCCTCTTTTAGGGCACGCGTGAAGCGGCGAGTCAGAACCTCACGCATCATAGCGTAGTCGTCGCCGGCTTCCGCATCGTTTTCGCCACCCACGGTTTTGATATTAAATTTACGGTATGCGTTTTTCATCAACCCGTCTGGCCCACTGACGATCATGGCGCCAATGGCGTTAGTGCCTTGTATATGGCTGTTGTCGTAAACTTCGATCCGCGTTGGTATCGCGTCGAGATCAAGTCGGGAGCCCAATGCCTCGAGCGCGCGGCGGTGGGTTGTACTCTCCGCAAGGCGCCGTCCGAGCGCTTCACGCGCATTGGTGAGCGCATGCTCGACGGGTTTGCGCTTATCGCCGCGCTGCGGCGTCAATAGCGTGACCTTATGTCCCGCCCGCGATGTCAAGGCTTCCGCGATCAGATCGCGCTCCGGAAGCTTGTGGCTTACCAATACTGCGCGCGGCGGCGGCTTGTTGTCGTAGAACTGACCGACGAAGGCCGACAGGATTGCTTCTGGGTCCAGGTTACGGTCATGGCTTGGGAAATAGGCGCGGTTGCCGTAATTGCGGCCGCCGCGGAAGAAGAAAACTTGCACGCAGGACTGCCCGCCTTCCTGGCATAGGGCGATGATATCGGCATCATCCAAGCCGGATACGTTGATGTCCTGGTGCGCCTGGACCTGCGTCAATGCACGGATCCTGTCGCGGACCCGGGCGGCAACTTCGAATTCCAGAGCTTCGCTGGCCTCTTCCATGCGCTTAGCCAGGCTGGCCTGCACCTTGCCGCTGTGGCCGGTCAAAAATTCATGTGCTTCCCCGACCATTGCCGCATAATCGGACTGGCTGATTCGGTCGACACAGGGTGCGCTGCATCGCTTGATATGAAACTGAAGGCAAGGGCGCGTGCGGCTGCGAAAAATATTGTCAGAACAATTGCGCAGTAGAAAGGCGCGCTGCAAGGCGGCTATCGTTCGGTTTACAGCGCCGGCTGAAGCAAAGGGTCCGAAATAGCGGCCATCCCGTTTTTGGGCACCCCGGTGCTTGACCAGTTGCGCGAATTCATTGTCGCCCGTTATCAGGATGTGCGGGAACGTTTTGTCGTCGCGCAGCAAGACGTTGTAACGCGGCCTTAGTTTCTTGATCAGGTTAGATTCGAGCAGCAGCGCTTCAACCTCGGTATGGGTTGTCACGAACTCCATCGATTGCGTTTCGGCGACCATGCGCTGCAGCCGGATCGGCAGTTTTGCGGGGTGGGCGTATGTGGTGACCCGCTTGCGAAGCTGGTGCGCCTTGCCAACATACAGCACGTCTCCGCGCTGATTGAGCATGCGGTATACGCCCGGGGCGTGGGGCAATGTTTGCAAATAGGATTGAATGACGGCGGCACCGGACGTCAGGCCGCGATGCGTTTCGCTGCTGCCCGGTACGGCCTCGCCTCCCGTCCTTGCTCTTTCCGCCATCGTATCGTGTTACCGTTGCCGGCTTCTCTGTTGGTTAAATTCGCGAATTGCTGCTTTTAGCATCATAAAGTTGCGCTAATTCTTATCAATCAAGAACCCTATGGACGATATCCACGATGCCTGTGAATAAGTTTGTTGAAAAACTGGTCTGCACCCCGCAAGGATCAACGAAAGCAGCACGTTGTTCAAATTGCCCAAAAAATAGGCATAAAATTTAAGTAACTGTAAAACAACGATTAACGCGAATTTTAAAGTTACTGAATTGTAAAAATCCAACGATTCCGTGGTCTTGGCGGAATGAGCCTAAAGGGCAGTTCGGCTGTGTAAAACTCAAACCGCGAAGACGCTAAAAGAAGTCCTTTCTGTTCAGGGAGTTGGCGGCATCCGTTCAAGTGCGGCATTGAACGGCACGTGGCTTTACTCCTCCGGTTCGAGGTCGGGAAGCGGTTGTGCCCAGCCGAGATGTTGGCCCCCGTCAAGTGCGATCATTTGTCCCGTCATCGAAGGTGAATCGATGATAAAGCGCACAGCGCGCGCGACTTCCTCCGAGGACGCGCCGCGTTGCAATGGAACCGATGCCTGTTGCCGGCGAAACTGCGCTTCGGTTTGCCGGACGTTTCGCAGAGTTGGTCCGGGCCCGATGCCGTTGACCCGGATCTTCGGCGCCAGCGCGAGTGCCAGTGTGCGGGTCAGTGTCCACAAGCCGGTCTTGCTCAACGTGTAGGACAGAAAGTGCGGTGTCAGATTCCAGACCCTTTGATCGAGAATGTTGACGATGACGCCTTCATGATCATCGGGAAGCGCTGCTGCCATATCTTGTGATAGGACGAAGGGCGCACGCAGATTAGGCTCAATATGCGCGTCCCAGCTTTCGCGAGTCGTGGTGTCGATTTCGTCCCGCTCAAAGCGGGAGGCGTTGTTGACTAAGCATCCGATGGGCCCGAACCGCTCGACGGAGAGCGCGAACAAGCGACGCGTTTCCTCTTCCTGCGCCAAATCGGCTTGCAGCGAAATTGCCTGACCGCCTGCCGACTCGATCTCGGCCACAACCGTTTCGGCCTCATCGGCGGACTGGTTGTGATGCACGACGACCGACCAGCCCCAGGCGCCAAGGTCACAGGCGATAGCCCGGCCAATACGCCGTGCTGCGCCGGTGACAAGAGCAACTTTGGGAAAAGCCATGATTGTTGGTCCGGTTTATACGCCGCGGCGCGAACGGCGCCGTTTGCGTTTGCCTTTGCCGCGGCCCTTGGGCAGGACTCCGCTGGGCACCGACTGAATGCTTGCCGCAATCTTCGGGTTAATGGGTGCCGTATCGACGGGCATGTCGAGATCGTGGGTTTCAACACGCTTGATTTCATCGCGAAGGGCGGCGGCTTCCTCGAATTCCAGATCGGCTGCAGCAGCCCGCATGCGCGCTTCGAGTGCGCTGATATAGGTCTTGATATCCATGCCGACGAGATGCTTCAGCTTGGCATCGCCCGTGTCCACGGTGACATGGTCGCGCTCGTAAACCGATTCGAGAATGTCGGAAATCTGTTTGCGGATTGATTCCGGCGTAATGCCATGGGCAGCGTTGTAGGCTTGTTGGCGTTCGCGCCGGCGATTTGTTTCGCTGATGGCGTATTCGAGCGAATCCGTCATTTTGTCGGCGTATAGCAATACCCTGCCGTCGATGTTCCGCGCCGCCCGGCCGATTGTCTGGACGAGAGATGTCCGCGAACGGAGATAACCTTCCTTGTCCGCGTCGAGGATTGCGACCAGCGCACATTCGGGAATGTCGAGCCCTTCGCGCAGCAGGTTGATGCCGATCAGGACGTCGAACACGCCGATCCGGAGGTCGCGGATAATTTCGATCCGTTCCAAGGTTTCGACGTCGGAATGGATATACCGGACCTTCAATCCCGCTTCGACCATATAGTCGGTGAGATCTTCCGCCATGCGTTTCGTCAGCGTGGTTACCAGTACTCGCTGGTCCAGCTCGACGCAGTTTTTGCACTCGGCCAATAGGTCGTCGACCTGATGCTCGGTTGGCCGGATGATGCAGACGGGATCGATGAGACCGGTTGGCCGCACGACCTGCTCAATGAACACGCCGCCGGTTCGTTCCAATTCCCAACTGCTCGGTGTCGCAGAAACGTAGATCGTCTGCGGCCGCATGGCTTCCCACTCTTCGAATTTAAGCGGCCGGTTGTCCATACAGGAGGGGAGGCGAAAACCATGTTCCGCGAGTGTCGATTTTCGCGCAAAGTCTCCTTTGTACATGCCGCCGAGTTGCGGCACCGTGACGTGACTTTCATCGACGATGAGCAAGGCATTGTCGGGTAAATACTCAAACAAGGTCGGGGGTGGTTCACCGGCGTTCCGGCCTGAGAGGTAGCGTGAGTAGTTCTCGATACCGGCGCAGGATCCAGCGGCTTCGATCATTTCCAAATCGAAAATCGTGCGTTGCTCCAGCCGTTGTGCCTCCAACAACTTGCCGTGCTCATTGAGCTGCCTCAAGTGTACCTTCAACTCTTCCTTAATGCCTGAGATCGCCTGCAGGAGTGTAGGTCGTGGCGTGACATAGTGGCTGTTGGCATAAATACGAACCGATTCGAGCGACGTCATCTTTTCGCCGGTCAATGGATCGAATTCGTGGATCCCCTCCACTTCGTCGCCAAACATAGAAATTCGCCAGGCGCGGTCCTCGTAGTGGGCGGGAAAAATTTCAATCGTATCGCCCCGGACCCGGAAGGCGCCGCGCTGAAAGCTGGTATCGTTACGGCGATATTGTAGTTCGACAAGCTGTTGCATGAGCTTGCGCGTATCGATTTGCGTGCCGGCTTTGATCGTTGTTGTCATACGGGAATAGGTTTCGACCGCGCCGATACCGTAAATGCACGACACGGAGGCAACGATGATGACATCGTCGCGCTCCAGGAGTGCCCGTGTTGCGGAATGCCGCATTCGGTCGATCTGCTCGTTTACCGATGATTCTTTTTCGACATAGGTGTCCGTGCGCGGAACGTAGGCCTCCGGCTGATAATAATCGTAATAGGAGACAAAATATTCGACGGCGTTGTCAGGGAAAAACCCTTTCATCTCACCGTAAAGCTGGGCCGCCAGCGTCTTATTCGGAGCCAAAACCAATGTCGGGCGTTGTAGGTTTTGAATGACCTGGGCGACCGTGAAGGTCTTACCGGAGCCGGTGACACCGAGCAGAACCTGGTCGCGCTCGCCTTTGACGAGACCGCCCGAGAGCTCTTCGATCGCTTTCGGTTGATCGCCGGCGGGCTGATAGTCGGAATTAAGTGCGAAGCGCACCCCCCCTTCGGTAAGTGGGCGCTCAAAGTCCTGCCGCGACTCCAATTCGGCGATGAAGGCAGGCGATGCTTCGGCAAGTCCGGATGAATTAGGCATGTGTCATTATATAGGAAATTGGATTCGAAATGCGATTCGCCGCATTACGCTTTTGTAATTTTATAGGCGCACCGACGCGCGCCGGCGAGGATATGGTCGGTGCGTTCGACGGTGACATCCGACCCCAATACGGTCTGGAAGACGGATAATTCGGCGGCGCAGATGCCGGTGCAGGCCGTGGCTGCGGTGCAGATGGGGCAATGATTTTCCGTCAGCAGGTAGGTATCGCCCACCTTTTCGACATCCGCCATATACCCTTCGTCGGACCGTATCGTGGCGAGCCGCTGAAGACGTCCGCGCAAAGATTTTCCCGAACCAAGTCGGGCTTGGTAGGCCCTAATCTGTTGTTTTGCGCGAGCCCCGACGAGTTGATCCATGCCCTCTGGTCCGAACGCGCTTTTGGCCGACTCGATCAATTCAACAATCAAGTCCGCATGGCCGTCGGGAAACAAGGTGTCCGCTGCGGCGGTCAATTGCCATAATTTTGCGGGCCGGCCGATAGGCCGTGCTTCTTCAACGAACCTGACCAGCCCCTTTTCCTGCAGTCCGTAAAGATGCTGGCGGACGGCCATGGCGGATATGCCCAAATCATCCGATAGAGCGTTCGCATCTCTCGGACCGTGTTGCTTTAAGAGGTGTTGGATTGTTCGTCGGGTGCCGCTCTGCTGGCGTTGGTTGCTTTTGCTCATATCCTATTTCTAAAGAATTTACTTTACGTAATCAAGAATTCGCGATACCTTTTATAAAGAAAATACTTTAGAAATAGGATGGCCCATGACCAACCGCGCCAATTCAGAACGTGTTGCTTCTCTCGCAGAACTGAAGTCCAAGGGCCGACTGCTGGTCAAGCATGGTGCCAAGCAAGTGGTGTTGTTTCAGGGCCGGAACGGTGTCTATGCCTGCAACAACCGCTGTCCCCATGAAGGGTATCCGTTGAGCCAAGGTGCTTTGAGCGGCGAATGCACGTTGACTTGCAACTGGCACAATTGGAAATTCGATCTCGAGTCCGGAGATACGCTTGTCGGTGGCGACATATTGCGGCGATACCCGGTCACGGTTGACGGTGACAACATATTGCTCGATTTCAAGGACCCTCCGGGTAAGACGCGCGTTGCCGCCGCGCTGGGTGAACTTCGCGAGAGCATGAATAAGGATGAATATGATCGCATGGCACGTCTTGTCGCCCGGATCGAGTTGGCCGGCGGCGATCCGCTTTCTGCGCTGCGCGAAGCCATCCGGTATGGATTTAATCGTATGGAATTCGGCATGACGCACGCGTTTGCCGCCGCGCCTGACTGGCTGCGGCTCCGGGAGGAATTTGCGCACGATGATGCGACCAGACTCGTTGCCTTAGTCGAACCGATCGCGCATATCGGCTGGGACACGATGCGCGAACCGGTCTTTCCGTTTTCCGACGACACCGCGCAATACAACGATGCGGCCTTGGTCGACGCGATCGAGGTAGAAGACGAGGCAAAAGCCGTGGCGCTGATTCGTGGCGGGCTGTCGGAAGGTCTCGGCTTTGCCAGCTTCGAGGAAGCGCTGACGCGGGCTGCGCTGGCGCATTACGCGTCTTTTGGTCATGCATTGATTTATGTTCTGAAAGCTCGCCAGCTCATAGAGCGGCTTGGCGACGATGTGCAGGAGCCCGTGCTGCTGTCGTTGATTCGATTGCTGGTCTATGGACGCCGAGAAGACCTCATTCCAGAGTTTCGTCACTATGGCGATGCGCTGCGCGCCTGGGATGGTGAGGGAACGGCGCCGGTTTCGCATCGGGATTTCATTGGAAAATCGGTTCGTCAGGTGTTGGCGCGTGCGGTTGAGTCTTCTGCAGATGTCACGGTGCTCTACGATGCGCTTCTCGGCGCGAATTGCTGGAACATGCTGCATTTCGATTTACCTCGCCAAGAGAGCGTTACGGGCGCAATTGCGGACAATGTCAGCTGGCTGGATTTCTCCCATGGCCTCACATTCTCCAACGCGGTCCGCGTGCAGTGCACGAAATTTCCGTCCCTATGGCCGGCGGGGCTCTTGCAAATGGCCTGTTTTGTAGGTCGAAATGCCGGTTTCGTTGACCCTGAGCAGGATATCGAAAACTGGCGTGTCGGAGACGGGTCCGATTTCCTGGACCGCCAGCAACGGGCCTTGTTCGATCATGCGCAGCCCGAACATATCGTTTCTTGCCATTTGGTGAAGGTCTTGACGGCGTTGGCCGAAGAACTTGCCGCGGCCCGACCCGATACACCGTGGCGGAGCGACGCGCTTGCCGCCGTCAATCGGTTTCTGCACTCTCCGTTAAAGCGTAAACACGCGATGCGTACGGCCTCGCAGGCTCTCGAACTGGTTGCTGCGGAGTGAAGGGCGCCAATCTCCCATTTGCCCGCATTTATAGTATCGTGCCACTCTAGGGTACGATAATTTTAAGCGGGGAGTAGGGTTATGCCTGATGACGTTTTGAGACCCGAGAGCGGCCGTCTTACATTCGACGCGGAGGGACAGGAAGGCGGCCCTTATGACAGTCGCCATTTTCATGTGCCTACCGCTAGTTCCGGGCTGACCATCGGGCGCGGCTACGACATGAAGATGCGAACGAAAACGGAAGTCCGCGATGATCTCTTGAGCGCGAGCATCGATCCTTCCAAAGCGGCATTAATTTCCCAAGCCGCAACGCTCAAGGGCGATGAAGCAGAGGAGTTTGTTGAAGAAAACGATCTGGAAAATTTCAGAATAACCCAGGAAGAACAGTTGAAGCTGTTCGAGATCGAATATGAGCGAAAAGTAAGGGACACAAGGCGCCTGGCGACTAAAGCGGATGTTACCGAGGCATATGGCGCGACTGACTGGGACAATTTGGAGAACGCCATTGCTGAAGTGCTCGTCGATTTGCGTTTTCGGGGCGATTACACGCCGTCCTGCCGTCGGTTTCTCCAGACACATGTCGCGAAAAACGATTTGGATGGTTTTGCACAAGAGTTGAGCAATCGCGATCGTTGGCCGAACGTTCCGACGGATCGGTTCAACCGCCGCCGTGATTTTTGCAACGCTGCGGTTGCGGCGGCGCAAGCGTAAAAGGCGCATTGCCGAAAAGAACGCTTGCCACTAGCGTGCTGACGCATGCGCCCGTCCAATCCAAATGTGATCGCCTATCTATTGATGGCTTGCGCCGCGTTCATTTGGGCGGGCAACATCGTGTTGGGACGGGCGGCCGCGACGGTTGTGCCGCCGATCGGCCTTTCATTCTGGCGTTGGACAGCTGCCT
>JAJFJB010000071.1 GCA_021774435.1 Alphaproteobacteria bacterium
GTTACGGTCGAAGAAACAACCGAACTCGTTTTCGAGTTCATGAATTCGGGTAATAGCCGTATTGATCAGCGTCCAGGCAAGGTCCTGATTGTTGAGCCATTTACCGCCCTCAATCGTGTCCTGAAAATGCCGCTCGACCGAGTCGCCTTCCGCAATGGCAACGTTGTAGCCGCCCTGAACCATGCGCGTGCAGCCGCTCTTGCCAAGCAATCCCTTGACCGCAACGGTAATGTTAAGGCTGGGGTCCGCCTTATGCGCATGTAGCGCGGCAAACAGACCAGCCCCGCCGGAGCCCAGGATTAAAATATCCGTTGATTGTCTTTTAATATCGACCATCGCATTAAACCACGTTCAAGAGGTAAAGCAGACCAACGCCGAGCGCGAAGGCACCGGCGACGGCCGCCAAAGTCTTCTGACCGTCGCGCCACGGCAGAAACTCGACGGCGAGCAACCGCAACCCACCGGCCATGTGCAATGCCAGCAAAACGACCAAACCGACTTCTGCCGTCTTGACGAGTGGTTGTTTAGTCCAGTCGAGAAAGGCATCGAGCCGCGCGCCGTCACCAATCGCCATCGATAGCACGTAGAGATGAACCGGCAGAAACAACGCCAGCGCCAAGCCGGAGATACGGTGCAGCACGAAAGCCCAGTAGGTCGGATGATTGCGGTGTGCGGAAAGAACGCTCATATCAGAGCTTCCACGGCGCCAAACCCAAGCGTGAGAACACCAGCACAAAACAAAACCGCGACGGCGCTGGCACCCGCCCCCTGTATCCGCGTCATCTCCCGGACTATCGTACGCAGGCCAATGGCACCATGAACGGCAACCGCGACGATGAAGATGCCGTAGAGCGTTCCCCAGAGAACGCTTCCTTGCGTGCGCGCGAGAATTTCCGATGCCGACAAGCCACCTTGGACCGCATAAATCATCGTGGCGAGGTGCAGTATGACGAGGGGTGCCAAGACCATCGCCGAGAGCCGCTGCAGCGTAAACAGCCAGATTTCGAGACGGCCGCTCACAGCGCGCCTTTCAGCAGGGCCGCGAATGTCTTGCGTTTCAGTCCGGCAATCGAGGCTGTCGGGCTCAAGCTTTTCGGGCAATGGCTCGTGCAGCCCTGTTGACTGTGACAAGCGTGACAACCGGCATCGCCGGCGACGGCCTTCAGATGCCCGTTCGGGTCCGCATCACGCACATCGTTGACCAAAGTCCAGGCCCGGTTCATCGCGGCCGGTCCCAAATAATCCTGGTTCCACGACACGACATCGCAGGCGGCATAACAAATCCCGCAACCAATACACTCGATTGCCGCACTCGCTTCTTTGCGTTCCCGGCTTTCGGGGTCAACGGTCGCGAACCCGTCCAGTGCTTCATCGCTCGGCACAAAGCGCGCATTCGCGTCGCGCCATTTGTCAAAGAACACCGTCATATCGACCGCGAGATCCTTGACGCGCGGGAAGTTGCGCATGGGCTCAATGGTGATCTTGCCGTCCTCCGCTACAAGATCGACATGCGTGCGACATGTCCAACGCGGACGCCCATTAACAGTCATAGCGCAGGAACCGCACATCCCAACCCGGCATGAGAAGCGATAGGAAAGCGTCGGGTCGAGTTTGCGCTGCACATAGGTGACGATATCGAGAATGGTCTGGCTGGTCTCGTGCGGCACGGTGTAGGACTTGAAGTATCCATCCTCACCGCCGCGCCAAATATCAACCTTCAGTGTCTTTCCCGAATCGACTGTTGTCACCGCGCCACCCTTTCCTGCTTCCCACGCAAGATCCTTACGCAACGCTTATCCTCGGATATGACGCGATGAATGGCAAACGACTATTTGTTCGGCTATAATGAACCTTTAGTTCATTATAATTCTGACTGATGTCGAAACCAATTTCATATAATTTACTGAATACATTCGTTGTTTGTTCGAAAACAACGGAATTTCTAGCTGCTGCAAGAGAACTTAATATCACTCCAACCGCGGTCAGTAAAAATATCAGGACCTTGGAGAGCCAGTTAGGCGTCACCTTGTTCCGCCGGACGCATCGCAGGGTCGAACTGACGGATGCCGGCGTATTTTACGCCGAACGTTTAAGCGGCGCCTTCGAGCGTATCGAGGATGCGACGCGAGCGCTCCTTGCCCGAGAGCGGCGGGAAATCCTGACGATTTGCGCCTTTCCAAGTCTGGTCATGCGATGGTTGATCCCCCGCTGGAGCGCGTTCAAAGACGCCCACCCTGACATCGATGTCCGCTACACAACGACAATGGGACCCGTCGATTTCGAGCGGGACGCGGTAGATGCCGTGATACTGGCGGAAGATCGCGAATTCCTTGGCTATGACGCCGAGTTTCTGTTTAAGGCGGAGTTGGTGCCCGTTTGTAGTCCAACCCTGCTAAAGGGCATGCCGCCGTTAAAGACGCCAGCGGACCTATGCCAACACAATCTGCTGCATGCGCAGACACGTCCCCAGGATTGGGCGCGCTGGTTGCAGACAACGGGAGTGACGGAAGTCGACCCAACGCAGGGCATGACCTTGGAAAGCACTTCGATCGCCTATCAAGGCGCCATCGAGGGGCTTGGCGTGGCGATGGGGATTCGCGAACTGATCCCACAAGATTTGGCCCGTGGGTTATTGGTAACCCCTTTTCACGACATGCCAACCGTTTCCATCGACTATTTTCTAGTCACGCCCGAACGTATGGTGGGCAACCAGAATTTGCGGCGATTTCGCGACTGGATCGTCGAGGATGCAAACGGCAATTAGGGCAATAAAGCCCGAAACACAATCGGTGAGCGCAGATGTTTGAAGTGTTCTCGTATGATATTTAAAAGGGCAGCGCTAATTGACCCGATCCGTACCGCTTAGTGTTACAGAGGACGAAAGCGATACCTTAATAGCGTGGCAGGGCCACACTTGACGGTCCCGAATATTTCCTATTGGGTTAATCGATAAAGTCAGCCTGCACCTATAGATTTTGGCTGCAGGTTCAAAAAGCTAGACTGAACAATATTGTGGCTGCGCCGGATTGATCGCAAGCGGCGTAGCAAACATCCACATGGGAGGCGAATATGAAAATTAAAACACTTCTTTCAAGCGTCGCTGTTTCGGCGTTCATGGCCGTCGGCGCGACGGGACAAGCCGCGGCGGAAGCAGACACCGTCAACATGGCCCAGCAATTTGGCCTGTTGTACGTACCGTTGCACGTCGTCATGGACCAGAGCCTCATTGAAAAGCACGCGAAGAAGATCGGCATCGCGGCACCGAAAATCAAAATGTACAAGATCAGTGGCGGCGCGAACATCAACCGCGCGCTTCTTGCCAAGACCATTGACTTTGGTGCGCATGGCGTCGGTCCGGCCCTGAAACTCTGGGGCAAGAGCAAGGGCAAATTCAAGGTCGCCATTAATATGGCCGACATGCCTTTGAAACTGAATTCAAACGATCCGAACGTGAAGACGGTCGAAGATTATCTTAAGGTCGAGGACCACAAGATCGCGACACCGGCAGCAAAAGTTTCGATCCAGGCCGTAACACTGCAGATGTTCGCCGCCGAAAAATGGGGCGATGCCGAGAAGCTCGATCATCTCGTCGTTTCGATGAAGCACCCAACCGCGCTTGCAGCCCTGATGTCCGGTGGCCAGACAGTGAAGAGCCACTTCGCAACTCTGCCATACTCTTACCAGGAGCTGCAGAGCGGCAAGGTTCATAACGTAATCACGTCCTATGACATCCTCGGTGGCCAGCATACAGTCCTGGTCATGAGCGCCCGGACAACCTTCAAGGCCGAAAACCCAAAAACCTACCAAGCCGTTATTAATGCCTACGAAGAAGCCTTCGGTTGGATTAAGGCCAATCCTACGAAAGCGGCGGATACCTTCATCAAATACACCA
>JAJFJB010000072.1 GCA_021774435.1 Alphaproteobacteria bacterium
TACGTGAGGTCGACAAGCAGGGCTGGGTAACGCATGGCAGCTTGAATGTTATTGTGACAGGTGGCGTTGTCGAAATGTGGGGATGGGTTGAAACACAGGAAGAGCGTCACGCGCTGCTACTTCTTGCTGAGGAAATCGCAGGTGTACAGCGCGTGGAGGACCATCTGGGGTCTGTTCCGCGTTATCTTCAAGCTGATTGAGGTGCTATTTGCGCGGCGGACTGGCACCTGGCGGGAGCTTTGACCACGGATTCATGTCACGCACGGGCAAGTTTGGATAGACCCTGGTAATTGCGACGACGCGAAGCGTATAGCGCAGCCAAAGAAGCACGATGACGATTAAGCCGACCTTTTCGACGAGGTGTAGCTGGATGATCCGCTGAAGAATGTGAAAGCCTGATCCAGAATCGGTCAAATCGACGGCAACGCCGTTGCGTGCATCTTCAAGCGAGCCCGCCAATTGGTATGTGTTTCCGGATTCGCCGATCAAGTAATAGACCGCTGAATGAGAAAGGGGTGCTGGCAGTTTTCCATCAGTTGTCAGCACCATACGATGGCCGGACGTCCAACGTTTTTCTTTTTCTAACGTCAGCGTGTCGGCACTTGTATCGGCGGAAACGATTTTTGCGGTATTGATGTTCAGGTTCGGCACTTCAAATCCGTTAACTGCGAAATGCAGCAAGATGACGATCGGCGCGCTGATCGCGAACAACGCGGAATAGGTGCTCTTTCGGAACTTCAAAAAAACCGCGCTTAGCAATATGGCGATGCCGTAAAGGCCTACGGCGACATTACCAGTCCGGCCACTGAGCAACTCGCTTACGACAGCGGCATTTAAAAGTGCCGCCGGTAGTGCGAGAAAAAAACTGTAAAGAAATATTTCTTTGTCCGCCTGGTCCCGCATCAATTTTGATGCAGGAATAAAGTATGGCGTCTTGTCGTCGTCCCAGACGTATTTCTTGACGTATTTTTCCCAGATAATCATGTCATGTTTTATCCGGACGTAGCGCTATGTCGCTGGCTATTAGAGAAGCCAGCTCCAGAAATCGAAAGTATGGAAAATTAGAACCAGAATGATAAGCATGATGGCGACGGACAGGCCCGTGAATACCGCCTGTCCGGCAGTACCCTCATCGTGTTTCATTGCGGCATCGTCCATTTGCCGGCTCAACAGCTTGGTACTGTTGCCGCGCTTTTGCTCATTCGAGCCATCGGAGAACGACGCGTCAATATTCTCCATCATTTCCCGCCGGGCGGTTTTTTCTTCATCATTTTCGATGACATAACAGGGGAACTGGTAGTGCCGCGGGCCAAATAGGGCAAATGTCACTTGAAGCCATATGGCAAACCCGGCCATCGCCGCTACGAGTAATCCGAAGACCAGAATGGATTTGATCGCCCAACGGTGGCTTAGTCCGACCAGCGAGGAGGATTGTTCGTTGGTTATGAATGAGTTGGCGACATATTCGTACGAGAAATAGGCAACGATCAAACAAAACGGGATCATGAATAAAGAGACGCCGAAGAATTCGATCCAAGCCTGTTTCCTGAAACTAAGTTTCTCCCGAACCAGGTCGACGCGGACATGACGGTTGTAGATGTAGCCATATCCTAGGACGAGGGCGAAGTTCGCGACATGGAAGTGCCACTCAAGTTCCTGCAGCAGGGTCGAACGGAAGGGAAGCCACTCCAACAAATTCCCATACATCCAGTCGCGTGCGTCCGTCCAGCCATTGTTCAGCATGATATCGCCGACGAACTTCATCACTTTGCGCTGGAATACATCCCACACCGTGATGGCGATCATCGGAATCATGAACAGTGTCGCCCATTTGCCGATCGTGCTAGCCAGGCGACCAAATTGTTCGCTCAAGCGCAAGACTAACGGGATTTGGTCGAGGGACTCAACGTGTACAGATGCTTCGTTCGTCATGATATTCTCCCTCCGATCAGTGTAGACCGGGAAGCCATAATGCGATACTCGGCAATGTAATGACCAGTGCAAGAGCAAAGAGTTGCAATAGTACAAAGGGAATAATGCCGCGGTAAATGCTCATCAAATTGACTTCGCGTGGCGCAATTCCTTTCAGATAGAAAAGCGCATATCCAAACGGCGGCGTCAAAAACGACGTTTGCAAATTCACGGCGATCAAAACCGTAAACCAGTAGATCATCGCCCTATTCTCAAGCGGCACATGGTCGCCAAAATTCAAGGTCGCGACGATGGGTGCAAAGACTGGCAGGATAATCAGAGTAATTTCAACCCAGTCGAGGAAGAAACCCAGAACAAAGACGATCCCCATAATCAGGAACAGCAGTCCCCAAGAGTCCAGCCCGGCGCCGAGGATCAATTCCTCGATCACGTCATCGCCGCCAAGCGACCGGAATACATAGGCAAAACAGGTTGCCGACATAATAATGAAGAAAATGAAGGATACGGTCAGGCCGGATGACTGACAGACACCGGTGACCATATCTCTTTTAAGCCGGCCATTGCCGAGGGCGATGATCGTCGCGCCGAAGGCGCCAACCGCACCGGCCTCGCTCGGTGTCGCCCAGCCAAGCAGGATCGATCCCTTGATGAGCGCGATCAGAAAGACGGGCGGAAAAAAGCTGCGGAGCAACAGCGCGGGCATTTCACCACGCGGAACGTTGAGCTCATCGGGGGGCAGCGGCGGTGCGATGGATGGTTTTACCGTCGATGCCATACCAATATAGAAAACATAGCTGAAGGCCAGGAGAAGGCCTGGCATTAGTGCGGCCAAGAACAGGTCGCCAACCGAAATTGACAGCAAGTCGGCCATAATGATTAGCATGATGCTTGGTGGAATTAGAATCCCGAGCGTCCCCGAGGCGCATATCACGCCGGTCGCGAGTTCGTGGCTGTATTTCTGCTTGAGCATCGTCGGCAACGCCAAGGCGGTCATCATCGTAACGGAAGCGCCAATGATGCCCGTCATCGCGGCCAAGATGGTGCCCATCACCGCAACGGCCATCGCCAGGCCGCCGGGAACTTTTTTCAGGAGTACCTGACAAACATACAGCATGTCGTTGGCGACGCCGCTGCGTTCCATCATGACGCCCATAAATACAAATGTCGGCACCGCGACGAGGACAAGGTTTTCCGCCGCCTGACCCCATATTCGTGGGAGGAAATTAAAAAATTCGACAATCGAAAACATGCCGAAACCGTATCCGATAAAGCCGTAAAGTAAGGAAAGACCGCCGAGAATGAAGGCTACGGGATATCCCGTGAACAGGAGTAGGGCGAGACTCAGAAACATAAACATGGGTAGGAAATCGATTATAATATCCAAGAGTTCCATAAAATTTGCCTCTCCTAACCCCGTCGCCACATCATTTAGATGATGTTGATGTGTACGAAACTTTTATTTTTATACCAGAAAAAAAATGATGCTTGGCCATCCGCTTCTGCAAACGAGTTACATAACGGGCCGACCTGTCTCCATGATGCATGTCATTAGCAAGAAAAGCGCTGGAGCCCAACATCGGGAGCTCCAGCGCAATCTTGTCTGCGAACACTAAACCGTGATCGGACCGATGCTTATTTCAAGTAGGTCCCTTTAAGGGATTGTGCATCGCCCCAAACAGCGTAGTCCTTACGGAAAGCGTAGAAATGGTCAGCAACTTCCTTGAACAGAGGATCTTTTGCAGACTCTTCCTTGACGACTTCGTTCCAAGCAGCTTCGAACTTGGCGAGGGTCGCGTCCGGCCAGCGGCGAAGCTTCACACCGTGCTTGTCCGCCATCACCTTCATGGCGCCAAAGTTCTTGGCTTCGGTTTCCGCAAAGGTGTGCATGACACTGTCGCCGAGACCGACCTTGATGATCGCCTGATGCTGTTTGGACAGTTTGTTCCAGGAATCCTTGTTCATCAGGAATTCACTGACGGAAACCTGCTGATGCCAGCCTGGGAAATAGTTGTACTTGGCAATCTGATAGAAGCCGAGTTTGGTGTCGATGGTCGGCATCGAGAACTCGGTTGCGTCGATCACGCCGCGTTCCAGAGCCGGATAAATGTCGGCACCGGGAAGAAGCTGTGTCTGTACGCCCATTTTCTCCATGACTTTCGCACCAAGACCGAAGAAACGCATCTTCAGGCCCTTGATTTGGTCAAGAGAGTTGATTTCGGTTTTGAACCAGCCGGATGTTTCCGCGCCGATCGCAAAGCTATCGAAAGCGATGAGGTTATGCTTGTCGTAGATCTTTTGCTTTAGATCATTGCCCCCACCGAACCATTTCCAGCCCAGGAATTCACCGATTTGCGGTCCGAATGGCACCGTGGTGAAGAACGAAAGGGCTGGATACTTGCTGGTGTGGTAGCCCGGCGTCGTCCAGCAGGATTCAAGCGAACCCTTGGAGACGGCGTCAAAGCACTCAAGCGACGGCACCAGGGCGCCTGGCTCAAAAAACTTGATGTTGAGTTCGCCGCCGGACATTTCCTTGACGTTCCCGACAAACCGAACACCGGACGTTCCGAGATGCGGTAGCGAACTACCGAACGTGCTTTGCATTTTCCAGCGCACTTTAGCGGCGTCCGCCGGTCCGCTTGCGGCGAGAACAAACCCGCCGACCAAGCCAACCGCGAGGCTAGCCTTTAGAAGGTTTTTGACTTTCATGTTGGGGTTCCTCCCTGAGAATGGGTTCTCGCGACAGTCGGCCCGGTTACCGCGCTCAATTCCCGTTCCAATTTCCTCAATATTTTTCATTCAACGAGCCGTAGCTAGGCAAGCTAGCTCACGTTTGTCGTGTTCTCAAGCGAATACCGCATGTCTGATAATCGATTTTCGCATGACGGGTTTTCAATGTAATCAAGGACTCGCGAGGTTGGCGGCGATAGCTGCTGGTTGCCAAGCTACGGGACGCGGTATATAAGGCTCGCCGCGAACGGGGAGTAGCTCAGCCTGGTAGAGCACTACGTTCGGGACGTAGGGGCCGGAGGTTCGAATCCTCTCTCCCCGACCAGGTTATTCAAGGGCTTAGCTGGAAACGGCTAGGCCCTTGTGTCTTTTTGAAGTGAATGTTTGGGGTAACCTGCGACTAAGTTCTTCGCGAGGAATAGCTGGCTCCGACGTCGTTTGATCCGGCCTTTATTTTTTTCCCTTGCCGTTGCCACCTGCGTTGCCGCCACCCGAATTTCCACCGCCTGAATTGCCGCCACCCGGATTGCCACCTGCGTTGCTACCGCCTGGGTTGCCACCGCCTGGGTTGCCGCCTGCGTTGCCACCGCCCGGATTACCACCTGGGTTGCCACCACCTGGATTGCCGCCTGCGTTGCCGCCGCCCGGATTACCACCTGGATTGCCGCCGCCCGGATTACCACCTGGATTGCCACCGCCCGGATTGCCACCTGCGGTGCCACCGCCCGGATTGCCGCCTGCGTTGCCACCGCCTGGATTGCCGCCTGCGTTGCCGCCGCCTGGATTGCCGCCTGCGTTGCCGCCGCCGGGGTTGCCGCCTGCGTTGCCGCCGCCGGGATTGCCGCCTGCGTTGCCGCCGCCGGGATAGCCGCCTGCGTTGCCGCCGCC
>JAJFJB010000073.1 GCA_021774435.1 Alphaproteobacteria bacterium
CGTCAAGGTAATCGCGTGCTTCGGCATCATTCTTTTTCTCGAGAAGACCGAAGATCAGTGCGAGTTTTTCCCGCCAATCCCGCGCTTGACCAATATAATCAGCCAACACCGCACATACGTAGAATGGTCGCGATTCCTCGGAATATGACGTGCCAATGGCGCGCAAGGCGGATGTTAATCCGTCATCCGTGACAATCTTCAAAAACCGTTCCGTGCCACGTGTATCTCGGGTCCAGTCGACGAGTTGCGTTGCGAGGCGATACAGTATGTCGATACGGCTCTGTGCCTCTTCGCCAAGCGCCCGGGCTTGCACGGACGCAACTTTATGAATGGCCTGGTCGTAGAGCCGGTCCGTTCGCTGTAACTCTCTGAGGTGGTCATGATCGTGCAGGACTTCGAGTGCGGTAATCCGATATTCGTCCAGATATTTTCTTAGAACCCGCCCGGTCGTCTTGCGGGCCTCGAAAGATGTCAGATCAAGAAGTTCTTCGCACACGAATGCTTCGTCGATCGTCGATATCGTGATCGGCTTGTCCGGACGCGGCATGCATTCCTGTTGAAAAATCACCTCTTCTTTGCGCCCGCCCGTCTCTCGCGTCACGCGGACGGCGTCATGCTGATTGCTTGTTAGCAAGGCCTGCGCACGTCCCATCGCAACGGTCTTAGCGATATGGATCGAATCGATAATCCAGCGATCGCCCGACCCGACCAGAACCTCATATTTTGCGTCGCCGTTCGGCATTAGCTTTTCTCAAATTCGAGAGTGTACGAACCAAATAACCTTATCAAAACCTTAGGGTCGATCTTCATGCCGCGTACAATTCGTCCTGTTGGGCGCGAAGGCGCCAAAGTGCCGACCCTTGCGGCGGGTCAATCATATCGACGGTGATCACGGTTCCAGCCGGCACGTCCGTTCGCAATGGGCGCCCCGCGGCCATGTAATAGGGGGCGGGACTACTGCCTTCCGCCGGTACTGCATCTATCAATAGGGGATCGAGGCCGGATACTTCGTGGTGATGATGGTTGGTGATCGCTAGGGTTTCTCCCGCACGCCAATCTCGATTTGTTTTCGCAACAAGATCGACAACGGGTTTCGGGGCATGCCCGCCGGTAGGGTGACCGAGCAGGGCGGCAGAAAGGATAGAAATCGGCGCTTCAACACCCAGTAAATGAGATGGGTTGTAGAGCATGGCATGGCTTCCAGAACGGCTGACCGGAATGCCTTTGCCGCGGAGGACTTCCCAGGTTTCTGGATTATCGCATCGCACGACGATGAAAACGCCGCCGGCGAAACTCTGCTCATCGGGGCGGCGCAGGCAATTAAAAACATCAATAACGCCTGTCTCTGCTAACAACCCGCCCATCGCCCGCGGCCGGAATATTTCGGGTACCTCTACAGCGCGCGCGATGGGGACGTGAAAGGCGGGCGTATCCGGCTTTAGACCAATCGAATTTGCGACGACGCCCATCTCGCACAGGTCGGGAACGGTGCGTTGAGGAACCGCTGCCAGAATACGGGCCCGTTCCGCGATTGCGTCGTCGATTTGGCCTTCCGGCAACGACCAAAACTTGCCTAGGCCTTTGGCCGGTGTCGTTTGCGATTGCCATGTCAGTGTTTCGGCTTCGGGGTTGAAGACAAAGTCATATTCACTTGACTTGCCGGCACAAACGACATCAAGACCGAGTAGATTTGCCCAGCTATACAGGCCGACGAGTAGGCTTGGTTGGTCACCTTCGACGAGCGTAGCGACCAGTCCGGCGCTTCGCGCTTTGTGCGACAGGTAAGGTCCGATTACCGAATCCGCTTCCTTGGACGCCATGACGATATGTTTGCCGCTGTCGATCGCAGCTTCGGCGCTGGATACGGCGGCTTCCGGATTGCCGGTCGCCTCCACGATAACATCAAGCGGCAATTCCATCAGCAACGCTGCGTCGGGCACGATAACAAGTGCGCCCGTATCGAAGGCGCGCTTGGCATCGGCGCTGTTCTCGCAAATTTTTGTATTCGTCAGCCTGGCCGCCTGACAAGCGGATAGTGCCTGCTGAACATCGCGGTCACAGATTACCGGAATCGATAACATTGGGATCGCCTTTGCCTGTGCGATCAGCGAGGCACCGAATTGGCCTACGCCGATGAGTCCCGCGCGGACAACTCTCCCGCTATGACTGGCAAAAAGCCGCTCATAGTTCATGATCGAATCCCAACTGCCCCAACAACTCCTGCGGCAGCACTATAGTCAAATCCGCAGGTCGGGGTAAGAATTCTGGAAGTCCGGCTGGACGTTCTTGACGGCGGAGGGGTTGTCGGTGCCAACTGCGAAACTTCGAATTGAATTAGGGATGTTCTTGATGCCCGCTGATGACCCTACACCACCAGTTCCCAATTTTCGCTTGGACGGCCGGACAGCGTTGGTTACCGGCGCGGGGCGGGGGCTGGGTGTTGGTATGGCGAAGGGGTTGTCGCGCGCCGGCGCGCGGATGGTGTTGTTGAGCCGGACCCAATCGGAATTGGAAACCGTTGCCGCCGAAATTAGGCAAGAAGGCGGCGAAGCAGAAGTTCTGGTCTGCGATGTCACTGATGAAACCTCCGTACGAGATATGATTGGCGGACTTACGGCGCTCGACATTTTAATAAACAACGCGGGTACCAACATCCCGCAATCCTTTGTCGATGTCGAAGCCTCGGCTCTCGACACCATGTTGACGCTAAATGTCCGGGCCGCTTTTTTTGTCGCGCAGGCCGCCGTCAATCGAATGCTGAAAGACGGTGATCGAAAGGAACGTGGAGGCGCCGTCGTCAATATTTCCTCGCAACTTGGGCGTGTCGCATTGCGCGGTCGCAGTGTCTATACGATGACCAAGCATGCGATCGAAGGCATGACCAAA
Source organism: Alphaproteobacteria bacterium (assembly GCA_021774435.1). Taxonomy (GTDB): domain Bacteria; phylum Pseudomonadota; class Alphaproteobacteria; order UBA8366. Next base: position 2,887 of record JAJFJB010000073.1, read on the forward strand.
TCGATGGCAATCGAATTGGCGCCCGACCGTATTCGGGTGAATGCCGTCGGTCCGACATGGGTCAATACGCCGATGACGGGACCGGCGCTTGCGGACCCGGGTTTCCGTGCGGAGATCATAGGTAGCATTCCTATGGGTCACCTAGCGCAAGTCGACGATATCGTTGGTGCGGTTGTATTCCTGGCGTCGCCCGCCGCTGCGATGATCACGGGTGCGAGCCTGGTCGTGGATGGTGGCTGGACAGCGCGGTAGGGGTATGCAGGGCGTATGAAAGCACCCAATTTCACCTATTTGAGGCCCGGTACGCTCGATGAAGCGTTCGCCGCGCTTTTAGAGTATGGAGACGACGCGCGAATTCTTGCGGGTGGCCAGACCCTAATGCCGCTTCAAAATTTGCGCATGGCCTCTGACGAATTGTTGATCGACATAAACCGGCTACCCGGTCTGTCCGAAATACGGGCTGAAGCAGATTACCTGAATATCGGGGCTCTTGTTCGTTATGCCGCGCTGGAAACATCTGATCTTGTGAAAGAATACGCGCCGTTGATAAGCGATGCGGTTCAACACGTTGCTCATCCCGCAATTCGCAATCGCGGTACCATTGGCGGTACCCTGGCGCTGGGAGATCCTGCGGCGGAATTGCCGGCCTGTGCCTTGGCGTTGGGCGCGGACTTGGAATTGAGCTCGGTTGATGGCGTTCGCCTTGTGCCGGCGGATAAATTTTTCTCGGGCCTCTATGAAACAGCACTCCGTTCGGACGAAATTCTGACGGCAGTCCGAATTCCAAAAAAACGTAAAACGCAAGTTCATGCATTTGATGAGATCGCACGCCGCCGGGGCGATTTCGCGCTCGCCGGCCTTGCGATCGTAGGCGAGAAGATCGGTCAGGCCTTGCGGTCGGTCAGGCTGGTCTATTTTGGCGTGTCCAATAAGCCTGTGCTCGCGGCATCTGCGATGACGCTGCTTGAGGGTCAGGCATTGAACCGCGAAACTATCGACAAGGCCCGCACGGCGGCAATCGCGGCATTGGACCCGCCCGATGATCCCGCGGTACCGGCAGATTATCGACGGCATTTGAGTGGTGTTCTTATGGTGCGATTGCTGGAACAGGTACGGAAGCGGTTGGCATGAACGCGCCGCAAAAGACCGCAGTGGTATCTCTTAAGGTCAATGGAGAAGATGTGGAGGTCCGCGTACCGGTTCGCCTTAACCTGGTTGATTTCCTCCGTAACGATCTCGATCTGACCGGTAGTCATGTCGGTTGTGAGCATGGCGTTTGCGGTGCCTGTACCGTCATTGTTGATGGCGCCATCATGCGAGGCTGTTTGTTGCTTGCGGTTCAAGCGGACGGGTGTGAAATAGAAACCATAGAGGGGGCTGACGAAAGCGGTCGTATTGCGGCCCTTCAGGCCGCATTCCATCGACGCAATGCGTTGCAGTGCGGATTTTGCACACCGGCAATGCTGCTGACTGCTGCGGCGT
>JAJFJB010000074.1 GCA_021774435.1 Alphaproteobacteria bacterium
GAGGTTCTATTCGAGCTCGCCAATTCTCTCGAAGATGTCCTTGGTGGCGGGAGCTCTTTGGCGGATGCGGCAAGTCAAATCGGCGTTTCGGTGAAAAAAGCCATCAAGGTAGACCGCCGCGGCCTGGGCGCCGATGAGAAGCCGATAACGACGCTGCCGCAAGGCCAAGAATTTCTCACAACCGTATTCAGCACGCCGGAGGGCGAAGAAAGCAATCTGGTCGAAATGGGGCAGGACGCATACATCATCGTGCGCGTCGACGCGATAACACCGTCTCAGGTGCGGCCACTCGATACGGTGCGCGACCGCGTTATCCAGGGCTGGCAGGCGAGGGAAAGAGGCAAACTTGCGGAACAAAAGGCAAAAGCGGCGTTGGATAAAGTAATTGCCGGCACACCTCTGGCAACTGTTGCCGCCGAATTGGGTTTATCTGTCGCAACAAGCCAACCGTTCACCCGTGAGGGCACCGGTGTTGAACAAATCCTTGCCAGAGAACTTGTTTCTGACATTTTCGCCGTCAAGGTTGGCGGTGCGGCAAGCGCCCGCTCGGGTACCGGCCAAGCAATTGCCGTACTGAAGGAAATCAAACCCGTCGATCCTTCCGCTGAAGCGGCAAAACGCGATGCGTTGAGCGCGCAGCTTGCCGAAGGCATCGCGAGCGACCTTGAAGTTCAATACAACAACGCCTTGCGCCAGCAGCACAACGTGAATATCGACCAGCAAGCGCTCAACAACCTCTTTTTACAATTTTAGTGAGATTGGAACGACCGTGACCACGCAGCCCGACTACGCCGCCTTCGCGAAGACATACGATGCGGGTGAGGCGCAGGTCGTCTGGACAAGCGTCATTGCCGATCTCGAAACACCTGTTTCCGCCATGTTGAAATTGGCAGAGGGGCGCGCGAACAGCTTTTTACTCGAGTCGGTTTCCGGTGGTGCGATCCGAGGCCGCTATTCCTTTATCGGACTAAAGCCGGACCTGATATGGAAATGCCGCGGGTCCAAGGTGCATATAAACCGCAACGCCCGCGCCGACGCGAACCGCTTTGAACCCGCAGGCGAAGATCCGTTGGGGTCGCTGCGCGCTTTGGTGCAGGAATCCGAGATATCCCTTCCCGAGGGCCTCCCGCCTATGGCAGCGGGTCTATTCGGTTATATGAGCTATGACATGGTGCGGCTAATGGAGATTCTGCCGGACGAAAATTCGGACGTTCTGGGCCTCCCTGACGGTATTTTCCTGCGCCCGACGATCATCGCCGTATTCGACACTATCGAGGATGTCATGACGATCGTGACGCCGGTACGGCCACGCAACGGCATCGACTCGAGTGCTGCCTATGCGCAAGCCGAAGAACGGCTGTACGACGTGCTTTCCGATCTTGAGCGCCCGCATCCAAGAGCGACCGACGTCTCGCTCGTGGAGCATGATGTGCCGGAACCGGTTTCCAATATGTCACGTGCCGAATTTCACCAGATGGTCGAGCGTGGCAAGGAATACATCCAGGCCGGGGATGTCTTTCAGGTCGTCCTGAGCCAGCGGTTCGAAGTCCCTTTTACGTTACCGCCCTTTTCACTCTATCGCTCTTTACGTCGGCTGAACCCCTCCCCATTCCTGTTTTTCCTCGATTTCGGGGATTTTTCGATCGTCGGCTCCAGCCCCGAGATACTGGTACGGTTGCGCGACGACACCGTGACGATCAGGCCAGTCGCCGGCACCAGGCCACGCGGCAAAGACGCCGCCGAAGACAAGGCCTTGGCCGAAGACCTGCTGAGTGATCCGAAGGAACGCGCCGAACATTTAATGCTGCTCGATCTGGGCCGCAACGATGTCGGACGTGTCTCTAAAGTCGGCACGGTGAAAGTCACCGAACAGTTCGCGATCGAGCATTATTCTCATGTGATGCATATCGCCTCGCATGTGGACGGGGAAATTTCATCCGAACACGACGCGCTAAGTGCCCTGGTCGCTGGTTTTCCAGCCGGCACGGTGTCGGGTGCACCAAAAGTCCGTGCGATGGAAATTATCGACGAGTTGGAGCCGGAGCGCCGCGGGATTTATTCCGGCTGCATCGGCTATTTCGGCGCCGGCGGCGATATGGATACCTGCATTACCTTGCGGACCTCGATCGTCAAGGACGGCAAACTCTATGTTCAAGCGGGTGGTGGCATCGTCGCCGATAGCGATCCAGAAATGGAATGTCAGGAAAGCGAGAATAAGTCCCGCGCGATTGTCCGAGCTGCCGAGGAGGCTGTACGTCTAGCGGCCGCCGGCGGAAGAAATACGTGAACAGTCCCGCGAAACGTAGTCCACCCGTCTCTTCGAATACCCAAAATAACCTTGAATGTTTAGAATTCCGAGCCCTGGCGGTTTGGGATCATAGGAATAGCTGTAAGGAAAATTTAACCACGCGGATGCTAAGAAACATGTCTACGACCGCGGGAAAAATAACATGTCCACCCTTAATAAGGTGCACTCCAAACGTGAGCAGCCCGGCAACATTGATGACCGCGCCGAAATCGACGCTCTGCAGCGAAAGATCGCACGCCTCGAACATGAGCTGACGGTCACCCAAAAAGCAAAGACTGAGGCCGCGGCGTCGCTCACCGCGATACGAGCGCGAGACAGGGAAGCGTTGCGCAGATGTGAACAGCGTTTGGAGGCTTTTGCGGAAGTTGCTTCCGATTGGTTTTGGGAAATGGGGCCAGATCTTCGCTTCACTTTTCATTCCGAGCGATATTTTGACGTCACCGGCTTGCGTCCCGAGGAAAAAATTGGGACGACGCGTACTCATTTCGTCGGTGACAAATTACTCAAGGAAGAAGCTGGGAAATGGTCCGCGCACCTGGCCACGCTCGATGCACGGGAACCGTTCAAGGATTTCGAATATTCCTTTACTACACCTGATGGGTCGACACGGCATGTCAGAACAAGCGGCACTCCGATATTTGCCGCCGACGGCACCTTTGCGGGCTATTGCGGAACCGGCACGAACATCACTGCAACCGTCGAGGCGAAAAGTAAAATAGACCTTGAGCAACAACTGTTCATGGGCGCCGTAGAGAACGTCTCTGATGCATTCGCGCTTTTCGATCCCGAAGACCGATTGGTTTTCTGCAATGAAAAGTTCAAATATATGAACCCCGACTTAGCCCAGAGCATCAAACCGGGCATGACATTCGAAGAGATGTTACGGGACAATATAAAGAACGGTCGCATAATCGAAGCCATCGGACGCGAGGAAGAATTCATAAACGAGCGCATGGCGCGGCATCACCACCCAGCAGATCCCCTACTGTCACAGCGAAAAGATGGACGGTGGCTGCTCCTCAAAGAAGAGAAAGCGCCGGATGGCTCTACATATTTGATCAATACGGATTTGACAAAGCTCAAGCGGCGCGACGAAGCCCTTCAGCGCGCAAAGGAAGCGGCAGAGGAAGCGAACAGACACAAATCCTATTTTCTCGCCAAGATGAGCCACGAGTTGCGGACTCCTCTCAATGCGGTCATCGGTTTCTCCGACGTCATGCTAAATGAACTATTCGGGCCTCTTGGCAACCCGCAATACAGAATCTACGCACGAGATATCTTTAACAGTGGCCAACACCTTCTCGATTTAATCAACGATGTACTCGACCTGTCGAAGATCGAAGCGGGTAAGTACGAATTAAATATCAAACAAATTGATTTACGGCAGATGGTTCGCGATACCGGCTGGCTGATCCGTGGTCAGATCGATGAAAAACGTTTGCAGCTCAACACATCTATCGCGCCAAATCTTCCCAAAATTGAGGCTGACGAGCGAGCGGTTCGCCAGGTGCTGACAAATTTGCTGTCAAATGCGCTCAAGTTCACGCCTACGGGGGGAAGCATCCATGTCCGGGTAGAGCCGGACCATCCCAATTTTGTCCGAATTGTCGTGTCTGATACGGGCGCCGGAATACCCGAAGAAAAAATCAAATCCGTATGCGTACCTTTCGCGCAACAGGGCGCGATTGAGCTTGCAAAGGAGAGTGGCGCAGGGCTTGGCTTAGCTATCGTCGACTCGTTGGTCCACCTGCATGGCGGAACCTTGGAGCTCAAAAGCAAATTCGGCGAATGGACTAGTGTTACAGTACGCCTGCCAAAAACATGCGCCGTGACTTGAAAACCTAGCACCTGTCAATCATTCGGGTCCTGACTCGGTTAGTTTCCGGGTCATGAGCAGGAACAAGGGTCCTACCGCCACGGCGGCGCCAAGTGTGATAAAGGCGATCCCCCAGGATGTTGCGGTATCGCCGCCACCCGAATAGTCAAGAAATATCCCAAAAACCAGTGGTCCGAAAAAACCGCCGGTAAATCCACTGATCGAATGCACTGCCAGGGTCGCCCCTTGCCTGCCTTGAGGCGCGGCCAACACCGTGCCAGTTGTCAAGGCTGCCGATTCACCCTGCACCGCAAAAATATAAAGGATCGCCAGAACCACAACCCAGCTATATGGCAGTGTTGCGGAAAAACCCATGCCGAAAGCCATCGTCGCGGAAACAAGCATGATAATCGTTATTACGCGGCGCCGACCGTACCGCGCAGCCAGTTCGCCCCCTGTCATGCTGGCGACGACCGCGAATATCGCCCCCAATGCTGCCGCCTGTGTCGGTGTCATCCAAGGATCAATTGCTGTCGACGACGCACTGAACACCAGGAATGCGACGATCCATGCTCGAAACCCCAATAATTCCCAGGCGTGCACGCCATATCCCAAGACATAGCCCATAACGACCCGGTTCCGTAGTACGGGACGAAAATCGAGGAGATGTGCGGTTGTATCTATTACTGGCGGTGCAACGGGTCGCAGCAGTGCCCCAACCAGAAACACCCCGGTTGCCGCGGCAAAACCGGTTGTCAGGAATACCGTTTGCCAATCGAACATCTGTTCCACGGTTCCCGCGATGAGATAGGAACTCGCCACGCCAAGACTGAAGCAACCCGTATAGGCCGCAATCGCGCGGGGCTGATTTGGTCCCTTATAGCGGTCGATCAGTACCCGGAGCCCTGGCATATAGGTTCCAGCAAAGCCAATGCCTGCGAAAAATCGGCAGACCATCGCCGACCAAAAACCATCGGCGAATATCGCAAAACCCAACGCGGATAAGGCGATAAAACTCGCCCCCACCATGTAGATTGGGCGCGCATCGACGCGATCCGTCAAACTCACAAGAACGGGAACCGCAAGTGTATACCCGGCAAAGAAAATACCGGAAATCCAGCCAAGCTCCGTGGCAGAGAGCGACCAGAGGGCGCCGAATTTTGGCAGCAACGAAGCGAACGCAAACGCATCAAGCGTCGTAAACACTTCGCATAGACACATGAGCACAATGAGCGTAAGCGGAGAAAGAAAGCGTGGCATTTTCCCAGTTTAGAGATGCCGCATCACTTCCGATACAGACTTCGCCGGAAGGCTACCCTTCGCCCAGACGCCGGCGCGCGATTGCGCTGAGGGGGACCAATTGAAACCCGCGCGCCACAACGTCCGGCATCCAGGCCTTCAACGCCTCAAATGTCACATCGTAGGGATGCCCAATCGCGATCGCATGGCCACGCCGGCGGGCGATCCGCTCGGTCTCGGCAAGCTGACGCTTTATGGACTTTGAGGACCGGTCATGGTCGAGGAACACATCGCGGCTCGCATGCGCCATACCGTGGGCCCGCGCCAGTGCCGGGCCAACCGACTTTGTGCTGGTTACCGAGTCGAAAAACAGTAAACCGCGGCGCTTTAGAACGCGGATCACCGTCTCCATCCCGTCGGGCCATTCGGTAAAGCGGCTGCCCATATGATTGCTGATTCCGATATAGCCGTCGAATTGTCCGAGCGCCCACTCCAGCCGATCGCGGACTTCATCGGTACTTAACGATGTCAAAAGCGCCTGGGGGCCCGGATCGACATCATGGTCCTTTGGCTCCATATTCACGTGGATTATAAGTTCGTGGCCAGCACTACGGCTTGCGTCCGCCAGCTTCCGAAGATTGTTGCCATAGGGTAGAAACGCCAGCGTAATCGGTGCCGGAAGCGAAATTGTTCTCAGGGCACGCGCGCGCGACAGACCAAGGTCATCGATAACCAAGGCGATCATGGGCCGCCCTTTGGTGGCTGGAGACGCAACGGCATTCGCCAGCCATTTCGGCGTCTTGCCGCCTCGTATGCGAGGTGCGAGTGCCAGCTCCGGCTCTTCCGATGCTTTGCGCGGTGCCGATTGCGTCGGCGCAGTTTCTACTTCCGCGACGGTATCGGCAGGAAGCGCCGTTTGCGTTGGCAGGTCAGCGGGCACTTTATCCAGATCCGTCCGTAAGGGCGCTTCCAATTTGCTGGGTTTCGGGTTTTTCGCCTTGTAGGGACGGCGCACCGGCGGTCGATAGGCGCGCGCCGTGACTTCATAGGGAACTTCGTCCGGCTTCAAGGCGACCTGCGCTTGCGGCTTTTCCGTTCGCGCAAGCCAAGTGCCAAAGGTCGCTCCCAACGCGATCCCGAGGACGAAGATCAACGCAATGCCGCCCGCGAGCCTTAACCGCCGGCGGGAGCGGTAAGATTGGCGCGTTGCTCTTGAACGTTGGGTCGGTTCTCGGCTCATCTCCGATATCATCGGATAAAGCGTTAAAGAATTCTACAATGATACCAGCCCACGCGGATCTAATTTACGCTAAGCGCCAGCAATACCGTCAATAATAGGGCAATCGGGCCTATCATCACCGTGGCACTGCTCAACCAGGTGCAACAGCGTTTCACGCATCGACTTCAATTCCGAAACTTTGCGATCAATTTCTTCAATATGTTCCGTCGCCAGCGCCTTGACGCTGCTGCTGGCACGCGACCGGTCGTGCCATAGGTCCAGTAGTTTCGAGACATCCTTAACGGAAAAGCCGAGACTTCGGGCTCGCTGAATAAACCGCAACGTATCGATCTCGTTCTGCCCAAAGTCGCGGTAACCGGAACCGGTACGGTGCGCGGGAGGAATTAGGCCGATACTCTCGTAATACCGGATGGTCTTGGCCGGTACACCCGACGATCTTGCCGCCGCGCCAATATTCATCTCGACACCTCTTCTCTCCGGCTAGTCACAACCTGAGCTTCCGCAATCGCAATGCGTTACCGATGACCGATACCGAACTCAGGCTCATCGCGGCACTCGCGACGATGGGACTCAGCAACAGTCCAAAGACTGGAAACAACGCTCCGGCCGCAATAGGCACACCCAGTGTATTGTAAATGAATGCAAAGAACAGATTCTGACGAATATTGCGCATGACCGCGCGGCTTAATCGGCGCGCCCGCACGATACCCCGCAAATCGCCCTTTACGAGCGTAACATCCGCGCTTTCCATGGCGATGTCGGTACCAGTCCCCATCGCAATGCCGACATGTGCCGCGGCCAGCGCCGGCGCATCGTTGATG
>JAJFJB010000075.1 GCA_021774435.1 Alphaproteobacteria bacterium
ACATCGCCAGATGCGCATCAAAAGCGTTACGGAACGCGCTGCGCATGGTGTGCAGGTCCAAGAGATGGCCAGCGTGCGGCGTGCCGAGTCAAATTCTTCGGTCGACCGCTTTTTTACGCGGTTCGTGCCGCGCCCGCAAAATTTGCGCTTTCGGTTAGAACGTACAGGGTTTCCGATCAATCTCGGTCATTATGTTCTGGTGATGTTGATCATTGCGATCGGAGAAGGTTATTCCGTGTATGCCGTTGTCGGATTTCCAGCGCTTGTCGCGGCGCTCCTAGGCATCGCGTCGGGCGTCGCACTGCCTCATATGGTTGTCGGCGCGCTTATCAAACGGCGCCAAGCAAAATTTACCGCTGAGTTCCCGGAAGGAATCGACGTTATCGTACGCGGCCTTCGGGCAGGCTTGCCGGTGTCGGAATCGATTGTATCGGTGGGGCGGGAGCTCTCCGGCCCCGTCGCGGAAACATTCGCTGATGTGTCGGAGCGTTTGATCTTGGGCGACCCGGTCGAACAGGCTGTGTTTGACGTATCCGGAAAAATCGATACGCCCGAGATTAAATTTTTTGGGATCAGCCTGGCCATTCAACGGGAAACGGGCGGCAATCTTGCGGAGACGCTTTCCAACTTGTCTGACATCCTTCGCCGGCGTCGGCAAATGAAATTGAAAATCCATGCGTTATCCTCGGAGGCACGCGCGAGCGCATACATTCTTGGCTGCTTGCCCTTTGTGATGTTTGTCTTGCTTTACTTCATGAACAACAAATACGTGATGCAACTGTTCAACGATCCGCGGGGCGTTGTGATGGTGATGATCGGGTTATGCATGATGGGCCTTGGCGGCTTCGTGATGTACCGCATGGTTAGGTTTGAAATATGAACATTGAGCAACTGCTCGCCGACGGCCCGATTGATGGCATGCACATAGCCCTCGTCGCGGCTGCGGCGGCCTTTTTTGCTGTGATGGCGGTGTGGCGGGCGATGTTGGAACGATCTCCCGTGCAACGGCGCATCGGCGCGCTGGCGGGTCGGCGCGAGGCCTTGAAGCACAACCTGACGGCGGCGAAACGCCGAGGTGTCCAAGTGTCGGCCAGCCTCAGTTTTGCGAAACGGACCGTCGAAAAGCTGAAATTGATGCGCGGCCAAACGGCCGCCGTCGCGGCGAAGAAACTCGTGCGTGCCGGGTTCCGCTCAAATGATGCGGTCGCGGTTTATCTGTTCGCGAAACTCTGCCTGCCCCTCAGTTGTGCGGCGGGGGCGACATTTGCCGTCTACGGCCTCGATCTCTGGTCTTTGGAACCGCAAATGAAACTCTTCGTGTCCCTCGGCGCCGTGCTGGCAGGGTTCTATTTGCCGGAACTGTTTATCAAAAATATCACCGAGAAGCGGCGCGAAAAAATTATCAAAGCGCTTCCCGACATGCTTGATCTCATGGTGATTTGCACGGAAGCGGGGTCCAGCCTCGACGCGACGCTGTCCCGGGTGGCGCATGAAATTCGGGCGCAATCGGTGGAGATGGCGGAAGAAGTCGAATTGACCGGGATCGAGCTTGGATTCCTGCCGGACCGGCGCATGGCATTGGAAAATCTCTGTGAACGGACCGGCGTCAAGCATATCGACGCATTGGTTGGAACGCTTATTCAAACGGAGAAGTACGGAACACCGCTTGCGCAATCGTTGCGAATTTTGGCGAGAGAGTTGCGCGATGAACGCCTGATGGCCGCAGAATCGAAAGCCGCCCGTTTGCCTGCGACGCTGATGATTCCGATGGTGATATTTATCTTGCCCGTTCTTTTCCTTGTTCTGATTGGCCCGGGTGCCCTCAACATTATTGACGGACTCAGCCAGCTTTAAGTGGTGGAGCCGAGAGGCCAGTAGTCCCGGACGCGGACAGCTTCGTCTTCGCCGGGCCACGGCGGCATCGTTGCGATGATGAAGCGAAGGGGACTGTCGCCTGTATTGCGGAATTGAAAATGAGTGCCGATCGGGATCGTCACGATAGAATTCGCACAAACGGGCACGCACTCTGAATCACCATCAAGCGCACGCCACACCTCACCTTTGCCGCTGAGGAAGAACCAGATTTCTTCGATCGACCTGTGGCGCACGGCCTTGGAAATTCCACCAGGCGGTAACGTACAATGGACAGCACTGCCGCCAGGCATCTCCGCCAGTAGACGAATTTCGGAGCCGTCGGGTGCAATGACGTCAACGGCCTGGTTCAATTCTTTCGTTTTGAATTGCATTGGGAAAATTCCCTTTTGGTTATGCGGGGTTCTATCCTCTTACGGATTGTCGTCAACCCCACGATTTGAGCCGCGTTGGACAATATTGTTAGAATGGTCTGGACTTTTCATCGTCTGGATAGACGGCGGTACGACCGAGGTAAGCTGCAAGGAGTTCGAATCCCATGACCGAAATAAACACATTATCCGCCATCGAAGTCATTCCTTCCGGCAAGGCCCTGGGCGCTGAAGTCCGGGGAATAGACTTCGCGCAGCCGGTGCCGGACGAGGTTCGTGATGAACTGGTAAAAATTTGGGCCGAACATTTGGTACTGCTATTCCGAGGCCTGAAACTGGATGACGACCAACTGCTTGCAACGGCAGAGTTATTCGGCGGACAGCAGGCGGCCAAGTCGCGCGACTTCTTTTTGCAAGCAGGCGTGAAGCCTGGCGAAAACGACCGTGTCGCAACCAGGCCGGGAATTACGATAATTTCGAACGTCGACACACAAGGTAAAGCCGGTGTTGCTTCAGAAGCCGACCGCAGTCTCAGTCTGAAATGGCATTCCGACAATTCTTATGTCGAAGTACCCCCGACAGGCAGTTTATTGCACGCCCATGTCGTGCCAGTAAACGGCGGCGGTGAGACGTCATTCAATAACCAATATCTCGCTTACGAAAACCTGTCGGATGAGCTTAAGGCAGCGATCGAAGGCAAGCACTGTGTCCATGATGACCACCGCAACACCTCGGCTAAACTGCGGCCGACAAAGAAGCCGCCGAAATCGCGGCATGACATCACGGGGCCAAGCCATCCGCTTGTCCGAATTCACCCGGTTACGGGTAAGCGCGCGCTCTATCTCGGCCGACACTATGAGTGGCCGTCGAGCTATATCGTCGAATTGAACGATGAGGAAAGCGAGGCGTTGCTGGCGAAACTGTGGGAAGCGGCGTCGCACGATTCCCTGACCTGGACGCAGGATGATTGGCAGGCGGGTGATCTGCTGATGTGGGATAATCGCTGTACCATGCATGCCCGCGCGCCTGTCGATCACTCTCAAGCCCGCGTCTTGCACCGGACCCTGATCAAGGGGGACCCTGTCATTTCCGCTTGGGACAAATCGCCTGCGGCGGCGGAGTAGGACGGGCGGGCATCGGATCATGCGCATCAGTCTTTTTGCCCCGCTCATCAATCCGCACAACGATGCCGCATACGTGAAGGCGCTTGCCATAGGGGCGGAAGAGCGCGGCTTTCATGGTATCTGGCTTGGCGAGCATGTCGTTCTGTTCGATGATTATGATGCCGAATACCCTTATGCGGAAGACGGCCGCATCCCCGTTGGGAGTGACCGGGGCCTGTTGGAGCCCTTCACGGCACTCTCGTTCATTGCGGCGCACACGGAGCGAATCCGGCTAGGCACGGGGATCTGTTTGGTGCCGCAGCGTAATCCTGTTTACACGGCGAAAGAAATTGCTGCGGTAGATTATCTCTCCGGCGGCCGCGTTGATTTCGGTGTCGGTGTGGGCTGGCTCGAGGAGGAGTTTGCCGCGCTGGGTGTGCCCTTTGCGCGACGAGGTGCGCGTTGCCGTGAATATCTCGAAGTGATTGCAAGCCTTTGGTCGGATGATGTGTCGTCCTATTCCGGCGAGTTCTATGAACTGGCGCCTTGCCGTCAATATCCGAAGCCGATCCAACAGCCGGGTCCGCCGCTCTACTTTGGTGGTGAAAGCGATGCTGCGCTCCGACGCGTCGCCGATGTGGGCCAAGGCTGGTACGGCTTCAACCTGAGTGTCGAAGGTACGAAGGACTGCCTTGTAAGATTGGATGAGCTGCTTGCTGCGCGTGGGCGTAAAAGGGAAGACCTGGAAATTGCCGTTGGTCCTTATAGTCATAAACTAAACAAGGATCGCGCCGCCGCCTACCAGGACATCGGTGTCGACCAATTGGTTGTCATGATCGTCGGCAGAGATATCGATGAGCTTGAACGATGGCTCGACCGGTATGCCGAAGACTATTTGTAGCCAAGCCGTGCTCGAAGGTTGCGTTTTTGGTTGTAAAACGTGCCGGGAAAGGCGCGAGATATGAGAAATTGAGATGTTGTCGCCTGCTGAATTTCAGGCTTGGTTTTTCGATCTTGGCGGCACATTGCTTCAAATTGAAGATGATGAGATCGCCCTAACAGTCGAAGGGCATGTAATTCCTCTGCCGGGCGCTATAGAAGCGCTAACGCGGCTCTCTGGCCATAGGGTATTTGTCGTATCTAATCAGGCTGCGGTAGGTTTGGGTCAACTACCGGCAATGCAGGTCTATGATTTTATCAGGCAAATCAATGCACTTTGCGGTGACGTTGTGACCGATTTCCGCTTTGCGATGCATTCACCCAAATTGCATCATTGTTGGCGCAAGCCTGCGGCGGGGATGGTGCGGGACTTGGCCAAAATTTATGCGCTGGATCTAACGCAATGTGCCATGGTTGGCGACTCCGAGAATGACTACACTTGCGCACGCAATGCCAACATTGGGGCATTCTTCTGGATCGACGAATTCCTTTCCCGTTTTTAGAGGCATTAACAGGTCGCAAACCGACTATTCAGAAGTGATCTATCGGCGCGCATAGCGCGCGTGTACGGCTTTCACTCTTTGTGTCGAGTCGGTTAGTGCTCGCAAGGTCGCGTAATACGCCAAATTCGAGCGGACGGCTCGGTTGTCGAGGTCCATGCGGGAAACTTTTGCGGCTTCGGTCTTGCGGTCGGCAAGCCCGAGCGCGAGCGCGAGATTCTGCCGGTGATGCGCGGTCGCATGCGGCGAATTAACAAGCTCGCGCAGAACTTCAATCGCCTCGTCATGTTTGCCGGAAAATGAGAGTGAAAGACCCAGATTTGTAAGGAGGTTAATATCGTCCGGTTTGAGGGACAGGCCGCCACGGTAGAGTTTTTGTGCCTCTTCATGCTGACCCAAAAGATCCTGTGCAACGCCGAGGCCGTTATAAATCCGAGGGTCTTCGGGCGCGAGCGCAAATGCCTTGTCGTAATGCCCTATCGCCATTTCCGGTTGGTCAATCGCGACCAATGAATTGCCGAGCCCGCGTAAGGCTTCAACGTTGTCGACTTCCATCGTCAGCACTTTTCGATAGGCGTCGGCTGCTTCCTTTGGGCGGCCGGACGCGAGCAGAACTTGCCCCAAATCCACAAGCGGTCCGGCGCGTTCCGGGTTCGCGGCATGCGACTGCCGGTACAGCGTGGCAGCGGAAGCCAGATCGCCCTTCGCCCGGCTTTCATCGCCGGATTTCGACAAGGAGGTCGAAAGATCGGTCGTTTCCGTCGTTGCAGCATTCTTTTCGGGCACATTGGCCGCACAACCGCCAAGCGCCGCAGCAAACGCCAACGCTATGACGGCGCGCCGTCGGAGGATATGGTGATGTATCATCATGATGCCGGACATTAGCCTAGTTTTGTTTCGAAAGCATTCTTTATCGTTTAAAATATATCTTTGATTTTATTCAATTTTTTGCCCATTTTTATCGAGAAATATTGACAAATTATTAACGTCGTTGACGCGGATTTATCCGCGCCTTAGCTTGCCGACAATGTCTCAAGGAAACGTCAATCCCCGGGTCGCCATACCTTCGGTCGACCGGATGTTGCGCGCGCCGGCGCTAAGTGCGGCGCTGGACGCACATGGCCGCCCGGCCGTCACGGATGCCGTGCGGACGGTACTGGCCGCGGTACGCCGTGACCTGAAACCTGAAAATGCTGCAGAGACGAGCGAAAGTGCGATCGCGGCACGGGTTGATGCTGTCCTGGAAGCGCTGTCGAGGCCATCCCTCGTACGCGTGTTCAATTTGACGGGAACAGTACTGCACACCAATCTGGGGCGCGCGCCGCTTCCGTCCGCTGCCATTGAAGCCATGATACAGGCCGCGGGTGCTTGCAATCTTGAATATGATCTGGATCGCGGAAAACGCGGCGACCGGGACTCGCATCTGGAGCCCTTATTGCAGCGGCTGACCGGCGCCGAGGCCGCGACTGTCGTCAACAACAATGCGGCGGCGGTTCTTCTGGTCTTGAATACCTTGGCGCGCGACAAGGAAGTTGTCGTGTCCCGCGGCGAGCTCATTGAAATTGGCGGCGCCTTCCGCATTCCGGATATCATGTCCCGTGCGGGCTGCACGCTGCGCGAAGTCGGAACAACCAACCGCACGCATCTTTCGGACTATGCGGACAATATCGGTGAAGACACCGCGCTTGTGATGAAAGTGCATGCCAGCAACTATTCGATCGAAGGATTCACGACGGCCCCAGAGGAAGCTGCGCTGGCAGCACTGGCGCATGAAAACAATGTGCCTTTCGTGAATGACCTCGGTAGCGGCGCACTGGCGGATTTATCCGATTACGGTCTGCCGCACGAACCCATGCCCGCGGAAGTCTTGGCAGATGGGGCCGATATCGTGACATTCAGTGGTGATAAATTGCTTGGTGGACCGCAGGCGGGGTTGATTGTCGGGCGCGCCGACCTGATCGCGAAAATACGCAAGAACCCGATGAAACGCGCGATGCGGCTCGACAAGGTAACGATCGCGGCGTTGGAAGCGATATTGCGGCTCTATACGGATCCTGAGCGGTTGGCGGCGCGGCTGCCAACGATTGGTCTCTTGTCGCGGCCCGTTGCAGAAATTAACGCCTTGGCGGCGCGTATTTGCCCGGTTGTCGCTTGTGTACTGAGTGAGGTTGCCACAGTTGAGATCGTTGCCTGCCGAAGCCAGATCGGCAGTGGCTCCCTTCCAGTCGATCGGCTGGACAGTGCGGCGCTAGCCATTCGGCCCCTAAAACAGGGGCGAGGCGAGGGACGTATTGTAACGCAGATCACCGAAGCCTTTCGCGCCCTGCCGGCGCCCGTAATCGGGCGTGTTCAGGACAGGGCGCTGCTGCTTGATCTTCGCTGTCTTGAAGACGAAGCGGCGTTCACGGCACAACTCAATCAATTGTCTCTATCATGATAATTGCCACCGCTGGCCATATCGATCACGGCAAGACCTCGCTGGTGAAGGCCTTGACCGGTGTCGATGCGGACCGTTTGCCGGAAGAGAAGAAGCGCGGTCTGACAATCGATCTCGGATTCGCCTATCGTCACCTTGAAAACTCGGTGCTGGGTTTTGTTGACGTGCCGGGGCACGAAAAGTTCGTTCGCAACATGCTGGCGGGCGTTGGCAGCATCGATTTTGCGCTGCTGATCGTTGCCGCAGACGATGGTCCCATGCCGCAGACGGAGGAACATCTTTCGATTCTGGACCTATTGGGCGTTTCGGTCGGTGCCGTGGCGCTGACCAAGATCGACCGTGTCACCCCGGAGCGCGTCGCCGAAGCAACTGCAGAGGTCGAGGCTTTGGTCGCTGGGACGTCCTTGGAAAACGCGCCGCTCTTTCCAGTGTCCGGCATTACGGGCGATGGTATTCCGGTATTGCGAGCCCATCTGGAACAGGAAGCGGCAACGATCGCCGCTAGATCCAATTCCGGTAACTTCCGACTGGCTGTCGACAGGACCTTTACCATTGCGGGTGCGGGTTTGGTCGTGACCGGTACCGTCTATTCCGGCCAGGTTGCCGTT
>JAJFJB010000076.1 GCA_021774435.1 Alphaproteobacteria bacterium
GGGCACGGGAAAATCTCGGCCGGTTCCGCCGGGCGTTTCCGGAAAACGACCTCTATTACGCGGATGGCTCGTCTTTCACCGCGACGATGGAAGTTCTCCTTGGGCAACGCGAAACAGACGGCCGCGACTCTTTCGCGATGCTGAATGTGAATGACGAACTGAAGGACGAAGTCCGTCGTATCGATTATTGGCGCCGCAAGTAGGGAAAAAACGATGAGTGAGAGAAATACTGTTGGGCGTCATCTCGCCCGTTATGCCGCACCATTGGCCATTACTGGCTTGCTCCTTACCTCCGTTCCGGCTCTGTCGGCGATTGAAAGCGACTCCTGGAACCCGGTGGTCAGTGAGCGGCTTATCAAATTGCCCGCGAACTACCTGAAGAAAGCCATTGACCATGATTTCGCAAAATCGGGTCTCGCAGCGGCAATTGAGGACAACAAGGGTCTCACGCGTCTAAAAGCACTGACGTTGCGCGATCTGCAATCCGCGATCGAGACAGCGGAGGGTGAACTGAAGGTCGAACTGAGACACCAGTTCCTCGCCGAAAAAAGGGCTTATCTGGAACTTGTTGCCCGGACGCAAGATTTGCGGCGGCGCCAGGCAGACACGAAAATCAGGCTCTATGGCAAGATGCTCGACAAGCTAGGCCGCGAGGCGGCGGCGCTAACCCCCCAACATGTCGCATTGGTCGAGAAGCAGCAGGCCGCGCAAAAGCGCTTCGAGTCGTCGATCGGCGCCGTCGACATGAAACTGTTCGGTAATGCCGCGACGTCGGAAAGCAAATACTCGCGCGAATACGCCAAGAATTTAGCCGCGATCGAACGCCTCGTTTCCGCGATAAGCGCGCATCCAATGAACCGGCGTGCGGAAATCGGCGGCAAGGCGGTGAGCAAGCAAGATTATCTCCGTCAGGTCGTTACCGAATCCGAAGCGGATATCGCTCTTCTCGATCAGGAAGAAACGGTTCTTGGTTATATGGCGAAGCTGATCGCACTGGACGCGATGGCGTTGTCCGATGCGGTTGTCGCAGAAGACATCGCATCGCAGCCCAATGTTAAGGCCGCGAACGCGACATCTGCCATCGACTTCTTTGTAACCCGGTAGGAGGCTGAAAGATGAAAAACTCGAAACGGATATTTGTTCTTATGGCCGCAGGTGCACTATGGGCCAACGCGGTTGCCGCGGGGACTTTAGAAAACCTCGAGCGGGAGCGTGCGATTGTTCTGGATGCCTATTTGGATCAGGCACTGGATCCAACCGAGCGTGAGTCGCGAACCCAAATTTCGCGGAACCGGCTGATCGATCTTGAGCGGATGGTTCTGCGGGACAAGAGTCTTGCGGGCAAGAATACGCCGCATGTGCGGAAGGCCTTCGACAATTACGATTTGACGTTCCTCATTCATGCGGCAACGGAAGACAACCGCGATGTTTTGGATCACTGGCTGGAACAAATAGGCATTTCAACCGATAGCCTCATGAACGCGCGCGTTGGAAGGCGGTAGCATGCGGGCCATAGCACAAGCCTTCGGCCTGGGGTCGCGAACGGTCAGCTATATGCTGGGCGGCCTCGTGCTGGCAATGGCTGTCATCGTCGGAACGACCGCGGCCAACACGGTTGATGTTGCGAGCTGGGCGAAAGATGTCCTTGGGATGACATTTGTGCTCTTGCTTGGCACGTTGATTTTCACGGCCGTCCTGTCGTGGGTGAAAATGACCGACAAGCGGACATTGTCAGGACAAATCCGGACCTGGCTCGAAGTTGGAATGCAGGCATCGAACGGCATTACGACCTTGGCCCTCACATACACGCTGTTTGGGATCAGTCTCGGGATCGGCACATTATCCGAAGCAACCCTGACCCCTGACACGATCCATGAGGTCATTCGCGCTCTGACGGCGAACTTCAGTCTCGCCTTCATGACGACGGTTGTCGGGCTGCCAGTCTCCGCGCTGCTCCGGTCGTTGTTGGCCGTCACCTATGCACGGATAGAGGCAGCAACCGTTGCTAGCATGGGAAAATTCGAGGAGATTTCGCAATGAGGTTTGTCCTTTTCAATGTCGCAGTTATCGCGGCGCTCTTCTTTCTGTTCGATTCCGACAGGGCAGGCCTCACAGCGCTTGCAGATAAAGCTTACGCCGCAATTGGCGCGGAACGCACTGCTGAGAAATCGACGGTAGCAGCAGCACCAACGCCGATTGTTGCAGGCCAGGCAAAAACTGCCCAACCCCCTGCACCGAAGCCGGCCAAGGCACAACCGAAACCTGCCGACAATCCGGTCCCGAAACGGGTGAATGCCGAAAATGCGGACAAAGCCGTTGCAAAAGTTACAACCCCCGCATTGGTCGAAAAAAAACAGGGAGCCCTTGATCCTGCGGTCGCAAAGCGGCGGGCAGAGGTGTTAGGCCTCGCGCCCATTGCGTCTGAAGGGACGGCGTTCCAGACGGAGGAGAAACTAATGACGGCGGACCAGCGCCGGCGTGAGCTATTTACACTCGCGGAAGAAATGGAGTTGTTCTACGTCCGGCGCTTGAACCGGTAAGCGATCAATGTCCGGACGGTGGGCGAATATGTTTTCAACAGTTTTGTCGCTGGCCGTCCTTTGCGCGTTGGGCCTCCATGTTCTGCCCGACGTACCCGAACAACAAGATGCAATGGATCGAAGACAATCGGAGGCCCCGAAAGCGCCGTCTTCACTGGCTGAAAAGCTGAAACCTACGTCCGTTACAGCCGTCAAACTGCCACCGCCACCGGTAGCGGCACCGGCGCCAAAGATGAAGCCGCTGAAGGTGCAAAAACCTGTTTTAGCGAAAGCGCCGTTTAAACCCGCGCCATTGAAATCTGCAAAGAGAGCGATACCGAACGTCAAGGAAAATCGGTCGTTTTTGAAACCGGCTCCGGCGCGCGAAGCGTTCGTTGAGGCTGTTTCCGTTCCGGACGAACCGGAAAGCAAGCGGCCAACGATTGCACCGGATGAAAAAGCGACAATCAAAGGCCGCGCTTTATTGCGGTTACTGGAACATGGATCTGGCCCCTCAGTGGAAATTGCCTGGCCCGAGAGCGCAAATAGCCGGGAGCGCCTGTATTTGCACTTTCGCGATTGTTATGGACTGCGCGTGGCGGTGTTGACCGAGAAAGAGCAATTGTTCGTCGACCAGGGAAATCCGGGAACGCCCTGGCAGCTCAATCTCGATGCGTTTAGCGGCTTCATGCGGCAACATGGTGGCGGGGCCTCGCGCCAGGAAACGGCCGAGGCCGGACGGATACGGCGTTTGCATCGCCTGAGAAGGCAAGGCGCATCTGTTCGGGTCTTTCCACGCCATGTCGACGCCGTGCTGCTTGGTGGATTGCAACAGGCGGTTGGGGTGGATTACGACAGCCGCGAACGCATCCGCGCGCGGTATGAGCTCCGTGGCGGACGTGTCTATGTCGAGAACATTCAAGCGGACGGTGTTGGCTATCCTGATCGAATCGATTTGAGTTCCGCTCTTAACCGCCCTTGCGGCATCGGGCTGCGGACATGAGAAAAGGGGTAGTATTGAGCAGTCTTCTCTGCATCTTGGTTACACTGACGGCGTGCGGGCCGACGCGCTATACCGATTATCAGGCACGAGATGAGGATGCGGCTTTGCTCTCGCGTGATGTATCCGTGCATCTTGCAACAGGATTTTATCGGCCACCGCCAACCTGCGCCGTCGTGATGCCGGTTGCCGGGAGTGGGACGGAGCGACTGCGGCGTGCGATCGAAGAGTCGCTGCACCGACACCTCGTAACCAAGGTGAATCGTGTCGTGGGACCGGTGGACCGGCGACGCCAGGAACGAAAACTCCTTGTCGATTTGAAACATGCGGATGACCGGGCGCTCTTCGTCCGGCAAATTCGATGCTCGGTGCTCGTGGAAGCGAAGATATGGCAATCCAACGAAGACTTTGCGCTGGTCTGGTCTCGCAAGAAACTAGACCTCGAAATTATCATGGTGCGCGATGAGGCCCTGTTGTGGAAGGCTCGGCACACCGCGGACCGGGCCGATGGGGGGCTGCCGCTATCGCCAATTTCCGCGCCTTTTGCCGTCGCGAAAGCATCTCGCTTGCACGGTGATAGCGACGCGATGATTTCTCTCGTAGACGATGCGGTTCGGCGCATCGTCGCATCATTGCCCGACACACGATAAGGGCTCGCCGACAATAGCTCGCATAAAGAGCCCTGTCCGGCTTAAGGTGGGGGGCCTTTTCTTTTCCCCTGGACCCGATGCGCAGCGAAGAATGATCGCAAACCCATATATGGCGATAATTGCGGTCGGATTGGGGACCTTGATCGTACCACTTGATTCCGCCGTCAATATCGCCTTCCCCGATATTACGCGAACCTTCGATATCAGGATCAATGCGATCCAATGGGTCGTGATTTGTTACGTCCTGACCTATGCAAGCCTGATGCTTGTCTGTGGGAAACTCGGTGATTTGTTTGGGCATCGGCGCATCTTTCGGATCGGCCTGGCGATAAGCATCGCCGCTTTTATCCTGTGTGGCAGTACATCGGAATTCGGTTGGCTTTTGTTTTTCCGGTTCTGTCAGGGCGTGGGGGCAGCGCTTGTCATCAGCTGCAGCCCGGCGCTCGCGACATCCTGTTTCCCGGAGGCGCAGCGCGCCAAGGCGCTTGGGATCTACACGGCTATGTTTGGCTTGGGGTCGGTAATCGGGCCTTCCCTAGGGGGGCTCATGGTAGAGGCGTGGGGCTGGTCGGCGGTTTTCTGGTTCCGTGCACCACTTTCCCTCGTGGCATTGTTGGCGACCGCTATTTTGCCTGACCCTGCGCAGAGCCGACAGATACGGCCTTTCGATATCCTGGGTGCCTGCCTTTTGGCGCTGGCCCTGAGCACAATGCTATTGACGCTGAATCGATTTCAAAATTCGGAAGGTGAAAATTTTACGATACTTGTCATGGCCGGTGTTTCGGTTCTCAGTTTTGTCGGGTTTGTATGGCAGGAATCGCGTTTCCCGGAACCGATCATTCGACTACGTGTCTTTCGCGATATTGATTTTTCGGTTCTGAATCTGACGAACTTTACGGCGAACCTCGTTGGATTCTCGGTTATGCTCTTTGTTCCCTATTTCCTCGTCCGCGTTGCGGGTTTCCCGACCTGGATCGGTGGTTTTGTCCTCGGATGCGCGCCGTTGGGAATCGCGTTGGCCGGGCCTGTTGGCGGATGGGCGATTGGGCGGGTTGCGGCGAACCGATTGGCATTTGGGGGCGCCGTCCTCTTGGTCATTGCCCTGTTTTCGATTGGCCATTGGAGCGAAACAACGGCTCTTCCCGTGCTGATCGGGACCTTGCTCATTCACGGTCTGGGTATTGGGCTGTTCCAAGTATCCTATATGCATGCGGTCACCGGTGTTCTGGCCAAAAGCGACCGTGGCGTTGCGGGCAGCCTTACGATGGTGACCCGGAGCGCCGGCGTCGTAACCGGTGTCACCGTGCTTTCCTGGCTCTTCGCAAAGGCTGGGGGGGCGGACAGTTTCCTGCCCGCGTTCCAGTCGACCTTTTTGCAAGCAGGATTTGCGATGTCGTTTTTCCTCATTTTGAGCCTGTTAAGGCCGGGCATTTGGCTGGGAAAAGGAAAGGCCAAATAGCACGTTTCCGGCAGGGCCGTTCGAATGATGCTACGGTTCGGCTTAGATCATTTGGGAGGTAATCGTGGAACTCAAAGAAAACCTCGGACTCGAAGGAAAGGTTGTGATCGTTGCGGGCGGTGGCGCCAAAGGCGACGGCATCGGAAATGGGCGTGCGGCGGCGATTTTGTTTGCGAGAGCTGGTGCGCGTGTTTTTGTCGTCGATCGCGATCTGGCGCTGGCGCAACGGACTTCGGAGATGATTGGGGCGGAAGGCGGCGAAGCAGCGGCACATGCGGCGGATCTCACCGATGCGCGGGAATGCGAAGCCATGGTAGCGGAGGCAATGTCGCGGTTCGGCCGGCTGGACGTTTTGGATAACAATGTCGGTATCGGTAGCGCGGCCACGGTTGTCGAAGAAAGCCAGGAAAAGTGGGAACAGGTCATGAAGGTGAATGTCGAGGTCATGTTCCTGACCAGCAAGTACGCGATCCCAGCTATGATCGAAAGTGGCGGCGGTGGTGCCATCGTCAACATTTCGTCCATATCCGCCCTGCGACCGCGCGGTCTCACCGCCTATACGACGTCGAAAGGCGCGGTCATTGCCCTGACGGGCGCGATGGCGGTGGACCACGCGACAGATGGTATCCGGGTGAATTGCGTGGCGCCGGGTCCGGTTTATACGCCCATGGTCAACCGTGGCGGTACGATGAGCGATGCTTCGCGCGAAGGCCGTCGCAAATCATCCCTGTTGGAAGTTGAGGGCACTGGGTGGGATATCGGCAACGCGGTTGTGTTCCTCTGTTCCGATTGGGCGCGCTATATCACCGGCCAAACGCTTGTCGTCGACGGCGGCGTAACGCTGACATCAAGAGCGCGCGGTCATGATTCTGAAGGGTAGTGACCGCAATCGCCTCGTGATTTACTGAAACCATCCGCTGTACAATCATGTCGCTAACAATGGCTATTCATAAAAACCTTGAACAGAGAGGCGAAGTCGATGAACCAGTTTGTAAATCCTAAATCCTCACATAAACCACTTGGTGCCTATACGCACAGTGTCAAAATTCCCGCGAACGCCGAATGGCTGATGATCGCCGGGCAAGTCGGGGTCAATGCCAAAGGGAAAATAGTCAGCGGTATCCGTCTCCAGGCAGAGCAAGCGTTCCGGAATGTCCTGGCTTGTCTCCGGGAAAACAAAATGCGGAAGGGCGATCTTGTTAAGCTCACAGTTTTCCTGACAGACCCACGTCATGTCGACGCCTACCGCGCCGCCCGCAAGAAGATCATTGGCGACGATACCAAACCGGCATCGACCTTGCTGGTTGTCGATGGGCTCGCGTCGCCGGACCTTCTCATCGAAGTCGAAGGTGTGGCGGCGAAAGGCTAAGTCGCGCGTTGTCGCCGCTTATCCGACAATTCCAATTTGCCACGGGATGAATTCGTGGCGGCCGAGATCGAGAGCTTCGCTCTTGGTCTCGCCGCCCGATGCGATATGCAGGAAGTAGTCGAAGATGCGCTGCCCGACTTCTTCGAGGGAAGCGGTGCCGTCGATAATGTCGCCGCAATTGATGTCCATGTCCTCTTCCATCCGTTCGAACATCGGCGTGTTGGTGGCAAGCTTAATCGAAGGCGAGGGCTTAGCGCCAAAACAGGAACCACGCCCTGTGGTAAACGCTACGAGGTTCGCCCCGCCCGCAATTTGTCCCGTCGCGGAAACAGGATCGAAACCCGGCGTGTCCATGAACACAAAACCCTTTGTCGTCACGGGTTCAGCGTATTTATAGACTTCCATCAAGGGGCCGGTGCCGCCCTTCATTGAAGAGCCGAGCGATTTTTCCAAGATGTTTGCCAGACCGCCGGTCTGGTTGCCTGGGCTGACCTTCCCGTTGATCTGGACGTCGCGTCCTGGTGCGTACTCGTCTTTCCACCAGCGAATGCGTTCGATCAGTTTCTTGCCGATTTCCGGTGTCGCGGCGCGCGCGGTCAGGGTGTGTTCGACGCCGTAAATTTCCGGTGTCTCGGACAGAATGCCGGTGCCGCCATGTTTGGCAAGGAGATCGACCGCGGCGCCTAGCGCCGGGTTGGCGGTTATGGAGGAGAAGCCGTCCGATCCGCCGCATTGCAGTCCGACAGCGATGTGACTTGCCGGGACCGTTTCGCGTTGGCATTTGTTGGCTTCGGCCAGCATGTCCTCGACGATCGCGATACCGGCTTCGATCGATTTGCGGGTGCCGCCGCTTTCCTGCATGACCATCGTGCGGAGTTGCGGGCCTTCCGTGAGGTCCTGGGCACTGAACAGACCGCCGACCTGGCAGCGCTCGCAGCCCAGGCCGATGACCAGCGCCCCGGCAACATTCGGGTGGCAGATATAGCCGGCAAGGGTCCGCTGCAGCAGATCCATCGGCTCCCCGGTCATTTCCATGCCGCAGCCAAGCGCATGCGCGAATGCAGCGACACCGTCGACATTGGGGTAGGCGGCGAGCCGTTCTTTTGTAAAATGGTTGGCGATTTCGTGGACGACCGTGGCGGAGCAGTTCACGGTCGAAACAACGGCGATGAAGTTTCGTGTGCCGGCCCGGCCGTCGGGACGCATGTAGCCCTGGAACGTGGCGCGCTCGGACTCCGGCAGCAAGGTCAACGGTTTGAATTCGCGGGAATAGGCGTAGTCGCGGTCGAAT
>JAJFJB010000077.1 GCA_021774435.1 Alphaproteobacteria bacterium
CCTCGGTAAATTTTTGCCGGAATTCGTGCGGCGCCGACCGAGCAAAACTCATCGTGTACGTCTTTAGATCCGCCCCCGCACAAAAGGCTTTCTCACCGGTGCCCGTGACCACGGCAATGCGCGCATCCTCATCGGCATCGAATTCGCGGAACCGAGCCGTAATTTCGTCGCTCGCAGCAAAATCCATGGAGTTCATCTTGTCGGCCCGGTCGATCGTAATCAGTCGCACATAGCCATTTTTTTCGTATCGAATATCCCGCCCCACAGCATCCTCCGCTTTACCAAATTTCAGTCGGCGCATCTTAAAGCAGAATGCCAAGGGTAGGGAGGACAGCGCCTGGAAGAAAAATATGGCAAACAGAGAATGTTATATAATAATACCTCTTTTGGTTTTATAATAATTTTCTCTCAACTGTGACGGAGATCACAGACAGGTATTTTACGGGCGCTACATTTGAGGTCCGATGCCAAAATCTGGAGGGGTTATGCAAAGCATCGATCGAGCGGAGTCTCTCTATTGAACGCCGGGCCGCGAGAGCCCTTAATTCCCGATGAAGCGTTCTTTACGAACGGCAAGCCGCGTATTGTTTCGATCTATTCCTATTGGAAAGAGCGATGCGGCGTGCGATCCATGCCTCGACGCTCGGATATCGATCCGACCGAGTTCACGGAACACCTACCGGGAATAATCCTTATCGACGTCGAGAGAGACCGTAACAACGGACCCGTTGATTTCCGGTACCGCGTTGTGGGCACACGCGAAGTCGCCAACCGTCACCGTGATCCAACGGGCAAAACGGTCGAGGACGGTTTTTTCGCCGAATCCGTCAGCGCTGCCCTTTGCTCTTACAATTCCGTTTGCCTGCATCGAGCGCCCATCTTTGAACCGGTTTCCTTTGTCTCGAAGGAAGGCGTGCCGGTCCATGAAGATTCCATCATGCTGCCGCTTTCAGAGAACGGCACCGAGGTTTCACAGATTCTTGTTTACTCGGAAAGCCATGACAACATCACGCCAATCGAGCTTCAGCGCTTCATAGCCGATAGCGAAATAGGCGCAAAGACCTACCCCCTCACCCCCTTACCTAAGCGCAGCCACTTGGAATGAATATTGCGCACCCCGTGAACGGAGTGCGCCGCAGCTATTCATTTAAGCTCTCCCTCCTCCTATATACCCCGTGAACCTGCGGGCATAGCGGCTGCGGGACAAATTTCACAAACGTCCGGGTAGAATACAATTGAGTGGCTGGAATATCGCGCAGATTAACGTTGCGACGGCACTATTTCCTCTGGAAGATCTTAGAATGGCCGCCTTCACAGGCCAGCTAGATGCCATTAATGCACTGGCTGACAACTCTCCGGGCTTTGTATGGCGGCTACAATCGGAATCCGGGAACGCGGCCGACATCCAAGTCGGCGATAACGACAAGCTCATCGTCAATATGTCCGTCTGGGAAAGTTTGGCGTCCTTAAATGCCTATGTATACAAAACCGGCCATCGCGACGTGATGGTCAACCGCCGCCAATGGTTTGAGCGGCCTGAAAAACCATTTCAAACACTTTGGTGGGTTAATCCAAAACATACGCCAACGCTTGAAGAAGGCATGGCGCGTCTCGCGTTAATCCGCGCAAAAGGACCCACGCCTGAAGCCTTCACCTTCAAGGCCAATTTTCCGCCGCCAAATCGCTGACGTACAAAATTTAAAAGACAACCGTGGCTATCACAAAGGCCTTGAGCGGAAAATGGTGCCCAGGGGCTGACTCGAACAGCCGACACGCGGATTTTCAGTCCACTGCTCTACCAACTGAGCTACCTGGGCGTCCGTCGAAACGGACCGACTTCATAGAGAATATCGGCGCGGCTGTCCAGAGCCTTACATTCCATCCGGATCAATGGGGATTGGTTCGCCCGGATCGGGTTCTTCGTCCGTCGGGACACGGTAATGGCCGCCAAGCCAGCGCTGCAAGTCGACATTCTTGCAGCGTTTCGAGCAGAAGGGATGAAACGACTCCACAATGGGGCGGCCGCAAATGGCACATTTCGGTATATTCATGGCGCTTCCATCTTACCGTTCAGTTCTTCTCCATCGACACTTGCCAGTCCGGCAACGCCGTGTCGGGACGTAATAGGACGGATTGGCCCATTCGGCGGTCGATTTCGCCTCGCGCGGCGGCCAACGGGCCCTCCAGCGCCGCAATAATCGCAGGATTTGCCCGCGCCACCGGCTGTCCTGGCCCGGTCAGACGCAACACCGCCCTCAGCAACGCACAAGCAGCCGTTGCCGGCGCTATGGCAGCGGTTGGCGGCCCTCTCAACAGATCATGAAGTGGCGGCGCACCACGGCGGCGCGTCAGCTCCAGCAAACCGGCGGACGTCATACCCATCACATCGACCTGCATTGGATCCTCTCGGAACGCCCGCCGCGCCGTTTGCATGAATTGAGCACGTGTCGCCTTTTTTCGCATCGAGATGAAATCAACGACAATGAGGCCGGAGAGGTTGCGTAGCCGCACCTGCCGGGCAATTTCGGGCAATACCTTCAAATTGGTCTTCAAGATCGCATCATCCGAGGACCGGCGTCCTCCGGCCCCGCTGTCGACATCGATTGCCGTCAGCGCCTCGACCGGATCGATGGTCAACCGCGCGCCACCCGGCAAGCGGATCACCCGGTCGCAAACGCCGTCCACATCCTCTGCGATACCATAGGCCTCAAATAGCGGCGCTTGCTCGCTATGCCGGTGCAGATTTCCCCGCCGGTCAGGCATCGACTCGCGCACTAAGGTCTCCGCGCCGCGAAACGCTCTCGGATCATCGATGATGGTTTGTCCGCCCTCCCGGTCGCGCAGCACCCGTGCGACAAGGCCGGGCGGCGCCTTCACGACCGCAGGCGCTTTCTCCTTGTTTGCAACCTCCTGGATGATGGTCCATTCGTCACGCAGCCGTTCGGCTTCAGCAACCATCTCATCGTCGCTCGCGTCGGCCGCAGCGCCACGAATCGCCAATCCCGCCCCCACTACGTCCTGCAAACGCCCCGACAAGGATTCCAATTCCGCACGGCGGCGTCCATTGCCAAGGCGCGCCGAGAATGTAATGCCGGACCGCGAGGGCGTCAGCGCCAGATAGCGGCCGACGATCGATGGCCGGTCGGTGAGCGCCGGTCCCTTGCCGCCGCTTGCTTCACGCGTCACCTGAACGAGCACCGACTGGCCTTCATGCAGGCCTTTGGCGCGGCTCAGGAAACCGTCCTCCCCATCTCCCAACGTTACGAAGGCGCCATTCAAACTCGGCTCGACCCTCGTCACCCGTCCGAGATGGATTCCCCCTTCCCGCTCCGGCCGGTCGATCCGTTCGATAAGAAGCTCGCGCAACTGGCCGTCCCCATCGACAATCGCGACCCGGGTCTCGCCCGGCGAAACCTCGACAAGGATGGCGCCTTGACCGGTACTCATAGGGGCCATCCCATCCCTTTCAGAGCCTGCGCTGTTTCGAACAACGGCAGGCCGACCACGTTTGAATAGGACCCGTTCATTCGGCGCACGAAGGCGGCGGCACGGCCCTGCACCGCATAGCCTCCCGCCTTGCCCTGCCATTCGTCACTGGCAAGATAATCGTCAATTTCTGCGTGCGACAGCGACTTGAAGACGACCGCCGTCATCACCAGGCGAACCGTTTCCCGGCCATCGCCCGCGTAAAGAACCAAACCGCCGAACACGCGATGACGGCGGCCGGACAACAGTTTCAGGCAGGCCAGCGCAGTATCCCTGTCTTCCGCCTTGGGCAGGATTCTGCGGCCACAGGCAACAACTGTGTCAGCTGCGAGGATGAGAGATTCCGGATGCCGGATCGCCGCGGCAGACGCCTTGGCCGCTGCCATCCTGGCCGCATATTCGCGGGGCAATTCGTCTTGCTTCGGCGTTTCGTCGATATCCATGGGATCGACGATATCCGGCACGACGCCGATTTGCGCCAAAAGCGCTTTGCGCCGCGGCGATGCGGACGCCAAAACCAGCCGCATTCCTTTATCCGACATCGGTGCATTCCAAAATAACAGGAACCGCCCTTATACGGATCATGGCGCGGACACTCAAATATCGACTGCGTGGGTAACCGGAAAGCGGTCTTTGATTTTTTGCAACAACTGATCGCGGATCTGGCGATAGGCGCCCAGACGCCGTTCCCGGTTGCCAGTGATATAGCTCGGGTCGAGGGTGGGCCAGAATTCAACCTCCGCCGCCATCGTCCTGGTCATTTCAATCGCGTGATGCTGCGCTTCCGGCGACAAGGTTACGATAAGGTCGTAGGAGCTATCCTCCAGGTCTTCGAGGCTTTTCGGCTTGTGCCGCGACAAATCGATGCCGATTTCGTCCATGACCTCTATGGCAAAATGATCCGGTTCCCCATGCCGTACCCCCGCGGAGTCCACATAAATTCGATGCCCGTGCAGGTATTTGAGAATCGCTTCCGCCATCGGTGAGCGCACAGCGTTCATATTGCAGGCGAAAAGAACGGCGTCAGGGTTGTCGATCATGACCCGCCCGCCATCCTATTAGACCGCTGTCCCGACAACTGGCATGCGATCACCCCTTGAAATGCAAAACGCAGAGCAACGTGAAAAGCCGCCGCGCCGTATCGAAATCAATTTTCACCCTGCCGCTCAGCCGGTCCTTGAGAATTTCAGACCCCTCGTTATGAACGCCGCGCCGCGCCATATCGATGGTTTCGATTTGCGACGGCGTCAGCCGCTTGATCGCATCGAAATAGCTTTCGCAGATTTGATAATAGTCGCGGATTATGCGGCGAAACGGCGTCAACGAAATAGAGATTTCGCCTTGGCTGTTTTCGGCTTCGTCCTGAATATCGAATGTGAGCCGGTTCGCATCGCGGATCGACAACAGGACACGGTATGGTCCCAAATAATCGCCGATCGGGGAAAAATGGTTTTCCTGGAGCAGGTCGTAAATTGCCACCGCGCGCTCATGTTCGACTTCCGCACTGCGGCTAACAAGGGTCTTGCGATCAAGTTCGATATGAACAATGCACTCGTCGGCCATGCGGCATTATCCTACGCGTCGCCGCGTGCGTTGAGACGTATCGATACCGACCGTGCATGCGCGTCCAGGCCTTCCGCCCCGGCCAACGAAATCGCGGCAGGCCCTACGGCCGCCAGGCTCTCCGCATCACAGCCAATCAGGGTGGTCCTCTTCATGAAATCCGTGACGCCGAGCCCCGATGAGAACCGGGCGCTGCGGGCCGTCGGCAATACGTGGTTTGGCCCCGCGACATAGTCTCCAATCGCCTCGGGCGTATATCGACCGAGAAAGATGGCGCCGGCATTGCGAATTCTCCCAGCAAGCACATCCGGCTCGTCGACAGACAAGGCCAAGTGCTCCGGCGCGATCCGGTCAATCAACGCCACCGCATCGTCCAACGTGCGAACCAGAATAACCGCGCCGTTATCGCGCCAGCTCGCCGTCGCGATTTCAAGGCGTTCCAGCCCCCCTATTTGCCGGTCCACGGCATCGATGACGCTGTCGGCAAATACGGCATCGTCGGTGATCAGGATCGATTGCGCCGCTTCGTCATGTTCGGCCTGCGACAATAGGTCGGCAGCGATCCAGTCCGGGTCGTTTTCTCCATCGGCGACAACAAGAATTTCCGAGGGCCCCGCGATCATATCGATCCCGACATGGCCAAAGACCTGACGCTTCGCCGCTGCCACATAGGCATTGCCGGGACCAACGATCTTCACCACCGGCGCGATGCTCTTGGTTCCATAGGCCAACGCCGCAACGGCCTGCGCCCCGCCAATACGATATATTTCATCGATGCCCGCGAGATCCGCCCCCGCCAGAACCAACGGATTGACCTTGCCCTCCGGTGTCGGCGCGACCATAACCATGCGCGGCACTCCCGCGACGCGTGCCGGAATTGCAGTCATCAAGACAGAACTGGGATAAGCGGCGGTCCCGCCCGGAACATAGAGCCCCACCGACTCCATTGCCGTCCAGCGCGCGCCAAGGCGCACGCCCTCAGCATCAATATAGTCGACGCCTTCAGGCTTCAAACGTTCATGGAACGCGGTAATGCGCGCGGCAGCGACTTCAAGCGCGCGCAGGGCGGCGGGATCACATTTTCCGCGCGCCTCTTTGACATCATTGGGCCCGAACCGAATTGTCTCTGAATTCAGGTCGAGTGCATCAAATCGGCGCGTATACTCGAAGACGGCGTCATCGCCATGCGCGCGCACATCGTCGATGATCGCCGCGACCACGGCACCGACTTCCTCGCTGACTTCCCGTTTCGCCGAGAGGAATTCGATAAAGGAAATTTCAAAGTCAGGATCATCCGCTGAAAGCCTAAGCGGCATCGGCGACCTCCTGAAACTTCTGGATCCACGGTTGAATTTCGGTAGGTCGCGTTTTCAGCGCCGCCCGGTTGACGACAAGCCGGCTGGTGATGTCCGTGATCTTCTCAACTTCGACCAACCCGTTTTCACGCAGCGTTGCGCCCGACGAGACCAGATCGACGATGCGCCGGCACAGACCCAGCGTCGGCGCCAGCTCCATGGCACCATTGAGTTTTATGCATTCCGCCTGTACGCCGCGCGCCGCGAAATGCCGCTTGGTGATTCCGGGATATTTGGTCGCGACCCGTATATGGCTCCATCGGCTGGGGTCATCCTGGTCAACCATGTCACGCGGTTCGGCGACCGCGAGGTGACAGTGACCGATTTTCAGATCAACCGGGGCATAAAGCTCGGCATAGTCGAATTCCATCAAGACATCGTTCCCAGCGACCCCCAGATGGGCCGCCCCGAAAGCAACGAAAGTCGCGACATCGAAGCTCCGCACCCGGATAATCGATAATCCCGCGACATTGGTATTAAAGCGTAATTGCCGCGCGTCCGGATCGTCAAACGCCGGTTCTGGCGCAATGCCGACCTCTGCCAGCATCGGCGCAACGTCTTTTAAAATACGGCCCTTAGGTAAGGCCAAAACCAAAGGTTGGTTGGCGCGCACGCGCAATTCTCCCGAATTCCACTTAAAATCCGCCCCTAAATGACACAAGCTCCGCCCCTAGACAATCTTGTCCGATCCCATTACCCCAACCCGGGTTGGTTATTAGGGACTATATCTGGGCTTGCCATAGGCCCCGGAATCGCGAGGAACAGAACATAATGAGCGAAAGCTACAAAACAATATTATACGACGTCAGCGATGGGATCGCGTCGATTACATTGAATCGTCCTCCCGTAAACGTCATCGACGAAGCGATGACACTGGAGTATTTCGACGCCCTGGACCGATCGGACAGTGACGCGAACGTCAAGGTCATCGTTCTTTCCGGTGCCGGCAAAGGTCTCTCGGCGGGCGTTGATATCCGCTATCTGAAGGAATTCGGAGTCGACGAAATGGCAAAGTTCCTCGAAATGTTCTACGTCGAACAGGTCGAGCGGGTCCGGGGACTGTCCAAACCGATTATTGCCTCGGTGCATGGCTTCGCCCGCGAAGGCGCCTGCACAATGGCCTTTACCTGCGACATGGTGGTCGCCGCCGACGACGCCAATTTCGGCTATCCCGGTGTCCCCCACCTGGCGGCGCCCCCGGGCATGCATGTTTGGCATTTGCAGCGCTTGCTGGGGCGCATGCGCGCGGCCGAACTCATTCTCACCGGCGATCCCATCGAGGCGGAAGAGGCCGGGCGCCTTGGTCTCGTGACGAAAGTCGTACCGCGCGCCGACCTGGCCGCGGAAACTCGCAAACTGGCACTCAAACTGGCACGAATGTCACCGCTCGCGTTGCGGGTGACACGCGATTTGATCTACGAGATGGAAAGTATGGATTTCAAAGACGTGCCTCGACGCGCCCTGCAGGCAACCTCCGCCGCCTTCGCCTCGGAAGACAGCAAGGAGGCACGGCGCGCCTTCACTGAAAAACGTCCACCCGTCTGGCAGGGCCGCTAGAGCAGAGCGCCTAAAATAGGACGCATTTTCGCGCCCTACTTTAGGCGTAAATCTGCTCTATCTTTTTGAAATTAGTACAAATTCACGTGCAAATCGGATCACCAAGGTGACTCCGATTTATCACGATTTGCTCTAGCGCTTCAGGAGAACATCATGACCATCGATCAGCGTGTCAAAACGGAGAAAAACGGCCCGGTCACCACCGTCGTGATCGACCGTCCCGACGCACGGAATGCCTGCGCCGTTGACATGGTGAAGGCTCTCCATACGGCGTTTATGGATTTCGAAGAGGACGAAGCCGCAAAGATCGCAGTGCTCACGGGTACGCAAGGCGCCTTCTGCGCCGGTGCGGACCTTAAGGAAATTCAGGACGGCACGGCGATGGGCTATTGCTGGGCCGGCACCGACGAAGGCGTGACGCGCCGGCATCTGAAAAAACCAGTCATCGCTGGCATTTCCGGTCCCGCTCTTGCTGCCGGATTGGCACTGGCGATCTGGTGCGATTTGCGCGTTGCCGACCGGGATGCACGCTTTGGCGTCTCCTGCCGCCGCTTCGGAGGACCGATGCCGAACGGGGCTACGGTGCGCCTGCCAAGATTAATTGGGCAAAGTCACGCACTCGATCTCATGCTCACCGGCCGCATCGTGGATGGCGACGAAGCGTTTCGCATGGGCCTCGTCAACCGGCTGGTGGAACCGGGCACGGCACGCGCCGAAGCGGAAGCATTGGCAGCCGATCTGGCCAGCATGCCGGATGCCGCCATGCTTTCCGACAGGGGATCGGTCCTCCGGCAATGGAGTCTGCCGGAAGAGGATGCGATCCGGTTTGAGGTCGAGTGTGGAAAAGCTGCATTCGCGCTCGATTTTCAGGATGGGGCGGAACGCTTTGTTTCCGGAGAAGGCCGACACGGCAACGATTTGAGCCGGTAAAGTCGAACGCGGGGGCTCACACATCCATGCCGAAGGTTTCATCGAACCGGCGAAACAGTTCGTCGAACGTCGCCGGTTGACCGGAATAATGCAGGACGCCCGCTGGCGCCTGAAACCAGGGTTGCGCGCTGTCGAGCCAAAGGTGACCCATGGGCTCGACCCACGACGTGTCATCGAGCGTCCCTGGTTTCACGTTGATGATTTTTGGATTGCGAGACGGTTCGTGGAACAGTCGGATGCCGCAATTTTTACAGAAACTGATCTTTACGACCCGTCCATTCGCCGCCGTCTTATCCCACGTTCCAAGACCCTCGAAGTTGGTTTCGACCCCTTCGCGCGGCACCGGCATCGACATCCCGAGTACACTGCCTGCATGAGTCTGACAGTCGGTACAATGGCAGGCGTAAATCGTTAGCGGGCGCATTGAAATGACATAGCGATGCTGTCCGCACTGGCAGCCGCCGGTCATGGGAAGATACAAGGACGTCATGGCCAATCCCCTATGTTCGGTCGCTGCAGTCAAATACCGGCGGTCAAGCGGCCCAACTGGAGCGCGCCTCGATTCCCCAACGCCCGTCCTTGTTCGTTACGATATAGAGCGATCTGTAGCTGCCGATTGCCGATCCGTCCGCCCGGTAGCGCGTAAACTGGACCCGGAAATGGACCTTGTCGGGAGCCACATCGATCGGCTCCACATAATCCCATGCCGTCCGTGCCCAATCGGTCGACTGGCCCTGGCGATCCCAGACCAGCATTCTGAGATCTTCCGGCTTCTCCATGACCGAAACCTGCCCGCTGTGGAACCTGACATGCGGGAAATGGAACCAGCGGGTCCGCAGGGCCTCGGCGTCCTCCGCGTTGAAGGCCTCCATGAAGCCATCCATCGCCGCACGCGCCGCCGCCAGAATTTCACTGTCTGTGTCACTCATCCTGTCAACCTCTGCAACTATTCCGTTACGCTATCGGTAACGCCATAATGTAAGTATGCGCCGATTGTATGATTCCATTGCGCATGACAAGGCGACTGCATTCGCATTTTCAATGCATAGAAAACTGCCCTACCGCCCCTTGTAATCCGCCTTACGCCGCTCGGCGAAGGCGTTGATGCCTTCCATGTAGTCTTCTGTCGACCGCAGCTTTTCGTACGAGTGTCCTTCGATATCGAGTGCCACCTTGAGGCTGGTATCCGGGACGGCATTCAGGACGCGCTTCAGGGACCGTAGCGAGATCGGTGCAAGCGCGTTCAGTTGGGCCGCGTATTTCATGATCATTTCCGTCAATGACTCGGAATTTTCGGCGACATCGGTGATCAAACCCCAATCACAGGCTTTTTCAGCCGCGACGCGCTTGCCGAGCATCACCATGTCCTTGGCCCGGGTCATCCCGATTAAACGCGCAACGCGGACGCTGCCCCCGGACCCGGGCATCTGGCCTATTGCAACCTCGGGCAAACCCACCTGGGTTTCCTTGATCGCGAAACGAAAATCACAGGCGAGCGACAATTCGAAGGCGACGCCAAAGGCGTATTTCTCCAAGGCGGCGATGACCGGTTTCGAGCAGCGTTCCGGCGCGCCGATATTGTCAGCCAGGTCGGACATTTTGTTCTTGGGGATTTCCGGGAAGCGCTTCACGTCGCCGCCGGAGGAAAAGACGCCATTGGCGCCACGAATAACAACGACACCGACATCCTCGTCCTCGTCGAACGCTTCGATGATGGCACGAATTTGGGCGCGGCCTTTGTAGGAGACGATATTGAGCGGTTCCCGGTCGAGGATTAGAAAGCCGATCTTATTCTCCGCATCGACTTCGACACGCAAGCCATCCAAATCGCGCAAAATGTCGCCGCGTATCGCCGCATAATCCCGTTCCATCGCCATTGTTTTCTTCTCCGTTAAATCGTGTTCTCAAATTTATCCAAAAGGTCGTAATTGCCCAGCCGTAGCTCGCGGCGTAGCAGTTTGCCGGAAGCCGAGCGCGGTATCGCCTTCACGAACGCATAACCGCGCGGCCGTTTGAAGCGGGCCATCGCGCTATCAAGACAATAATCATTCAACGCCTTGGGACTTGCCTGCTCGTTAGCGGGCTCGATAAAGGCGACTACCCGCTGCCCCCAACGATCATCGGATAGTCCGATGACAGCGATGCCCCGCACCAGTTCGCACTTCGCGAGCAGATCCTCGACTTCTTCAGGATAGATATTCTCGCCGCCGGAAATCAGCATGTCGTCGACCCTGCCAACAACGTAGAGCTCTCCTTCCGCATCGAACCGACCAAGATCGCCGGTGAAATACCAGCCTTTCCGAATCGATTTATCGTCCGCGTCCGGCCGCTTCCAATACCCATCGAAAGCGTCCAATGCGTCCATGCGCGCAATGATCTCTCCCGTCCCGCCTTGTGCCACGATGTCATCAGGACCAACCCGTTCATCCGGGTCGGCGCGGACCAGCCGAATTTGTTGTCCCATGCCGGCCCGGCCGGCACAGCCAGGCTTCTCCGCCGCGCGATCACATACGGCGAAGGTATAGATTTCACTGGAGCCGTAAAAATTGCAGAACCAGTCCGGCTCGAACCCCTTGGCACACGCTTCGACCAATGCCGAGGTCATCGACATGCCTGCATAGCCGATATTGCGAACGCATTCCGGGTCGAAGGCCTGGAAATCCTTATGATGCACCATGTCGTGGAACATCGTCGGCACAAGGAACAGCGCGCTGATCCGTTCACGTGCGATCAAGTCCAGCGCTTTCGCGGTATCGAATGTCGGCATGCAGACAAATTTGCCATTCAGATAGACCGACATCGACAGAGCCCGGATACCCATCGTGTGGAAGAGCGGCATCACACCCAGCGATACTTCACCGTAACGGTAATGCATCTGCGCAATGCAGCCGACTGAGGCAATGCGCTCTGCTGCATGGCTGCGAGGCACGCCCTTGGGCCGTCCCGTCGTACCGGATGTATAGAGCATCAGGCAGGTTGCCTGGTCGTCCACGGGCGCCGGGCTCTCAAAGGGTGGCGCCTCGACGAGCGATTGGTATGGCATGCCACTGCCGTCATCGAGGCAGATCACCGCCGGGCAGGTTTCCGTTTCCAATGCCGTGACAACCGCATCCGCCGACCGGTCCTCGTAAACGACAGCATTCGCTTCAGCATCCGCAAGTACGAAGGCGACGTCGGCGGCGGACGCCCGCCAGTTAAAGGGCGTAAAAACGACCCCAAGACACTGGCACGCCCAAAAGAGTGTGGCGGTCTCACATCGGTTCGAGAGCACCGCGACCAGGTGGTCGCCTTCCCTCAAGCCCAAAGTGGCCAATCCGCCGGCGACGCATCGTATTTCATGCAGCCACGCGGCGTAGGACAATCGCCGATCTCCTTCGACAATGGCGATTGCGTCCGGATCACGCGCAACAGAAGCGCTCAACATCCGCGCCAGTGTCATGAGGCGCCCGTCTTGGCCACGGCCAATATCGCGCGGACCATGCCTTCATAACCGGTGCATCGGCACAGGTGCCCCGAAAGCATCGAGCGGATCTCCTCTTCGCTCGGATTGGGGTACCGCTCAAGGAAATGCGTCGACGATATTAATACGCCGGCGGTGCAAAACCCGCATTGCAG
>JAJFJB010000078.1 GCA_021774435.1 Alphaproteobacteria bacterium
ATCACAGCCATATGAGGTATTCGACGATCTGTTGAAGAAATTAGAAAAATAGGCCTCAGTGCATTTTAGCCGGCTCCAGGTAACGGGCTTCAAATCCTTCGTCGACACGACCGAGCTTTTTATCGAGCCTGGGATGACAGGCGTTATTGGTCCGAACGGATGCGGCAAGTCCAATGTCGTCGAAGCACTTCGTTGGGTTATGGGCGAGACATCCCCGAAGAGTATGCGGGGCGGCGAAATGGAAGACGTGATTTTCGGCGGCACTGCCAGCCGCCCGTCACGCAACGTCGCCGAAGTCGTTCTCAAGCTCGATAATTCCGACCGCACGGCGCCGGCGACCTTCAACGATTCCGAAGAAATCGAAGTAAGCCGCCGCATCGAGCGTGGTGCCGGGTCGGCCTACCGAATAAACGGCAAGGAAGTACGTGCCCGCGATGTACAGTTGTTGTTCGCGGATCTGGCTAGTGGCGCGCATTCCACCGCCATGGTTAGTCAAGGTCGGATCGGCGCGTTGATCGGCGCAAAACCGACTGAGCGGCGGGTATTGCTGGAAGAAGCCGCCGGCATTCGGGGACTCCATTCAAGGCGTCACGAAGCGGAATTGCGGCTCCGAGCGGCAGAAACGAATCTAAGTCGACTTGACGATGTTATCGAAGCACTCGAAGGCCAGCACCAGGGTCTTCAGCGGCAGGCGCGGCAAGCCGTCCGCTATCGCCGTTTGTCAGAAAACATCCGCAAGTACGAAGCTATTCTCCTACACCTGCGCTGGCAGGAGTCAGCGGCGGCACTGGAGGTTACGCGGGTAAAATTCCGTGAAGCCGAGAATGCGGTTGCGCAGCGAACCGAGGCTGCCGGTAGCGCTGCAACCCGCCAGGCCGAGACCGCCGCTGCATTGCCCGCGCTCCGCCAAAAGGAAGCCGAAGCAGCGGCGGAACTGCAGCGCCTGCTGATGGCGCGCAACGAGCTCGAGCGGGAAGAAACGCGGATTACCGAAGCGCAGGCGGAAGCCGAACGCCGGCTGCGGCAGATTACAGGTGACATTCAGCGGGAGGAATCACTCGCGGCTGAAGCGGTCAACGCGATCGAACGCCTAGAGACCGAGGGGCAATCAATCGACGCAGCCCAGGAAAGCGAAGCCGAAACCGAGGAAACAGCGCGCGCGGCACTCGACTCCATCAATGCTGAAGTCGAAACGAAAGATTCAGAGCGCAACGAACTGCTAGCGACCGTCGCCGAAATTGAAGCCAGACGCGCCGCACTGGAGCGGCAGCGCGATCAACTTGCCGAGCAAATCGAAAAACTCAAAATCCGCGCCGGTGAAATGGATGACGAGCGGGTCACACTCGCCGCGGAGGTTGCCGACAATTCGATTTTGGAAGAGATTCAACAATCGATAAACAAGGCCGAGACACAGGTATCGACTGCGCGGGAGGCCGCAAGTACGGCGGAGGAAAACCTTAAGATCGCGCAGGCGGCGGAATCACTGTCCCGGGACCAGGCGCGCGCGATTGAAGCCGAACGAGAGAAGCTAGCCGCCGAAATTCGCGCGCTCGCGGAACTCGTGGAGCCTTCAGAAGGTGATTTCTTTGCACCAATGATCGAATCGATTTCCGTGGAACCAGGCTATGAAGTCGCTCTTGGCGTTGCGCTGGGCGAAGATATTGATGCGCCGGTGGATACCGCGGCGCCGGTGTATTGGGCCATTCTCCCCGCTCTGTCGGTCTTGCAGCAATTGCCCGACCGCGTGAAGCCGCTAGCACAGTTCGTTAAAGCACCTCCCGCTTTGAACCGCCGCCTCTCCCAAATTGGGATCGTTGAAGATGATGCAACGGGCGAAGTGCTTCATCCTTCGCTGAAACCGGGTCAACGAATTGTCAGCAGGGATGGCGGTCTATGGCGTTGGGACGGCTATCGTGTTTCCGCCGGTGCGCCGACCCCGGCCGCGGCCCGATTAGGCCAGCGCAATAGGTTGGATGCGCTGCGCCAGAAACAAAGCGCCGCCGAACCGGGCTTCAAGGCCGCACAATCCACGCTGGAAACGGCAAAAAGTAATCGGGAAGTGGCGGAGGCGGCAGAAAGATCGGCTCGGCAAACACTAAATGAAGCCTTTACGGCACTGAATGAAGCCCGCGAAGCCTTCGGCAACGTGTCCGGCGATGCGGCCGCCGCCAAATCGCGTCTCGCGGCGCTGGTCGAAGCGGCGAACCAAGCGGTTTTGGATCTCAACGAAGCGGAAACGCAGTGG
The DNA here is from genome assembly GCA_021774435.1 of Alphaproteobacteria bacterium. Classification (GTDB taxonomy): domain Bacteria; phylum Pseudomonadota; class Alphaproteobacteria; order UBA8366. Next base: position 2,246 of record JAJFJB010000078.1, read on the forward strand.
AAGACCGTGCGGCGCAGCATCGAAGAGCTGGAAGACCCGGTCGCCAAGCGCGCCATGATCGAAGGCATGCGGGCGACCTTGGGCGAGTTGCGCACCGACCAGTCCGAAAAACGCAGCGCGTATGATCGCCTGAAGCGTGAATCGGAAGAGCGCACAAAACGCCGACGCACTGTGACGGAAGAGTTGACCGGCTGGAGAAACCGTTCGGAAGGCGCAACAGCGCGTCTTGCAGATCTTCAGGAGCGCCGCGAAGCCGCGGAGGAAACCCGGAACGGGCTTGCAGCCCGGCCCGCCGAAATCACCGAACAGCGCAACGCTTTGCTTGGAAAAATAACGGAGTCGGAAGAACGGCGCGGCGCCGCCGCGGACGCATTGGCAAGCGGCGAAACGGATCAAAGCGAAGCCGACAAGGCGCTGCGCGCCGCCGAAGCAGCACTGGCGGAAAGCCGTGAACAGCGCGTGCGCAGCGAAGCACAAGTAGAGCAGGCTGAAAGCGATAGTGCCACGATCAAGGAGCGCATAGCCGAGCGGCTTGCCTGCGAGCCTGACGCCGTGTTGCAAGAAGCCGGCATTCCGGAAGACGAATCGTTACCGGATCCGGAAACCGTTGAAACCAAAATGGGACGGCAGGTCCGGGAACGCGATAATATGGGGCCAGTCAACCTGCGCGCCGAAATCGAAGCACAGGAACTCGAGACGCAGATTGAGTCGATGCAGAACGAGCGAGAAGACCTTGTTGCAGCGATCGCGAGATTGCGGCAAGGCATTGGGCAGCTCAATCGAGAAGGCCGCGAGCGCTTGCTCGCCGCGTTCGATACCGTCAACACGCACTTCCAGGAACTCTTCGTTAAGCTCTTTGGTGGCGGCCGGGCGTATCTTACGCTGACGGAAGCGGAAGACCCATTGCAGGCCGGCCTCGAAATCATGGCGAGCCCCCCGGGCAAGAAACTACAGGTCATGTCGCTGCTGTCGGGTGGCGAGCAAGCCCTTACCGCGATTTCCCTGCTTTTCGGCGTCTTTCTGACCAACCCCGCGCCAATTTGCGTGCTCGATGAGGTCGACGCGCCGCTGGATGATGCCAATGTCGAGCGATTTTGTAACCTGCTGGGCGAAATTTCCGATGCCGGCGACACTCGCTTTCTGATTATTACCCACCACCGGATCACCATGGCGCGCATGGACCGGCTGTTCGGTGTGACAATGGGCGAACGGGGTGTAAGCCAGCTCGTTTCGGTCGACTTGCAGCGCGCTCAGGAGCTTCGCGCGACCGCGTGACGCACCAGCGAAAACGCCCGGATTTCTGCGACTTTTAACCGCATATGCGGTGCCCTTTGCGGCTTGACACTACTTTGACCCAACAGTATGGTGCGCCCGCTTTCAGCATTGGTTGAAACCGTTCGGAGGGGCGAATTGCCATGGCCGAGGGTCGAAAGCCAGCTTCGTTGGAAGATCTGGATGAACGGCTAAAAGCCGCGCGAAAAAACCGGGGCGGGACCGGCAAGGGGGAATCGGGTAAGGACAATCGGACGGGAACACAAGGTGGCCTAGGCATCGCATTGCGAATTGGTGTCGATTTGGTCGCTGCTGTGATTGTCGGAGTCGGCATTGGTTTCCTTCTCGATTATTGGCTCGATACCAAACCTTGGTTCTTGTTGTTGTTTTTCGTGCTCGGCTCCGCAGCAGGAATCCTGAACGTGTTTCGTATGGCGGCCGGATACGACCTTGCGGCCGGATATAAGAAAACCGACGAGACGACGGATGACGACGATGCGAAGGGCAAGGATTAAACGGGGAAGCAAGTGGCAAGTCCGCTAGAACAGTTCGAAATTCACCCAATCATTCCGCTGCAATTGGGCAATGTCGACGTTTCGTTCACGAATTCATCGCTATACATGGTCCTCACGGCAGTAATTACCGCGGGCTTCGTTCTACTTGGCATGCGGCATCGCGCCCTGGTTCCGGGCCGCCTGCAATGCGCTGTCGAGTTATCCTACGAATTTATCGCGAACATGCTTCGCGACACCGTTGGCAACGAAGGCCGCAAATACTTCCCGTTCGTCTTCACCGTGTTCATGTTCGTTCTGCTCGGCAACCTGCTCGGCATGACGCCCTATAGCTTTACCTTCACCAGCCACATCGTTGTAACCTTTGCGTTGGCGTTCTTTATCTTTATCGGCGTCACCATTTTGGGATTTGCGAAACACGGGTTTCATTTTTTCAGCTTTTTCCTGCCGCCCGGCACCCCACTGCCGATGTGGCCGCTGCTGATTCCGATCGAGGTTATTTCCTATCTGTCGCGCCCCATCAGCCTTTCCGTGCGGCTGTTCGCGAATATGCTGGCGGGCCATACGCTCTTGAAGGTGATCGCCGGCTTCATTGCCGTGCTAGGCGTTGCAGGTGTTCTGCCCTTCGCTTTTGTCGTCGTGCTGACAGGATTGGAAATTTTGATTGCCTGCTTGCAAGCCTACGTCTTCACGATCCTTACCTGCCTTTATATCAACGACGCCCTGCACCTGCATTGATGCGGCGCCGACGATAGGAATTCTGTAACTCACAATAGAACATCACTTAAAAGGGAACGAAATTATGGAAATGGTCGAAGCTGCAAAACTTATCGGCGCCGGTTTGGCGGTGATTGGCATGATCGGCTCCGGTATTGGTATCGGCAGCGTCTTCTCCTCCTTCATCATCGCGGTTGGCCGCAACCCGGCAGCCCGGGGTGAAGTTTTCACCATGACGATGCTTGGCTTCGCACTGGTCGAAGCGATCGCGCTTTTCGCGCTGGTTATCGCACTCCTTATCCTGTTCGGTTAAGACACAGGCTCGTAACCTAGCGAAACGAAGACGCCATGCCTCAACTCGATCTGTCGGTCTTTCCAACGCAGCTTTTCTGGTTAGCGCTGACTTTCATCCCGCTTTACCTGATCCTCTGGAAAGTCGCGTTGCCGCGCGTTACCGATGTGCGCGAGTCGAGGCGCGGACGGATCGAGGCGGACCTGGAAAAGGCGGAATCGCTTAAATCGGAGGCGGAAGCCGCGCTTGCCGACTATGAAAGAGCGATTGCTGAAGCCACGGCGAAAGCGCAGGAATCCATACGCGAAGCAGGGCGAAAAATGTCGGAAGAAGCAGAGCGGCAACGCGACGCGCTGGCGGCAAAGCTTGGCGAGCAATTGGCAGAAGCCGAAAAACGGATCGCAGACGAAAAAGCGCGTGCCATTGGCGATATCGGCACAATCGCGGGCGAGTTGGCTCAGGCGTCGGCGAGCAGGCTCATCGGTAGCGATGTCGCTCTAGACGAAGCGAATGCTGCGGTCGCTTCCGTTATACGGGACGGTGCCTGATGGAACTTTTGCATAACCCAACTTTCTGGGTCGCTCTTGCATTTTTCGTTTTCGTTATCGCCGTC
>JAJFJB010000079.1 GCA_021774435.1 Alphaproteobacteria bacterium
CAACAGGAAACGAGCGGGACACAACAATCCCGCCCTTCACGATAAACCAACCAACAACCCTGGCGCGGGGTGGAGCAGTCTGGTAGCTCGTCAGGCTCATAACCTGAAGGTCGTAGGTTCAAATCCTACCCCCGCAACCAACTTTGTGACCCTCATCTCTAGACCGCTCTCCTCGAGCGGTTTTTTGATTCCGGCCCCCAGCGCTAAAATGGCGGCCAGCTTGCCGCGCAGGCTCACGGCCAGCGTTTTCTTGCCGCCCTCTTCCACCGGGATCAGATCGATACTGTCGATCAGGCCGCGCATAACTTCGACGGCTTTCTCCCGATGATCCTCATCGGTCAGGGCTTCACGGAGCTGTGCAACCTGATCGCGGTAGACCTTTCCCATGTTAGGATGCATCAGGACTGGTTGTTCTTCGGATAGATCGACGCGGCTTTGCAGGATGGCTTTGCGTTCTTCAAGCGCTGCCATCTTGTCTTTGACTTGGCTGCCCGGCACGCCGTCTAGGATGGCCTGTACCAGGCGTTCCATATCGCGCTCGATTTGTTGTAGTTCGGCTATATCCGAGGTTCGACCGGCATTATGCTCGGCGGCCGCTTTGTTGGCATGACGCGCATAGTGTTCACAGAACCGCTCGACCAGATGCGGTTCCATCAAATGATGCTGTAGTCCATCGAGCACCGTTGCTTCGAGTACATCCCGGCGAATGGTCGACTTGTTGTCACACGTGCCTTTGTTGCGGGCATTGGCGCAGCCAACCCTCTCCTTGTTGAAGTTCACCACGCCACCGCCGCAAACACTGCAGCGCATCAAGCCGCTGAACAGGAACTTGGGACGCCGGCGGTCCCAGAAGGCCGGTTTGCCTTTGCCGAAGCGGCTTGCCTTCATGGACTCCTGTCGGGTTTTTACGGCATCCCAGAGACCCTGGTCGATGATGCGTGATTGTGGCGTCTCGATGATGACCCAGTCCTCTTTGGGATTGAGTTTAGAGATCCGCTTGCCGGTCTCGGGATCCTTCACATAGCGCAGTCGGTTCCAGACCAAGCGGCCGATATAAAGTTCGTTGTTGAGGATGCCGGTACCGCGTACCGGATTGCCATGGATAGTGCTCGGTCCCCATCCTTTGCCGCTTGGTCCAGGGACATGTTCTTCGTTCAGGGTTCTGGCGATCGTGCGCGGTGAAGCGCCGGCTGCATATTCGTTGAAGATCCGGCGAATGATACTTGCATCCCTGTCGTTGATCCGTCGGTCGCCGCGGATGGGAAGGCCGTCTTCGGATACTTGCCGCACCACGTCGTAGCCGTACGAATTACCGCCGCCGGACTTGCCCTTCTCTACCCTGCCCCGCTGACCGCGCCGCGTCTTGTCGGCAAGGTCTTTGAGGAACAGCGCGCTCATCGTTCCCTTGAGGCCGATATGCAGTTCGCTGATTTTGCCTTCCGACAGAGTAACAAGCGTCGTGTCGGCGAAAGTGAGACGCTTATAAATATGCGCGATGTCTTCCTGGTCCCGGCTGAGACGGTCCAGCGCTTCCGCGATCACAACGTCATACTTGCCGGTGATAGTATCCTGCAATAGTGCCTGCACACCGGGCCGTAGCAGCGTCGCGCCAGAGATACCATGGTCCGAATAGCATTCAACGACGGTTAAGCCTTCACGCTCCGCGTGTTCACGGCAGAGCCGCACCTGATCTTCGATCGATGCGTCGCTCTGCAGGTCCGAGGAGTAACGGGCGTAAATGGCGGCGGTGCGCATGGGACGGCTCCCCTATGGATCGGTCGGTTTGGTTTTAGTGTTTCCATAAGAATCGCGCAGAACCGCCCGCTCTGCAAGATAGTCCAGCAACGCATCGATCGCCGGATCTATCTCGGGCGTGCCTTCCGTCTGCTTCTTGCGCCGTGGCGCTTGCTTTGCCGTCATGCAACGCATGATGACAGCAGAACCGACTCGGCCTCCTCGCGATGACCTCGTTAGGTACGGCCGCTTTTTTTAAGGTTACGGCTTCTCGTTCTTGGTAACGATAAATCCTGACACGCCCGGGCCCCGGGCGCGGCGGACCGTATAGCCCCGATTGCCGAGCCGGAAAGTCTGATCTTTCTCGAGACCGGCGAGTGCTGCTGCAATCTTCTCGGCGACGGGGTCAGCACGGTCGACTGGTATGGCCTCGGCCTGGCGCTTCAGCCATTTAGCGAAGACTTCTTCGGCGAGATCGTCACCAACGGATTTACGCAGGGCTTCGAGTTTACGCGCTTGCCCTTTGTTGAGTGCCTGTTCGTCGATCGCCATATCGAAGCCCCCTTTGCCTTGTTATTGCATGGACCTTACCGAGGCTTCGGCCGGTGCACAATTGGATTGGGTCTTCCCCAAACGTTCATACTGGTATCGATTGCTGGCATCGCGAGGGTGCCCTCGGTTCCGCGTCTAGTAAATGAAGCTCCTTCGGGGACACCGGGGACCCCGCTCTTGCCGATCGCCATGTTCCGCCACAAGAGTGGCTCCTTATAGGCTGTTTGATAGCCAATGTTTTATGGATCTGCCCGCGACCTGGATCTGCCTCTACGCTCTATGGCACGCTCGGCGCAGCTGCCAGGGCAGTGGCAATCGCGCGCGAAATGTTCTCGAGACTGGCCAGCGCAACACGGCGCTTATGAGAGCCAGGCTCGCTGCACACGAGGTCGTCATGAACGGCGCGGTAAAGAGTGCGTAGTTCCAGTATGGTTTTGGATGCCAGTTCGTTAGGGGTAATGAGCGTGGACATGTTTATGTCTCCTTCGTATTCGAGACCCTGACCGTCAGGGCCTTTCCCGATTACCCATGTCGCTCGGGAAGGACTGATGGTCGGGGATTTGAAGAAACGAAAAGAGAGAATATTAGCCGCCTAAGATCACTGCGAGCTGCCTATACGAATTTGCATAAAACAATTATAAGTAGTATACTAAAGATATAAGCAACTGGCTTTTTAGAAGCCTGAAATGTCGCTCCCACAGCCGAAGGTGAGCTGTGTCTCGCCGCGTTATTGCGCGAAGCGATGAGCGACTGTTGCCGAAGATCGGAGGCATTTATGAAGATCAGGATCAAGGGCGAGATGACGCTTGCCCAAATGCGGCAGCTCTTGTTCGAACAGCTGTTGGAAGTAGAGGAACGCTTCGCCGTTCGTCATTCACTCGATGCAACGCTCTATATCAACCCTACCAATGGCTTTGGCGATTATGTCTCGCCGCGTTACTCGAACGGCAAGGAAGTGACAGTTGTTTATGCGGCCGCGCCCTATCGCAGCGCCGCCGATCTTTATGATGTTTAGCAAAAACGATTGAAGGAGGATGAATGGAATTTAACGAGCATGCAGAACACGGGAAGTCGGCACCCTTCCTGACCGGACGTTATGTCGACAAAAAGGAAGCGTTGGAAATCCTCGAGACGATGAACATCCGCTGGAACCAGCGGCAAATCGATTGGACGGCGGAGCCAAACTCAGATGGCGATCGTAAATGGCCCTGGTTCCTCGATGACAAAGGCATTCTTCGGATCGATGCTGGATTTATCCACCGGCAATTCGAGGGCAAACAGCACGAAGCCTTGCAGCGCTGGCTATCGATGAATCATAACGAATAGATGGCGTTCATACAGAAAATTACCGGCAAGAAGGGCCCCATCTACAAAGTCCATTACACAGATCCCAATACAGGGAGGCGGCGATGCAAAAACTTCAACCGTCGCAAGGACGCGGACGCCTTCCGCGATAGCCCCAAAGTTAACCGGGACGCATCCCCCTCTAAACACACCGTCGACGATCTTGCGGCACACTGGCTGCATGTATGCAAACACATCGGCAGGAAGGGCCGCGAGCCCATTGCCTTGGCGACACGGCATTCCTACGAACGGCAGGTGGTCATTCTCACACAAGCGGTAATCGACGGCGGCAATCTTCGATTGGGGTCCTGCCTTGCGTCACGGCTCGATGAAAACCTGTGCAAGACGTTACGGGACTATCTCGTCCAGGAATACAAACGGCCCTATGCGCTAAAGATCCTGGGCAGCTTCAAGGCCGTCCTCGAGCAGGCGCGGAGCGATGGGCTCATGGATCATGCGCCAGCCGAACATATTTATATCCGCGCCTCGTCACGCGATCCCGCTGCAGCACTGACGGTGACCGATAAGTCGCCGAGCATTGATGAGATTAAAACCATCCTGAGGATATTACGGACGCGACTGAAGGTGTCCGACGCAAGGCTTCGCCGTCAACGCCGGCGCTACAAGCTCATTCTCGAAACCATGGCCTATGGCGGTACACGCCCCGGTGAAGCGCTCGGTCTGCCCTGGTCCAAGGTCGACTTCGAGCGCGGCGGCATTCACATCGTTCAGGACATCGAGTTCGATGGCACCATCGGTCTTCCGAAATCCGCGTCGGCGTTCCGTTTTATCGCTATGCCGGACTGTTACATGCGCCAATTGCGTCATTGGAAGAAACTCTGTCCCAAATCGGAACTGGACCTGGTATTCCCAAACTGGTCGGGCAATGCGGAGTTCTTATCCAACCTGAACCATCGGGGATGGCGTCCCGTGCTGTTCGAAGCCGGCATCGTCACCGAAGACGGCAAACCTAAATATCCGCCCAAGAGCCTGCGCCATGCGCGCGCGTCTTTGGAAATCGAAAGCGGCGCAAATCCAAAAGAGATTCAGGAGCTGATGGGGCATGCGTCTATCAAGATCACTTACGACGTTTATGGTCATCTGTTCGATGCTCATGCCGAACGCCGGGCGACCCGCGCCAACGCGATTGCGCACATGCTAACGCAACCAAACCCAGACCAACATGTGACTGAATTGTGACTCGAGGAGAGATGAATTGGATTGGAACAATGGCTTAGAGAACGAAAGTTCGTCACTGTTAATCACTTGGTCGGCGGTTCGACCCCGTCCCGAGGAGCCATTCAAATCCGCGGCTTCCAGACGAAAACAATCAAAATACATGGATTTTATTGGCGAATTGCAGCACCGCTGAAACCCGCAGAATCCCGCAACTCCACAAATTGGCACAAATGGACATGTGACTCGTTTGTGACTCGGCGGTCCGGGTTGAGCGACGTCCAGCAGTATATGATCGGGCTTTCCGCATCTCTGCATTATCTCGTAAGCAAACATAAGACCTGCAAGCTTAGGTCAAGAGGCGCTGTACTACTGTCTGCGTTAAGACAGTAACGGTGCGCGCTGTCGATATCACTGACGGTAACGAGCCCGGGCCAGTAGCATCGATGAATGTCTACGCTGACACATTCCCGGTCTTTGAGCCCCACCCCAGTAATTTTTACACCGGCCTTCTTTTCGCAACAGCATCATAAGGGCATTTCCGACAAAAATGTTGACATGTCGGAATTTCCGACATATATATTGCACATAAATCGAACGGAGACAGGCGCGATGACGCTCTCTGATAAAGACCTCGCAGCGGCGATCAATGACGAACTCAATGACATCGCGGTAGAGGCGAAGATGCGCGGTGAAGGCAGCACGCCCGCGTGGGAACCTCAAATCGATTCCCATAGCGTGCTGCGAGTGTGTCTGCGAATCGAAGAAGAAATCGGCGTCGAAATTTCAGAAGAGTGCGTGCCAGTAGGTGGATTCAAGGATCGAAATAGCTGCGTTGCGACGATGCTAAAACACGCCAAAAAAGCAATGGCGAACGCAACAAAGGTAAAAAACAAAACGGAGGCAGGATAAATGACGGAACCAGCGGCAGGATTTTCTCGCGCCAGCACCGATGACAATAAAACCAAGATGATCGCGCGGTTAAAAGAGGCCCGTGAATACGTCGGTGTGAGCCAAGATAAAGTGGCCGTGTATCTCGACATTCCGCGCTCGGCTGTCTCGGAGATAGAAAGCGACAAACGCAATATCAGTGCGGTCGAACTGCAAAAACTTGCGAAACTCTATCAGCGTCCAGTCTCATGGTTCACCGACGACATTGTTGAAGGCGTTCCTGAGGATGTGGAGTTCCTTGCGAGAACGGCGTCGGAACTCTCGGACAATGACCGCTCTGAACTTCAGAAATTCGCCGAATTTCTGAAGTCTAAATCGCAGGCTGCCGATGGCGTATAATGACCGCCTCGCTATATTGCGCGGCATGAAAGCCGCCGAGCGACTCCATCGGGATCTGGGATCGCGCAAGGCGATGGACCGATCGGTTCGCGTCGATGTTTTCAGTGCGATCGCGCGCGCGGGCGCGATTCTGATGTTTAAGTCACTCGATCCGTTGCTCGGGGCGTTCATGCGCGAAGGCGACCTTATGGGCGTCATGCTGACAGTACGTCGGCCAATCGGACAGCAACGCTTCACCGGCGCCCACGAACTCGGACACCTCATCATGGGTCACGAGCCGCATGCGGACGATGAAGGTATTCTGCGCCGCGCGCCAATGGAAGGGAGCTACGCACAAGTGCCTGAGCAGGAGCGCGAAGCGGATGCTTTTGCATCGAACTTCTTGTTGCCAAAATTCCTGCTCGCCAAACTCCACGACCAACAGAGCTGGGATCGGCGCAATTATGAGAACCCTCATACGCTCTATCAGGCGTCGCTGCGGTTTGGCGCAAGCTATCGCGCCACGATCCAGGCCTACGAACGAGACGGGTTTTTGTCTTCACGGCAGCGCCGCACGCTAGTCGGTGTCATGCCACGGGACCTCAAGGCAGAACTCGTGGACGGACATGACGTTGGCGATTGGCGTGACCGGGACGTGTGGCGTCTGACCGAGCGAGATGAAGGCAGTGTGATCGAAGCCAATCGCAAGGACTTGTTCGTCCTCAAACTGAAGGAACATGGGGGTTCTGGCTATCTGTGGACCTATGAAGAACTGGAAAGAGCAGGCTTCCTGGTCCTGAAGGATGAGGCCGAAGCCATGTATCCGGAACGGATTGGGGGACCACGTCGGCGCTACATACTCGGTGAAGCCTCTGCTCTCGAAAACGGCAGCTATACTCTGCGCGAACGCCGTCCCTGGCGCGCCGATGACGGCGTCAATCAGGTGACGGTCCATTTCAGGCACGCGCTTGGCCGAGAGAACGGACAGTATGCCCCGCAACTGGATCGATTGGCGGCGAACTGACACCTATGCAGACCGAAATCGACCTCAGCAGCAAGATTGGTGCTGCGCGCGATCAAGGCTTGCGCCCGACTTGCCTCGCTTTTGCAGCGACGGGCGCCCACGAAATCCTGCATGGTCGAACCGGTCCGCTGTGCCCCGAATGGCTATATTATCACGCCGTACAGCGTGCTGGCGATCCGCCAGACGCCGGTTCCCGCCTTAAGCCCACGGCGCAATCCCTAAAAGACGATGGGCAGCCCGAGGAATGCGACTGGCCATATTGTGCGACGATAGATCCGGCGAAATGGCATCCGCCGGGACAGCCGACCTGGCTCGCCCACGCTGACGGTGATAAAGAGCGATTCGATTTCGAAGCGCTGCTGAATGACCTCGTTAATGGAGTTCCCACGGTTCTCGCGATGCGTATCGACAACACGTTCAATACCTGGACTGTCGACGATGGGTGCGCGCTTCTAGAGCATGCGCCGCCTCCTTATAGCGACGCCTCCACCCATGCTGTGCTCGCGGTCGGCTATGGTGAGCATGAAGCAACTGCCTACTTGAAAATCCGCAACTCCTGGGACGTCGATTGGGGCGTCGACGGTCACGCGTGGATCAGTGAATCGTACGTCACTCTGCGCACCTACGGCGCATTGAGTTTAAAGGAGATCAAATAGAATGAATTATGCACCGATGCCGGCGGCGGCAAGCTGCGCGGAGGCTTGGTTGGTTGCGGCCCGCCGCCTTTTTGACACCGGACCTGTCAACAATATGATTCTGCACATCGAAGATCCCATCTCTCATTCGGCGACGGACAATGCTGTGATGACGCAAGTCGATACATTCTTGCGCGACCATGGCGCATACCCATTGTCGACCGTGGCGAATACAATTTTCCCTGATGCGCTCTATACGCCCGGAAAGCCGGAACTCCTGTACGAACGCTACGACCGGTCCTTTCGGAAAATCAAATCCAAGGCGCCGGACTGGGGACGCTATTTCGATCGTATGATCAACTGGCCCGGTAGCGATGGAAAAAATCACCGGCAGTTGCAAACACTGATCGAAAACCTTTCAGCTTATGGGCCGCAAACGGATCGCGCGCAGCCCTATTATAATATGTATGAATTGACGCTTTTCCATCCTGAAAAAGACGCACGAAAACCGCTAGGCCGGCAGTGCCTGAGCTTCATCGAGATAAAGCCAGAACGTGTCGAAGGCGCTGTGCGCCTCCACATGACGGCGCTGTATCGCAGCCACTATTATATCGCCAGATCGCTTGGCAATTTGATTGGATTGGGACGGCTTCTTCGATTCATCGCGATGGAGACCAGGTGCGAAGTTGGAACGCTGACCATCCATTCGACGCACGCCGAAATTGATACTGGATCAACCAACGCCAAGAAGTGCTCCAAATCATGGGGGCGAAAGAAGGTCGGCGACCTTATCTCACGATGCGAAGAAATCAGGCTTGATGCACAGACGGCTCCAGAGCCCGCCGTCCCTGTCGAGGCGGTTCAGGCCTGAGGTCGTAAAGCACCTCGATTTGTTCGATGAATTCAGTCTGCCCGCCGTAGCTGGGATGACGCGCTCGATAAACAGGCACGCACAAATCCTCAAGCGCTGAGGCGGCATCGCGCCCGATAGCTACAATCCGCTTGGGGCGGATCATGTCAATCAAAGCGTCCAGAAATGGCGCGGCCGCCTGGCGTTCCAACCGCGTGTGACGCCGATTTGTCATTGGATCGTCAGCCTCATGCGGATGAAATGGGAAGACGTTCCACAACATGACCGGTTCTTGGATTCGCGACAGCATGTGCCAAATAATTGTGGCCGTGCGTTCGGCAACCAACGGTCCTTTCGTCGCTTTTGCGATCTTGTCCGCGTTAAAGATAGCGGCCAGTCGATGCAGGTGCGCTTCATCTGTCAGGGCCAGACCGGTACGGCGACCGCCGCGATAGCCCAGATCGCGAGCCACCCAGATTGTCGATGCCCGGCCATCGATGGCGGATTTCAACAGTTCGCGCAAATTTCTGCGCCGTATGCGTGCGGCGTCATACCTGTCATGGGCGGAGCAAACATGGGCGTAAGGATTGAAGACCCGGGCTCCTTCAAACGCAGCAAGGTCGCGAACAAATGCGGAGATACTCATGTGGTGATATTCTTTATGCTAATAGACCGTTGTTCCAGATTGATCGATACCACGCCGGCTTTGTTGGCCCTGAGGAACCGAAAACACTCATAGCCGTCCAGGATCGCTTCTTCCCAGAGCCAAAGTGGCGCAGCATCCACTTCGTAACCTTGTACGAATTCGCGAACAGATTTAAGGAGTTCGAAGGACAGATCGCCCGGCTCAACGCCTTCGAAGAACCTTAGCATCTTTGCGTAGTTGAAGATCATGGTCGAAAGTCCTTCCTCGATCAGGATCGCACGTGCGCCATCCTGGTTTTCATCAAGGTCAGGATCTGATTTTCGTTTCAGCTTGAATAGCGCCCTCGTAACAGGCGACCAGCCAAGCTTGGCGGCATAGGCATAGTGAAAGACATCGTGAAAACGATAGAAATCGGGATCACTAATATTATCGGTGAGCGGATCGCCGATGTTGATATCGTTAGAAGTTTGGAAAACATAAGGTTTTCTACGCTTGCGCCTCTGTTCAATCTTTATGTCGAGCTTTCGAGGTAATCGCTCGGTGGCATCTTCATGGATTGCGTCGGGAAGATCCGGATACTGATCGCGTGAGCGGGGCCAGCGGTCATGAATTTTGTAGAGATTCGTCGCCGATGCGTCCTGCAGCGTGATACCCGCAGCGGCGCAGGCGCGCATCAGACCCCGCATGATGGAAGTGAGATGACCCGCAACGATTTCAGGGATTTTCGCGCCACGATTATGGGCATGCCAGTCAGTGAATTTGCCGACATCGCCTGAAAGGGCGATCAGTTGCGCGATCAACCGGTCGATTGGAGGGCGGCTTTTTCGCGTAAATTGTTGCTCAACGTCGCTGAACCTTATTCCAGCTTGACGTCGGGCGGGCGCTTTTGCAGCATTCTGGACAATCAATGAGAGCGACACGCCAGCAACTGACGCGACCAGCGAAAGATACCAGAGGAAATCCCCGACTTCTTCTTCAACGGCGGCATAATACTGGTCAGCAGGAATGTCGTCGCGCGTGCGTTTTTTGACCGCGCTTAGGAGCGATCCAGCCTCGCCGAAGAACCCCAGCATGGGCTTGTCCAAGGGTTCGGCGCTATCGACGTCCAGTCGATTAGTTTCGTGTGCGAGCGCGGAATACTCGTCTACGGTAAGGGCCTCCCGAGGCGGAATGTAGTCGTGGTCGAATATGGATTTCTTCCCCTGTTTGTGGGACGAACGTTCCCGTGTTTGTCAATTCTACCTAGCATTTTAACGCAGAGGGATCACGCTTCCATCACTACGTGGCCTCGATTGCCTGGATGCTGGACGAGGAGAATCGATTTCCGATGTCTCCTTTTGCCCCGATCCAGTCGATGGAAGGGGCCTTAATCGGCAGTATCTCAACTGCGGCAAGCATAGGCCGAAAAATCGCACTCATTGTTTCGCTTGTATTGTGTTTGTCGGTATGGCGGCACTCACCTCCGGTGGGATAGGCGCTATGCCGCTTCGCTTTACCGATCCCGCATGATGCGGTTTCGTCCCTCTCGGGTAACGATCCTTTGCCGTGAATAAGGCAGCGGCTGGCAGGTCAGCCGCGACCTCTATTTACACGCGCCCGGAAACCGGGCGCCTGACACCCCATTGTTCAGCTTATACCGAGGCGCTGCGGTCTACCCAATAGTCCTGTCCGGGCTGGCCCGCACAAACGTGTGGCCCGGACGCCTTTGGCGCCCCAAGGGGCGGGACTTTGGGACCGCCGCTTTTCGGTCTCCCGTCTTAAAGCCCCGCGAAGTGTGCGGGGCTTTTCAGTTAAGACGCTCGGCGCTGGCCAAGGGTGCATGCGCGATTTTTGCGTATGCTTAGAAAGGATAAAACCCATGAGCCAGTCACAATTGAAAAAGCATTTCTCTCTTGTTCGCCGGGAGGGTCAGAGCTTCCGGGAGTATTACCGGCAGGAACGGAAACGGTGCGCCGCCCAGCTATCGGAAGCCGCAAAGAATGCCGCAAAGGATCGGGATGGCAAGCCGGTCTTCTATACAATCCTGCGGCATGTATCGCAGAGCGGGATGAGCCGGACGATCTCGGTGCATTACGTCGAGGCGGCAACGGGCCGCATTCTTCATCTCAACTATGTCGCCTCGGTGCTGCTGGACCGTTCCATGGACCCGCGCCGCGACGGCGTGCTGTGCAAGGGCTGCGGCATGGATATGGGCTTCGACCTTGTCTATGCGCTCAGCGCCCGCGCGACCGCCGACGGATACGCAATCCATCATCGATGGCTTTAGTCACTACCAAGAACATGCCGGCGGTGGTGGCATGCGGTTCTGCGCAGGGCTGGACAGAACAAATAAACTTAGTAGAAGAGGAATTAACTATCAAACACCGTTGTTTCAAGCAGATGGCATTGATCAATCGCACTTGTAACTTTAAGAGCGTCAGAACTCCTTTTTAAGGAAAATATTTTTGGATTAGCTTATCAGTCCTAATTGATTTTCACCTCAATAGTAGCTGCTATTTACTAACACCCGGTTTCTCAATGTTGGCTCGATCGAATGAAATCAACGCCAAGCTTACGAATTTCGAACATATAGTCGACATGCTCCTGCGGTACCAGAGTTCTGAAAATCTCTTTCGCCTCATCCATTGCATCGATTCCCAATTGCACTAGGTCTCGATCTGCCGTTTGTAAGCCAAGAATTAAGCGAGTGAGACTTAAAAATGTCGTTGTTCGTGCCCATTGAGCGGGCATTCCAACGCAGGTTCTAACCTCCAGTGCGGCTTCATAAGCGGTAATTGCGCAATTAAGTGCTGACAACCCTTCCGCTCCATGTGCTCGTTCCCCAAAGATCCTCAGCGCAGTCGCCAAATTATTCTGACTCATAGACCAGTCAGTCGGGTCTTCAGTTCGAGTGCGGCTCTCAAGCAAATTTTTGTGAATGCTGATAGCGCGTTGGAGGGCTTCAAGACCATCTGTTCCAGCCGAGCGCTCTCCTATTTTTTGAAACGCAGTTCCTAGATCATTCTGGGTAGTCGCCCATTGGATAGGCATATCGGTGAACGTAAAAACCTCAAGCGCTTCTTCGTAGGCCTCTACGGCACGATCAAGCGCTGGCAAGCCTGATTCTGCATCGTCGGCACGCTCTCCGATTGTTGCCAAGGTGCCTGCCAAATTATGTTTCGTCATAGCCCATTCCATGGGCATTTCGATTCGATCATAGATTTTGAGCGCAGCTCGATGTGCTTGGGCCGCACGCTCCAGCGCCTTCATCCCTTCTAAGCCACCGATGCATTCACCTAGACTATCCAATACGTTTGCCAGGTTAGTCTGTGTCAACGCCCAATCTTTGGGAGCCTCGCGATAGTTATAGACCTCAAGAACATCTTCAAAGGTGGAAATGGAACGCCTTAATGCTTTCAATCCTTTCTGCCCGCCGATTCTAATCGCCCATATTTTTAACGTAACTGCTAGATTATGTTTCGTCATTGCCCAATCTCCGGGCATCTTGCTTCGAGTGCAGACCTTCAGCGTAACGTTATAAATTTCGACAGCTTGCTCCAGTGCTTTAACTCCCTCTATTCCACTGATGAGGCTGCCAATGCGTTCCATTGCGTTCGCCATGCTGTTTTGGGTTGCAATCCACTCGAAGGGCATCACTGTTCTAGTTCTGATCTCGAGAGCCGCCTCACACATGTCGATGGCTCGCGTCAACGCATTTAGTTTGTCTACGCCTCCTAATTGTTTACTCATGAGCTGCAGCGTACCTGCCAGCTCATGTTGAGTCGCAGCTCTATCTTTTGGATGTTTTTCTCTCGTGTATGTTTGGAGGTTTCGTTCTAGAAATTCTATAGCTTTGCTCAAGCCAGTTCCGCCAAATCGTTCACCTTGGTCACGGAGGTGTGCACTATAGTTTTTTCGGAGGAATGCTGCTTCAAGAACATCCAAGGGCTCCATACATTCCGCGGCGGCAGTGAATTCAACGAAAGCTAAGTCAACGTCGCCTTTTAGCAGGGCTGCTCCTGCACAGGCAGCACGGATATCTGCCACTAAACGAACTTCTATTAGTGCACTCCCCAATCGCTGAGTTTCCTCGGCAGAACGTAATATTTTGATCACGTCGTCATACCGCCCTTCGTCAAGCGGGACTTGCGCAGCTTTTATTCGGGTCTTAACTCGTTCTTTGGTTTTGCCCAAAGTCTCTAGTTCTAATTTGTACTCTTTATGCTCTTCTGCCTTGTCCTTGAGAAACTGAATAAGTTCGGAGTCTGGCGCATTTGGGTTATCATGTTGATACCGGAGTACTAATGACTCAATAAGTTCACGCCGCAGACCAAGTTCTTTAACAACCCTGACTGGCAGATACGTATTACCATTTGGGTCTTTTCCCGTTCTATCCTTATTCCAAACTGGGTGACCGAATACTTCTTCAAAGGTTTTTCCCTTTCCGAAGGCAGCCTCATCGACAAAACTTGGCCAATTGGTGTCCCATTTCTCTATATGGAGCCAATAATAGAAAGCAGCCGCGATTGCTTCAGGTGCTTTTCCTTCCG
>JAJFJB010000080.1 GCA_021774435.1 Alphaproteobacteria bacterium
TGCGGCCAATCGCGGCGACGCGCGCCGTGCGCGCGGCAGCAGCGAAGCCGACCGCGCTGAACAGCGATTGATTAAGCTGGAAAAGATTAGCGTTGATATCGAGAACCATGCCCGTTTATCGCTTTCGATCGAAACCTGTCCGCATAATTCACCTGTTTTGACAAAACAGCCGGCGAACCTCTGCCTTGATACACGCAAATTTCATGCCCGCACCGTATTATCGGTGTCGCACCTAACGCCTTTATATCATGTGATTGTTAACCACCGGTTTACCAAATAACCCGGCAAATTTGTCCAGATGGATCAAATTTACCCGGTAAATATTGCCGCACCGGGCCCAAACGTCCGACGAAGATTCTGGTCTAAAACCTTAAAGCCCGTTACATCTCTATGCGGGAAAAAGAATTATGATTGCCAGAATAAATACGGTCGCCTTTCAGGGTGTGGACACGCTGGACATCGACGTGCAGGTGCATATGGCCAATGGCTTGCCCACCTTCACCGTCGTTGGCTTGCCGGATAAGGCCGTCGCGGAAAGCCGTGAACGGGTGCGCGCAGCGTTAGGCGCACTTGGACTCGCCCTGCCACCGCAACGCATTACGGTAAACCTATCCCCCGCCGACGTCCTTAAGGAAGGCAGCCATTTCGATTTGCCAATCGCACTCGGGCTTCTGGTCGCCATGAATGTTCTGCCAGGCGACGAGCTCGCCGAATACACCGCATTGGGTGAATTGGCCCTCGATGGCGCACTGTCACCGGTCGCGGGCGTCTTGCCGGCGGCACTGGGTGCCAGCGCGGCCGGGCGAGGAATCATCTGTCCCGCAGCCTGTGGAGGCGAAGCCGCCTGGGCGGGCGAGATCGAAGTCCTGGCCCCACCCACGCTCCTGGCATTGATCAATCACTTTAAAGGCTTGCAGATACTAACCCCGCCGGAACCGAAACTTGCCGAAGACGGCGGGCCCATGCTCGATCTCGCCGACATCAAAGGACAGGAGACCGCAAAACGCGCCCTCGAAGTCTCCGCGTCCGGCGCCCATAATTTGCTGATGATCGGCCCCCCGGGCGCAGGCAAGTCGATGTTGGCGCAACGTCTACCAGGCATCCTGCCGCCGATGGATTCACGCGAGGCGCTGGACGTTTCGATGGTGCACAGCGTCGCCGGATTGCTCGATGAAGGCCGGATCAGCCGACAAAGACCATTCCGCGATCCGCACCATTCGGCCTCGCTGCCAGCGCTTGTCGGCGGCGGCATACGCGCCCGGCCCGGCGAAATCTCGTTAGCGCATAACGGCGTCCTATTCCTCGACGAATTGCCGGAATTCGCACGCGCCACCCTGGAAGCGCTGCGCCAACCCATCGAAAGCGGTCGCGCGGTCGTCGCACGCGCCAATGCGCACGTCACCTATCCGGCACGCTTCCAGTTCATCGCCGCGATGAATCCCTGCCGCTGCGGCCACCTCGATGATCCATCCTTAGCCTGCAGCCGCGCCCCGCGATGCGCGCTCGACTATCAATCGAAAATCTCCGGACCTTTGTTCGACCGCATCGATTTGCACATGGACGTGCCGGCGGTCAGCGCCGCGGACCTGACATTACCCCCGCCGGCTGAAGGATCGGCGGAAGTCGCCGAGCGGGTCGCCGCCGCCCGCAAGATCCAATCCGACCGTTATGCATCAGTAAATCCGCCGCTCCGTACGAATGCTGAAGCCGACGGTGCCCTCTTGGAAGAAATCGCGGCGCCCGAGGAGGCAGGCCGCAAGCTGCTCGCCGACGCCGCGGACCGTCTCAAACTCTCCGCCCGCGGCTACCACCGGGTTCTGCGCGTTGCCCGGACGCTCGCTGATATGGCCGGCGAACCGGGTGTCGCCCGCATACATATCGCCGAGGCGTTGTCGTACCGGCGCATCGCACCGGTACGGTAAAACCGTAAAAGCCGACAGTTGATCTACCTCAACGCGCCTCGATCCGACTTCTGCACAAAATTATCGCCCGTTGCAGCCAACAGAAAAGTGTCGGTCATGGAAAATCTAAGCCTCGACAAAGTTTGCTACATCATTGCTAAGGCGAGGGGATTCGACGTCAAAGTCGAGGTTGTGGAACCCAACCCTGGATCGAATGCAAGCGACGAGTCGATGGATGTGGTCCTTGAAGACTACGCCGACGATCCCGTTGAAGACGAACTGAAAAGCTTCATTCACGATTTGAATGTCGACGAACAGGCAGAGCTCGTCGCGTTGACGTGGCTTGGGCGCGGCACCTACGACATCGCGGATTGGCCGGAGGCGGTCCAGGAAGCGTTGCGTAACCACAACGACCACACTGCCGAGTATCTGTTGGGCGAACCGCAACTCGGCGATCACTTGGAAGAAGGGATCACTGCCCTCGGTCATTCATGCGACGCGTTTGAACGAGCCCACCTTTAAAGCACATCAGGATTAGATGGTGTTTGAAGTCCCTTTTTGCTGTCGACAGTGAACCGAGGTCCTATTCGAACGGCGAGACGACACCTTTCGAGCTGGTAATCAGGCCATAATGTTCCGGTTCGCGGTTGCCGGCGAAATCCCAGCGTTTGGTATGCAGCATCGTACAGAGATCGAGATCGCAGTTGGCAACGATCAGCTCGTCGCCAAGTGTCTGACATTGCGTGATAATTTCACCCGTCGGCGCGACGATGCAGCTTTCGCCTATCAGATCGCATCCTTCCTCTTCGCCCGCCTTGGCGACCGCGACGACCCAGGAACCGTTCTGATAGGCACCCGCCTGCAGGACCAGATGATTGTGAAAATCCGCCATTCGATTGAGCTCGGGCGCCGGGGCAAAATAGCGCGGCGTGTTGTAGCCGAGCATGACCAACTCGACGCCCTGCATGCCCATGACGCGATAGGTTTCCGGCCAACGACGGTCGTTGCAGATACACATCCCGACGACGCCATCGAACGCCTGGAACACGGGGAAACCGAGATTGCCGGGCTCGAAATAGCGTTTCTCGAGATGCTGGAAAGGACGCTCGGGCTCATTCTCCGCATGTCCCGGCAGGTGCACCTTACGGTATTTGCCGACGAGGTTTCCGGCCTCGTCGACAAGGATCGCCGTGTTGAAATGGCGCGTCTGGCCGTTTTCGACCACGAGTTCGGCATAACCGAGATAAAAACCGATCCCGAGCCGCCGTGCCTCGTCGAACAGCGGCTGTGTCGAATTGTTCGGCATCTCGGCCTCGAACCAGGTATCGACTTCGGCCTGATCTTCCATGAAATAGCGCGGGAAAAATGTGGTCAGCGCCAGTTCGGGGAAGACGACCAGTTTACAATCGCGCGCCGCGGCCTGACGCAACAACGCCAACAGGCGTTCGACGACGGCTTCGCGGCCTTCGCCTTTCGCGATGGGGCCAAGTTGCGCGGCGCCGACGGTAAGGGATCGGGTCATATCATTTGTCCACTGGTTTGATCATACGGCCGAGATTCTTGCCGCCGAAAACGTGAATGTGAAGGTGCGGCACTTCCTGGTGGCCGTCTTCGCCATGGTTGGCCAGGATACGATAACCGTTGTCGACGATATCCATCATCCGGGCGACATCGCCTACGGCGCGGGTGAAGTCGGCAATTTCAGCATCCGACGCGGTTGCCGAAAAGTCATCCATCGACACGTAACGGCCCTTCGGGATCACCAGGACATGCACCGGCGTTTGGGGATTGATGTCGCGAAAGGCCAATGAATGTTCCGTTTCATGAACCTTGTCACAGGGAATCTCGCCCTTCAGGATTTTCGCAAAGATGTTGTTGTCGTCATACGCCATCGATTTTTTCACTTCTCCTTGCGCGACGCCTTCTCCGCCAGACCGGAAACGCCGTCCCGTGCAGCGAGCGCCGCCCAGACCTGCTGCGGATCGACCCCACGTGCGGCCCACAAAACCAGCAGATGGTACAGCAAATCCGCTGACTCGGCGGCGAGTGCGTCCTGATCTTCGCTCAGCGCGGCAATCACGGTTTCGACGGCTTCCTCGCCGACCTTTTGTGCAATTTTTGCCGGCCCCTTATCCAGCAGCCGTGCGGTATAGGAATCGTTCGGATCCGCGCCACGACGGCTTACGATCACCTGGAACAGGCGTTCGAGTACAAGGGCAGTGTCGGTTTCTTGAGCCATGATCGAGATTGGTTAGCAGATTTCGGCTTGTCTGTCAGGGGCGCACCGCGACACCGGCGGCAGCCATATGCGCTTTCGCGTCGCCAATTGAATATTCTCCGAAATGAAAGATCGATGCGGCAAGCACCGCCGTGGCATGTCCATCGCGTATGCCGTCAACGAGGTGATCCAGCGTTCCAACGCCACCACTGGCGATAACCGGCACCGGAATCGCATCCGCAATAGCGCGCGTAAGAGGGATATCGAAGCCCTGCCGGGTCCCATCGCGATCCATCGATGTCAGGAGGATTTCACCGGCGCCATTGCCGACCATGCGTTTAGCCCATTCAATCGCATCGATACCCGTCGGCTCGCGCCCCCCATGGGTGAAGATTTCCCATCGGCCCTCGCCCACGCTCTTGGCATCAATCGCGACGACAATGCACTGCGCGCCAAACCGCTCCGACGCTTCCGCCACAAACTCCGGGCGGTGCACGGCTGCCGTGTTGATCGACACCTTGTCCGCCCCAGCGAGCAAAAGCTTGCGGATATCATCCGTCGTCCGCACCCCGCCGCCGACGGTAAGGGGCATGAAACATTGTTCCGCCGTGCCGGAGACGACTTCGTAGATCGTATCGCGGTTCTCGTGGCTTGCCGTGATGTCGAGAAAGGTCAGCTCGTCGGCGCCCGAGGCGTCATAGACCCGCGCTTGCTCCACGGGATCGCCCGCATCACGCAGGTCGACAAAGTTCACGCCTTTGACGACGCGGCCGTCCTTTACGTCGAGACAAGGAATGACACGGGCCTTCAGCATCGTTCACGACGCCTTTAAAATCGCAATCGCATCGGCGAGGTCGAGCCGGCCATCATAGAGGGCCCGGCCACTGATCGCGCCGGCTATATCACCGCTTTCCTTGAGGGCCGTGAGATCTTCCATAGAGGCAACGCCTCCACTGGCAATAACGGGGATCGCACTCGCCCGCGCTAATTCCGCGGTGGCTTCGACATTGACGCCCTTCATCATGCCATCACGATCGATATCGGTGTAGACGATCGCCGCCACGCCCGCGTCGTCGAAACGTTTCGCCAAATCATAAACCGTGATGGTCGATTGCTCGGCCCAGCCCTCAACCGCCACAAATCCGCCACGTGCGTCGATACCGACCGCCACCTGGCCGGGCCAGCGACGGCAGGCCTCAATGACCATATCCGGGTCCTTAACCGCTGCCGTGCCGAGCACGATGCGCCGAACGCCACGGTCGAGCCAGTCTTCGGCAACGTCCAGCGAGCGGATGCCGCCACCCAGTTGAACGGGAATCTCGACAGCGGAGAGAATGGAGTCGACGGCTGCGGCATTCACCGGCTTACCTTCGAACGCGCCGTTGAGATCAACGACATGAATCCACTCACATCCTGCCTCAGCGAACTGACCGGCTTGCGACCCGGGATTTTCGCTAAACACGGTCGCCTCATCCATGTCGCCGCGCCGCAAACGCACGCAGGCACCGTCCTTCAGATCGATTGCCGGGTAGAGGATCATTCGGCTGCCTGCAAATCCTTGTAGTAATAATAACCTGCGACCCATTCATCACCGACGCGGGCATAATGCGGGTGCACGGCGTAACGGACATAACCAGCATTCTCATAAAGCGATATTGCGGCTTCCTGCGTCGCCCGGACATCCAAATTGAGGACCAAATACCCATCCCGACGGGCCTCGTCCTCTACCGTTGCCGTCAATGCCCGCGCAAGGCCGTGACCGCGTGCCCAGGGCGCCACGAAATTAGTCGTCAGCGTCGCCGAAAGCGCCTGCGCCTCGTTGTTTTTCGTCGGCTGCACAAGTTGCGCTGAGCCGACAATGACACCATCCAGCCTGCCAATGAAGACAGCGCGCCCCGGCACCAACAGCGCACCGCGCCAGAAATTCTCCAACGTTTGCCGGGTCGGCGGTTTCAGCCAGCCAAATCCGCCACCTTCCTCTATGGCGGATTCGGCGGCATCGCACAAATCGTTCAGGTCGGGTCCGACAATTTCCGTAACCTTGCTGATCTCGATCGTTGGCTTTTTCTTCTTAGCTTGTTTCGCCATTACGGATTCCAATTGAGAAAATTTTCGATGAGACGCAGCCCCTGCGCTTGGCTCTTCTCGGGATGAAACTGCGTGCCGACCAAATTGTCGCGCCCAACTACGGCGGTAATCGTGCCACCGTAATCTACGGTCGACAGAACTTCCGCCTCCTTGGCCGCAGCCAGATGGTAGCTATGAACGAAATACATATGTGGTTCCGGGCTCAGTCCTGCCAGTAGCGGATGCGCACATTGCGACGCTAAATTGTTCCACCCCATATGGGGAATCTTTAGCGTCGGATCATCGGGCGAAATCGCTTCCACGGATCCCTTTATCCAGTCGAACCCATCATACACGCCATGTTCAAGCCCACGGGTCGCCATTAATTGCATGCCGACACAAATGCCCAGAAAGGGCCGTCCCTTCGCTATAACCGCTTCTTCCAAGGCCGCGCTCATCCCGTCGAGCGCCATAAGCCCGCGCCGGCAATCCGCAAAGGCGCCGACACCAGGCAATACGATACGTTCCGCGCGCGCCACGATGTCTGGGTCCGACGTCACCAAGACCTCTTCCGTTCCGACATGCTGAAACGCCTTCGCAGCCGAGCGCAGGTTTCCAGACCCATAGTCGATGATGGCGAGCGTCATGTTTTCGCCTGTCTTTCCGTATTGTTAGCGGGTCGGACTTAAAGTGATCCGCCGAGCACACCTTTTGTGGAAGGAACCGCGTTGGCCTGTCTTGGATCAATTTCAATCGCTTGACGCAACGCTCGCGCGAGTCCTTTGAAACATGACTCGACTATATGGTGGTTATTTTCGCCATAAAGGTTCTCAACATGCAAGGTCAAACCGGCCGACTGCGCAAATGCCTGGAACCATTCCTTGAACAGCTCCGTGTCCATTTCGCCCAGTTTCGGCCGCGAGAACGCGACCTTCCAAACCAGATAAGGCCGGTTCGAGCAATCGAGCGCGACCCGCGTCAGAGTCTCATCCATCGGAATGTAAGCGGACCCATAGCGACGAATGCCCGCCCGGTCACCTAGCGCCTGCGAGACGGCTTCGCCGACCGCGTAACCCGTATCTTCCGTCGTGTGATGAAAGTCGATATGAAGATCGCCATCCGCCCGCAACGAGAGATCGATCAAGCTGTGCCGAGACAATTGCTCAAGCATATGATCGATAAACCCGATACCGGTTCGCACGTCATAGGTCCCGGTTCCGTCGAGCCCAACGCTCGCGGAAATACGGGTTTCTTTCGTGTTACGGTCAACGGTCGCCGTGCGCATGACATACCCCAGTTGGCAGGAACGCGGGGGTTTTAACAGT
Organism: Alphaproteobacteria bacterium; assembly: GCA_021774435.1. Taxonomy (GTDB): domain Bacteria; phylum Pseudomonadota; class Alphaproteobacteria; order UBA8366. The sequence continues at coordinate 7,512 of JAJFJB010000080.1, forward strand.
ACGAACTGAAAAGAGCCAGCAATGATATGTCCGGCAAAAATCATGGCTTTAGTATTTTCGATTATGCAGAAACCACTTAGGGATTTCTCCATATTGATTTAAAAAGTTACAATCATTCTCGCTTAGGATTTATTTTTCAGCGGTTCGTCAACATTCTAGGTCATCGCGGTATCGAAATACGAGAGGGGTTTTGGGTGTTTAAACGACAGTGGTTATTCATAACGCCAGCACTGCTTTTTGCCATCGCCGCGTGCAACACCACCAGCGTTATGGAGGTGCCCGACATAGAAAATACAAAACAAATCAGGGTAACTAAGCCGCTAGATGAACAGGCGACATTTGCACTTAGCAAAGTGGTCGCCAACATTAAAAGAGGGACGACAATCGCGCATTTCCCTTCTAGCGGTTTGTCGGAACTCGGCGTCAAGGGAAGTCTCTGCAATGCCGCTTACTCCGGAAAAGCAACGATGGATTGGGGATCAGGTTCCGCTGTCCTCGGAAACTGGCGCGATGAACTTGGTGAAATTTTTTACGAAACGCTCACGAACAAGGAACTGAATGTTGCCGGGGATCCCCGGGATCTATTCGAAAAAGAAAAAGCCGTTACTTCCGCAGAGTATCGGATTGGCGCCGTTATTACCGAAATAAAGGGAAATCTTTGCCACGCTCACCACTGGTGGGATGGACGCCCTCTATACGAATATAGCGGTGAGATGTTTATCGATGTCGAATGGACTATTTATGCGACGTTACAGAAACGCCGGGTCTTAAAAATAAAAACAAAGGGTTACTACAAGCAGATAGATCCTAGGAAAGATGGCGTCATTTTGCTGTTTCATGAAGTCTTTGCACGCGCTACGGAAAGCCTCACGGCAAACAAGAAGTTTATTGCGATAGCGACGCGCGAGCAAAACCCGGAAGACCAGAAACGTCGCATTGGCGAGTCTATTGTGTTCGAGTCGCCAAAAGAACGGAAAAGCGAACTAAAGCGCGATATTCAAGATCTTATGCCGGCTGTCGTCACGATTAGAGCAGGGTCCGCGCACGGTTCAGGATTTTCGATAAGCCGCGATGGTTTGATTCTGACCAACGCGCATGTTGTCAAAGACGCAAAGAAAGTTGCGGTCATTTTGAGCAACGGCATCGAAGTCTTTGGAGAGGTGCAAAGATTCGATCGGAAACGCGACGTTGCGCTTGTGAAAGTACCGTTGCGAATTCCAGGCGTGCTGTCGTTACGAATGGACCCTGTAAAGGTCCTGGAAAAGGTCTACGCCATCGGTAGTCCGCTTTCCGAGACTCTCAAATCGACGGTTACCACCGGTATTGTCAGCGCCCTTCGAAAATCGAAAAATTCGGGACTCGTCCACATTCAATCGGACGCAGCTATCTCCCCCGGGAATAGCGGCGGGCCGCTTCTTGACGAATTTGGCAATGTCGTTGGGATCAGCGTTGCGGCGTATGTCGACCCAAGTGCGCAAAATTTGAACCTGTTTATACCGATTGCCGATGCCTTGGAAACGCTGAACCTTAAAACGGTCCCGCCACGCAAATCCCCCGAGTCTTGATAGATATTTCGAGAGATCTGTTCGCTAAGCCGTAATCCTTTTCGCGCTTTCTCTCTTGACCTGACCGGTTCTTTCGCCACATGGATGGAGCCGACGGCACGGGTCGTCACTTCTAAGGCATTGGGCATCGTATCATGAGCGACTCAAACACCTGGCACGGGACGACGATCCTGGCCGTCCGCAAAGGCGACGACATCGTTGTCGCGGGCGACGGGCAGGTCAGCCTCGGCCAGACCGTCATCAAGGCAAACGCACGGAAGGTTCGCCGGCTAGCGGATGGCGCTGTGATCGCCGGTTTTGCGGGCGCCACGGCGGATGCATTTACCTTGTTCGAGCGCCTTGAGGGCAAACTCGAGCAGCATCCGGGTCAACTCACCCGGGCCTGCGTCGAGTTGGCCAAGGATTGGCGGACGGACCGCTATCTGCGCCGGCTCGAAGCCATGATGGCGGTAGCGGATAAATCGGTGAGCCTGGTCCTGTCCGGCACCGGCGATGTCCTGGAACCCGAAGATGGGCTTATCGGGATCGGCTCCGGCGGATCCTACGCCTTGGCAGCCGCCCGCGCCCTGATCGACGATGACAATCGTTCTGCGCGCGAAATCGCCGAAACAGCAATGCGTATCGCCGCCGGAATTTGCGTCTACACCAACGAAAATGTGACCATCGAGACCTTATGACATCATTCAGCCCCCGAGAAATTGTTTCAGAACTGGACCGATTTATTGTTGGTCAAAACGACGCCAAGCGCGCTGTCGCGATCGCGTTGCGCAACCGCTGGCGGCGTCAGCAACTCGACGACGATATGCGCGACGAGGTCTTGCCAAAGAACATTTTGATGATTGGACCAACCGGTGTCGGGAAAACCGAAATTGCACGCCGGCTGGCCCGGCTGGCCAAAGCACCCTTCATCAAGGTCGAAGCAACCAAGTTCACCGAAGTCGGCTATGTCGGCCGCGACGTCGAGCAGATCGTCCGCGATCTGGTCGAAACGGCCATCCATATGATCCGCGAACAACAGCGCAAGAGCGTCGTTGCCAAGGCGGAACTCGCCGCGGAAGAACGTGTCCTCGACGCGCTCGTCGGTGATAACGCCAGCGACAGCACGCGGCAGACATTCCGCAAGAAGCTGCGCGAAGGCGAGCTTGACGACCGTGAAATCGAGCTCGACGTGATCGATCACGGCGGCGGCATGCCCAGCTTCGACATTCCCGGCATGCCGGGGGCGCAAATGAGCATGCTTAATCTCAACGACATGCTGGGCAAAGCCTTCGGTCAACGCACGAAACCGCGCAAGATGAGCGTCAGCGAATCCTATGAGGTCCTGGTCGGTGACGAGGCCGATAAACTGCTCGACGAAGAATCCATCGTGAAAGAGGCTATCGAAACCGTTGAGCAGAATGGCATTGTCTTCCTCGACGAGATCGACAAGATCTGCGCCCGGGCTGACCGGTCCGGCGCGGATGTCAGCCGCGAGGGCGTGCAGCGCGACTTGCTGCCGCTTATCGAAGGCACCACCGTGTCCACCAAACATGGCGCGGTCAAAACCGACTTCGTCCTGTTCATCGCCTCCGGCGCCTTCCACCAGGCGAAACCATCAGACCTTCTACCGGAACTCCAGGGCCGGCTGCCAATTCGCGTCGAACTCCAGGCGCTGACCCAGGAAGATTTCGGCCGCATCCTGCGCGAACCGGAAAACAGCCTCGTCCGCCAATACACTGCGTTGATGGCGACGGAAGACGTAACGCTTGAATTCGACGAAAGCGCGATCGATACGCTGGCGGCATTGGCTGCCGAAATCAATCAGAACGTAGAAAATATCGGTGCCCGGCGTTTGCATACCGTGCTGGAACGTCTGCTCGAGGAGATCAGCTTCACTGCCACCGATCGCGGCGGGGAAACGATCGCCATCACCGAAGACCTCGTGCGCGAGCGGGTCGAAGATCTGGCCAAGAATGCGGACCTGAGCAAATTCATTCTCTAGGCAATTTCCCTCGCCGGTAATCTGAACGCCCGAAAAGCGCAAGCACGTCGTTCATCGCCGCCGCATAGCCCAGCATCCAATAAGCCCCGCCCTCGGGCGGTTCATTGCGACCGGCTTGCGCAGGCTCACCGGCCAACGCAGTTTCGGAAAGCAACCTCGACAAATCGTCGCGACGGTTCTTCAGAAGATCGACGGCTGATTCACAGGATTTGGTCAGCAACATTACGCGCCTCCGCCCTGAATTTCGGTGCTGCCACCTATGAAAGAACAAATTTATCTAAAAAACATTAACATGCTGTATTATATGGTTAATTCTAACTTCACTTGGAGTCCCTGCAGGGATAGGGAATGGTGGTTTGGTAGCAAGTAAATTTGAACCACAAATAAAAACTGCTGTTAGTATCTCAGTCGCTGCAACGATCGGAGCGGTATTGACGTTTATAGGGTGGTCGATTGCCTCTGGCGCTTTATGGGGACCATATTGGCGTGAGCTTAGGGGCACAGGTTGGATGTACACTCATGATGTTGAGGCAACGTTCCTGGTTGTCTTTTACCCTATTGTCGTCGGGTTAATTTTTCTTATTTGCTTTTCTATTGTTGCAGCCTTCCGTTTCCGGCTCACACAAAATTTGAAAGTCATTGTTGGAGCCGGCATTCCCGGGTTGGTGGTTTTCTGCATGCTATCGCCGCCATTTGTCAGTAATTGGACATGGAATTATCCGCTGTCCGAAATCATTGTGTTGATCGCTGGATTGATCTCGTTGCGATTCTTAAACCGCAAAATTAAGTTCTGACTGCTCTTATTAGGCTGTCACCCGCCAACTGAGCCGCAGCGATACAGCCTCGCTTCCGCCCACACCGCCTTCAAGGGTTCTTAATTTCGGCCAATAGCCGTTCGATCTTGGCGGGGGGCAGTTTGCGGATGACCTGCGCGAGCCGGTTGGCCAATTCGGTGGCATCGGCGCCGAGACCGGCGGTATCGACGGTGACGCGCGGATGACTGAGTGACGCCAGTCGTTCCAACTCTTCCGCGTCTTCCCAGATAATGTTGAAATACTCGCAGATCCGCTGCACCTGCATACGGTTTGGGCGGCCACGGCGGCCATGTTCGAGGGCGGACAGATAGGCCGACGAGACATCCAAGGCCGCGGCCATTTCCTTTAGGGTCACGCCCTTGCGTAACCGCAGTTCCCGTATCTTCACGCCAAGCGGTGTCATCGCCGCCGCCGCAAGAGGACATACAGCGCGCCGCCGCCGCCATCCTTTGGCTGGGCCTGCGCGACAAGCAAGATGCGTCCCCGGTTGGGATGCTCGTTGAGCCAACGCGGCACGGCGTCCCTGAGAATGCCCTGTCCCTTGCCGGTCACAATCAACACCGTGCGTCGTCCTGTGTCCCATGCCGCCGCCAGAAAACCGGACAGGGCCCGGTGCGCGCTGTCCCGTGTGTGACCATGCAGATCCAATCTGGCATCGATCGGCATCTGACCACGGCGCAACCGCTCCGCCGTCCGGCGGTCGACCCCCGGCGCGCTGCCAAGCTTGAGCGGCGGGGTTTGTTTTTGAGGCCTGGCCGGTACGGGCACCGACCCCGATCCTCTCGACGGCGAGGACGGCGTATTCTTCGCGGAAGGCTCGGCGGTGGGCCGGTCACGGCCCTCAAGCGGCGTCACATCAGCCGTCACCGATTGCCATATTGCCTTATCGCTCTCTGGTTTTCGCGCCATGTCACACGTCGTCGAGCAGAACAATATGTAATCGGCGCGGGCCGTGCGCACCCAACATGATGGTCTGCTCGATATCGCCCGTCCGCGACGGACCCGTAATCAGATTGACCGCGCGGGACATGCCGCCTGCCGCGCGCAACAAATGCCAGGCGTCTTCATAGGCGCCGACGATCTGGCTCGCGCGCAGAACGACAATGTGGTTTTCGGGCAGAAAATTGAGTGTCGTCGGACTCGCGGGCCCGGAATGCAGCAGCAGCGTGCCGGTTTCGGCGATGCCCGCGAAGGCCGCGGTGACGCTGACTTCGTCATCCCCGGCACTCGGGCCTTTCGTGATTTCCAAGGTCGGCCGTTTAGACCAATCGATTTCCGCCAAGCGCGCATCCGGCGCCATACGAATATCGGCACCCAAATTGCGTTGCGCCAAATAGTCGCCAACGGCGTCGGGAACCGCGTCCGCGGAGTCGACACGGTCAATCGTCGCTGCAACGGACATCGCCATCTCTACGAAGATATCGATCTTTCCCCTGCGGTCCCGGTTGGTACGATCCGGAATGATACCCCGGGGATGGCCATCGAGTCGCGCTTTCAACGCGGCGCGGGTCACCTCGTCGATGGTGTCGCGGCCGAGGGATTTCCGGACCCGGCCGAGAATGGCGTCGCGACCGCCGGTCATGAATCCAACCTCCGCCGTCCCCCACGGGCCGACCATTGTTGCTGAAAGGTTTGACCTTGCGGCGCGGGTAAATCGCGGTGCTGTGTCCAACCCGATGCCAATGGCAGCGATCGGAATTGCCCGCGGCGGCGTCCCAGCATGCCCAACAGCTTAATGCCTATTCCCGACGACAAGCGGTAAAGCCAGGGCCGCCGCGCAAAATAAGCCCACAAACCAAGTCCGGCGCGCTCTGTCACCGGCGAATGTTTTTCCTCGAACGATTTCTCACGGTAGTGCCGCATCAGCTTTGGCAACGGAATGCGCATCGGGCACACCGCTTCGCACCGTCCACAGAATGTCGACGCATTCGGCAGGTGACGCGCCTCCTCGACGCCCAAAAGGGTCGGCGTCAAGACGGATCCGATCGGTCCCGGATAGACCCAGCCATAGGCATGGCCGCCGATGGAACCGTATACCGGACAATGGTTCATGCAGGCGCCACAGCGGATGCATCGCATGACCTCGCGCACTTCCGTGCCGAGAAGGTCAGCACGCCCGTTATCGAGCAGCACGACGTGATATTGTTCCGGCCCATCCGGATCATCGTCCCGACGTGGTCCCGTGGAAAAGGTCGTGTAGCTTGAAAATTCCTGACCCGTCGCCGAGCGCGCCAGCAACCGCAAAAGCGCCGTCGCATCTTCCAAGGTCGGCACGATCTTTTCCAGGCTGGCAACGGCGATATGCACCTTGGGCAGAGTTTGCGTCAGGTCGCCATTGCCTTCGTTCGTCACGATGACGCTGGAGCCCGTCTCTGCAATAAGGAAGTTGGCGCCGGTAATACCGACATCCGCGTCGAGATATTTCTGGCGCAGCATGGCACGCGCTTCATCGAGAAGCGCTTGCGGTTCGTCCAGATTTCGATTCGGGTCCAGCTGGTCGTGCGCTTCATGAAACGCGTCCGCGACTTCACTTTTCGAGACGTGAATCGCAGGCGCGATAATATGGCTGGGCGGTTCCTTGCGAAGCTGGATGATGTATTCGCCGAGATCGGTTTCGACCGGCGCGATATCATTTGCCTCCAGAAAATCATTCAAGCCGATTTCCTCGGCGATCATCGACTTGCCTTTGGTTACGGTCTTGGCATCTACCGACCGGCAAATCTGGAGAATAATATCTCGCGCCGCTTCCGCCGTCGCGGCCCAATGCACGTGACCGCCCGCTTCCAGCACCTTCGCTTCGAACGCTTCCAGATAGAAGTCGAGATTTTCGAGCGTATGGTTTTTGATGTCGCGGCCCTGATCGCGCAGCGCCTCGAACTCCGGCAGTTTCGCTGCCGCGTTGGCGCGATTGACGACGAAGCCGGTTTCCATTTTATCGAGCGCGGTCTGCAATCCCGCATCGGCCAACGCCGTGCGCGCATTGTCCTTGAATTCGCGTGTCGACGACTTCATTCGGGTTGCCCTTCGCCGATCGCCGGCTCGTCCGTCATCCCCGCAAGGACTTCCGCGACATGACGGGCCCGAACCGCCGACCCATTGCGCGATAGCTTCCCGGCCATGTTCATCAAGCAGCCCAAATCGCCCGCAAGGACTGTATCCGCACCGGTCTTTTCTATGTCAGTGGTCTTGTCGCCAACCATATTGTTTGAGATATCGGGATATTTGACGCAAAACGTGCCGCCAAAGCCACAGCATATTTCCGCACCGGGCAGTTCCTTTAGTCGCAACCCACCGACTGCGTTCAGCAACGCTCGCGGCTGGGTCTTTACACCGAGTTCGCGCAACCCCGAACAGGAGTCGTGGTAGGTAACGGTACCGTCGAATGTTGTATCGAGCACCGTCATGCCGCGGATATCGACAAGAAATGAAATCAACTCGTGTGTCCGCTCGGCAAACCGTTGCGCGCGTTCAGCCATTGCCGGATCGTCGTGGAACAATTCCGGGTAATGTTTTGCAAGCATGCCGCCGCAAGATCCAGAAGGGGCGACTATGTAGTCAAACCCATCAAATGCTGCGATTACTTGTGCGGCGATCGCTTTCGCACTTGCCGTGTCACCACTATTAAAGGCGGGTTGGCCGCAGCATGTTTGCGCTGCGGGCACCGTTACACGGCATCCGGATTTTTCCAGCAGGTCTACCGCAGCGAACCCAACCACGGGACGGATTAGATCCACCAGACAGGTAACGAAAAGACCAACCTCCGGACGCGATTCCGACATTGCGGCTCCTAATTTTACGGTCGTGCGCGTCTTACCATGATGTCGGCCGGCGCGAAAAGCAATCTGGTTAGCTTCCCGCCTTTTGCAAGGAAGCACTTCGAGGCAACAAAAGAAAATAGCGGCCCCGGCTTTTCATTTTCCCCGCAAATGCCAACGCTTTCGGCCCATAACCCCAGAAAAAATCACCGCGCACGGGACCGCGTATTGCCGAACCGGTATCCTGTGCGACCATCAATTGGCGCAAAGGCTGCTCAAGTTTGTTCGGCCAAGTCGTATCCAGCCATATCGGTACACCATAGGGAATGTGACGATGGTCCACCGCGAGGCTCCGCCGGGGCGTTAAAGGGATCCCCGCAGCCCCGATCGGTCCCTCGCCATCGACTTCCCGAAAGAAGATAAATCGTTTATTGACCGCGAACAGAGACGCCGCCTGATCTGGATTGTTTTCAATCCACGTCCTGATGTCGTTCCAGGAAGCCGCACCAGGCAGCAAAGCACCGCTTTTGATGAGCTGGCGGCCGATTGAACGGTATGCAAGGCCGTTATGGCCAGCGAATCCAACCCGGACAACATCGCCGTCCGGCAGAATAACCCGGCCAGAACCCTGCACATGCAATACGAAGGCGTCAATTTCATTATCAATCCAAAGCAACTCCAGGCCGCGCTGCGCCAGAGCACCATTTTCGATCTCGCCACGCGCATGATAAGGCTGAAGTTTACCGTTTTCGACACGGCCTACGATATGTTTACCGGAAAGCTCGGGATCGAATTTTGAAAGATCGACCGCGACATGATCTTTGGGCAATCGGTATAAAGGTACGTTAAAGCGCGCATCAGACTGCCTAGCGCCACGAAGCTCCGCTTCGAAATAACCGGTAATCAGACCGTCTTCCTGATCCCCGTTTGTAGCGCGGTAAGGCTGAAACCACGTTTCGAAGAATTTTCTGGATGCATTATCTTGGTTTGGCGCAATTTTTCGTGCCGCCTCACATGGAACTGACCAATCCGCGAGGCTAATTAAAACTTGACCCTGTGACGGAAGTGGCCGGCCACAGGACTTCAGAAATGCCACCAGCGCCGCACTATGCGTGTCTTTGAACCAACCCGGCAAATCCCCAAAGGACACAGGAGTCAAGCCCAGCCGCGCTTTCTCAGGTGGTGGTGCACAGCTTAATAATGCAGATGCCAAAACAGCACCCAAAAGCCAGCGGTGCCATATCAACATAGATCTCATCGCAACTGATTAATTAGGTGGGGCTGCGCGTTGCGATTAATTTCCAGTTTGGATTGCCCGATCCAGTATCGCGGGCAAATGTCCAGATGTCGGTGACTTTGACGACAGTATTACGGTCCCCGTCTACCACTTCATCATTTTCATCTATCGTCGCGTTAATTTGTTCGCTGATGAATTTTACCGTCACCACGGCGATTCTGTCTTGCATTTCAGCTTCAAGCAAATCGGTGCTGTCGATACCGACAAGGGTGGATTCTTGTGTGTTGTTCGCGAGTTCGCGCGAACGGATCGCGCCAGCAAAGTTTTCATAAACCTCCGGCGATAACAGCATATTCAGGGTCTTGCCATCGCCAGTGGCAAAGGCATTGATGATCATCTCAAACGCCGCTTGCGCACCAGTCAAAAAACCACCCGCTTCGAATGAAGGGTCGGCGGACTGGATTTGCGATATTCCGGCAGAAAGCGGTGTATCAGGCGCGACTTCAGGCGCCGCCTCACCGGTCTCGCGGTCCGGAAGCGCGATAACATTGTCGTTACCGGCATCCGCTGCACTTTCCGGCTGCGACGAAAACGGATCTTGCCGACGATTTTCATGCCCAGTCCGTTTGCCGAGCACACTTCGCAGTCTGTAGACGAGAAACGCCGCCAGCATCGCGAAGAGGATGATATCAAATATACCGAAACCGCCGCCCATGGATTATTTAGCTCCGTCAGTCACGTATCGCGCCTTAATCTGCAAAACTTCGGCACGGCCGCCATTGCCTGGAGAGGTCAGGAACCTTACCTTAACACAAAGGACGCCACGATATCCTTAAGGGATTCAGTTTTACGCCTAAAAATGCCGCGCATCCTAGATTTAGATAGGCCTTCTCCCACAAAAGAGCAAGTATGGGGCTTTTACTTCTCATCGCATTTATTGCAACGCCGATCATTGAGATCGCTTTGTTTATCGAAGCAGGCGACCGTTTCGGTCTTTGGCCCACACTGGGAGCGGTGATCTTGACGGCGATTATCGGAACGTCGTTGCTGCGTTGGCAAGGTATTTCGACTTGGGCACGAGCGACGCAAAGCCTGCAACAAGGCGTCTTTCCTGTAAATGAGGTTTTTACGGGGCTTTGCCTCGTCGCGGCGGGGGCGTTGCTACTCACGCCGGGGTTTCTCACCGACGCGATCGGGTTTGCTCTATTTGTTCCGCCCGTGCGCGTTCTTATTGCCCGATTGATGAAACGATTGATTCAGCGGGGTAACGGTCCACAAATTTGGGTCAACGGCGAAGCCATGGACGCATCAAGGTCGAAGAATACGGTTATCGATGGTGAGTACGAAACAACCGCGCCTCGTCCGCCCGCCGAAGATGTGCTGGACGACACGAATGGTACGCCGAACGACAACAGCCCCTGGCGGAAAGACCGATGATACTTGTACGCCACGGGCAGTCCGAATTTAATGTCGTCTACGCCGAAACACGCGTCGATCCGGGGATCCGCGATCCCATCCTCACGGAACTCGGGCGCCGGCAGGCCGCAGCCGCAGCCGAATCGATTAAGCGCCAAGGCGCACGCAGGCTGATCGCGAGTCCCTATCGGCGTGCGATACAAACCGCGGAGATTATTGGCGAAACATTGGGGCTCACCGTTGAAATCAATCCCCATATCGGGGAGCGGGCCGCCTTTACCTGCGATATTGGAACGCCGCGCTCGGCGCTCGCCAAAGATTGGCCGCAGCTTGAATTCGACCATGTCGAGGAAACCTGGTGGCCGACACTTGAAGAAAGTGAAGAAGCGCTCGATTTGCGGGGCCGGAAGTTTCGGTCGCATATGGAAGAAAGCGGTGACTGGCGGGGCACCGCCGTTGTTACCCATTGGGGATTTATTCGCACCCTTACGGGACATCGGGTCGGAAACTGCACGATCCTGCAATTCGACCCCTCCGCCGCACATCCCGGTGGCGGTACAGTTGTGTCTGAAACGGATGTGTGTTAGCCAGCCGCTCTCTTTAGTGCGGGCTTTTTGAAAGGATCACAGGCATGACCGATACCAGCAACAGTGAAGGCGCCGCCGCGCCCGGTACAGCATCGCTGGGTATTGCTCAGCAATATGTAAAGGACCTTTCCTTCGAGAGCCCGTCCTCGCCGAAGATCTTTATGAGCCAAATGAAGCAGCCCAACGTGAACGCCAATTTCAACGTTGAGGCAAACGAAGTCGGTGAAGATATTCATGAAGTCGTTTTGAGCATTGAAATAAACGCCGAAAACGATGGCGAAACAGTCTTTGTCGCCGAGCTGGCCTATGCCGGTATTTGCCAGGTTAAAGGCGCGACACCGGAAATTATGAAGCAGGCGCTAATGATCGAAGTGCCGCGCCAACTATTTCCCTTCGCCCGCGCTGTTATCGCCGACGCAATTCGGGATGGCGGATTTCCGCCACTCCTGTTGAGCCCGATCGATTTCAATAAGCTTTATCAGGAGCATCTGAAGGCGTCTGTCGCGGAAACCGACATCGCATAAACGACGGCGATTAAGGCTTCGTCCAGATCGAGTCCGAAATACGGCCGATAAGGGCTTCATGGGCTTCCAATTCTACAGCGCTCGGTTCATGCGGCCTTGCCGGACGGACGGCGCGGTCCCGGTGCTTTTTCATTTCGATAACGGAACCAGTATCCTGCGCCGCAAGATCGAACCCAGGCTCGCGGGCGCCAATCAGATCGATGTAAACCGAAGCGAGCAAGCTCGAATCCAAAAGCGCGCCGTGCAACGTCCGCGATGTGTTGTCGACACCGAACCGGCGGCATAAATCGTCCAGGCTGGCGCTGGCGCCGGGATACCGCGACCGGGCAATTTGCACGGTGTCGATCGCTTGCGTCATCGGAATTGGCGAAAACCCAAGCGGGTCCAGCTCGGCATTAAGAAACTTTATGTCAAATGCAGCATTATGAATGACAAGCTTGTCATCACCGATGAAATCGAGGAAGCCGTCGACGATTTCGGCAAACAACGGATAGTCACTCAAGAATGCTTCTGAGAGGCCATGAATCCGAAATGATTCGGCTGGCATATCGCGTTCCGGATTTATGTATTGCTGATACGTCTCGCCAGACGGCATATGATCGATTAGTTCGACGCAACCGATTTCGATGACCCGGTCGCCCCTACTCGGATCAAGACCCGTTGTTTCGGTATCCAAAACAATTTCGCGCAAACTCAAAAATCTTATCCTCGAAAAATGTTCGGAAGGCAGGGCCGGATATTAACATCTGAAGGCTCAATTTGCCGAACCATAAATCACTGGATAAGATTGACGCGCTAAACGTTACGTTTTCAAAACAAATGTTCGGAGCGCCTCCGTGACATCCGGTTGCACGCCAAACCAGGCTTCAAACCCTGGTCTTGCCTGATGCAGCAACATACCAAGACCATCGACTGTTTGATTTCCACGTTCGCGCGCGCGCGCCAGAAGATTGGTCTCCAGCGGGACATAAACGATATCATTCACAATCGCCGTTTTAGGCAAAAGACCGAGTTCGAGGTCAAGCGGTGGTTGTCCCTCC